>JBKPDO010000334.1:0-13576 GCA_046727955.1 bacterium | reverse complement strand
CGGGCCAGGCACGGGCGCGGCGCCGCCGGCTGCGAGTGGCGGTGACGCCGGTGGCCCTGGTCGCCATCTTCGCCACGGTGGTGGGCGGGACCGGCATCGGCTTCGCGACGGTCCGCCACGGCGGCTCGGACCTGCACAGGGCGGCTGGGGTATCACGTGGGCAGACAAGCAGGAGGAGGTAGTCGTCATGGCCCAACCCCACGCTCCCACCCAGGCTCGCGCCGCCGCGGTCGAGCCGGCCCGGCAGGTGGACCCACCCCGAGCCCGCCCGCCCCAGGTCGCTCACCAGTGGCACCTGTCGCCGTTGTGGCGGCACTTCCTGGAGCTGCTGGCGGCCATCGGCCATGGTGGTCGGGGCGATCGCCACCGGCGCCAGCTTCGCCAGCGTCATCGGGCTCACGGCGTATGAGCAGGTGACCGTCCTGTACCCGACGCAGATCCTGCTGGCGATGGCGGCCGGGATGAGCATCCCGGTGGTGGCCTGGATGCTTCACCGGGGCATGGGGCGGCGGAACGCCTCCGAGACGGCGGCGGCGATCGTGCTGCCGGTGCTGCCGTTCCTGGGGCTGGTCTGGTCCGGCGTCACCAGCAGCGCCGTGTGCAACGGCTATCGCGCGACGACGGTCGTGGCGGTGCTGGTGCTGCTGGGCTACCGCCGCGGCACGTCCTCGATGGCGACGTAGGCGAACCGGCGAGCTGGATGCGAGTCCTGGACTTGGACCTCATGGGGGACGCGTCTGATCGCGTGCGGGCGGCGGCGCCCAAGCACGCCTCGTCCTGGCGGGGGCTGCAGCTGCACGGCCCCTTGGAGACCGTTTGCGGACCGGTCAGCAGGGCTGCTCACCTTCGAGACCGAATCCACAGCGCAGGCGGAGGCGCTGGTGGCCAACGACCCGTTCCTTGGGGAGCACCTGCTGGAGCTGGCGGTGCGGAGTGGAGTTCAAGATCCCCAGGTCAGACGACCCGCGCGGCGGTTGGCAGACGCCGCATCGACACGCCGGTATATGGCGTTGGGAGCACCGTGTGCGCCTGACCGTTAAGGACTTCCGGCAATATCGGGAGCTGGTTGATCGTTTGGCGAACTGAAGGAGAGGCATGCAGATGAAGGCCGTTGTGTGCACCAAATACGGGCCACCGGAAGTGCTTCAGCTCAGGGAGCTTGACAAGCCCGCTCCCAAGCATGATGAAGTGCGCATCAAGATCCACGCGACAGCGGTGACATCGAGCGACTGCATCGTCCGGAGCTTCAATCTCCCCGCCTCGATGTGGATCCCGGCGCGATTGGTGGTGGGCATCACCAGGCCAAGAAGGCCCGTCCTCGGCATGGTGCTGGCAGGAGAGGTAGAGACTGTAGGCAAGGCTGTCAAATCCTTCAAAGAAGGTGACCAGGTGTTTGGGTTTGATCGCTTCGCGTTTGGCGCGTATGCCGAGTACAAGTGCCTACCAGAAGGCGGCGTGCTGGCGCCAAAACCGTCCAATCTGAGCCATGAGGAAGCCGCCGCCATTCCGTATGGGGGCCTGCTGGCCTTGCACTTCCTCAGAAGGGGCACGATCCGCAGCGGGCAACAAGTGCTGGTCTATGGAGCCTCCGGGGCGGTGGGGACGTCTGCGGTGCAGCTCGCCAAGCACTTCGGGGTAGAAGTCACCGGGGTCTGCGGCACCGCGAATCTGGGATTGGTGAGATCCCTGGGCGCCGATGCGGTGATCGACTACACGAAGACTGACTTCACGAACAAGGGTGCGCGTTATGACCTCATCTTTGTCGCCGTGGGAGATCGGGTGAACCCCCCTTCAAGAGCGGATTGCAGGAAGGCCCTGGCCCCAGATGGGGCATATGTGTCAGTGGATCAGGGGACGCCAAAGATGCTGACCGAAGACTTGGTTTTGCTCAAGCAGCTGGTTGAAGCGGGAAGGCTCAAGCCGGTCATCGATAGGTGCTATCCCCTGGAACAGATGGCCGAGGCTCACAGGTATGCCGACAAAGGGCACAAGAAGGGGAATGTAGTGATAACTGTGGCCTAACACTCCAGCCGCAGTTCGTGATCACGACCTGGCCCGACGAAGGAGGAGTCATGGCCTCGAAAACCCGTCCCGCGAGCGTCGCGGAACAGCCATCCCACGCTCACGCGACCACGATGAAGGCGGCCGTCCACCACCGGTACGGCCCCCCGGACGTCCTCGCCGTGGAGGAGATCGACAAACCGGCCGTCGGGGACGACGAGGTGCTGCTCCGCGTCCACGCGGCCGGCCTCAACTACCCCGACCACGTCCTCATGCGCGGCGTCCCCTACATCAGCCGCCTCTACGGCGGGCTCCGCCGACCAAGGCACGGCGTCCGAGGGTCCGACGTCGCCGGCACGGTCACCGAGGTCGGTGCGAAGGTCACCGAGCTGCGCCCGGGCGAGGAGGTCTTCGGATTCTGCTACGGCGCCTCCGTCGGCGGCGCCTTCGCCGAGTACGCCCGCGCCCCCCGCGACTCGGTCGTCCCCAAGCCGGCCACGATCACCTTCGAGCAGGCCGCCGCCGTGCCCCTCGCCGCGATCACGGCCCTGCAGGCGCTGCGCGACACGGCGCAGGTGCAGCCAGGACACAAGGTCCTGATCAACGGCGCGTCCGGCGGCGTAGGCACCTTCGCCGTCCAGATCGCCAAGGCGCTCGGGGCCACAGTGACCGGCGTGTGCAGCACCAGCAACGTCGACCTGGTCCGGTCGATCGGCGCCGACGCGGTCATCGACTACACCAAGGAAGACTTCACCCGAGAACGAGGGCGGTTCGACGTCGTCCTCGACAACGTCGCCAATCATCGGCTGTCGCACTGCCGGCGCGCGCTGACGCGCAAGGGAACCCTCGTCCCCAACGCCAACACGCCGGGCCGTTGGATCGGGGGCGTGGGCCGGATCATCCAGGCGCGGGTGATGGCACCGTTGGTGCCGCAACGCATCCGCACGGTCCATGCCAACCTGAACCAGCACGATCTGCTCGCCCTCACCGAACTCATCGAAGCAGGCAAGGTCACCCCGGTGATCGACCGGACCTACCCGCTGAGCGAGCTCCCTGAGGCCATCCGCCATCTCGAGCAGGGCCACGCTCGGGGGAAGGTCGTCATCACCGTGTGAGGCGCGACCCGCAGTCACCTACCCGACCCGCAGTCACCCACCGTTCGGTGGATCTTCGTCGCCCAGTGGCTCCGAAGGATCACCAAGCGGCCAGCTCCCCCGCCCCAGCCGGAACAACTCCAACACGAAGCACATCGAGTCAAGGGCTCGCAGCCAAGCCACCCGACCGAGGGCCGGTGCGCTGTCATCGGCTCCAGAAGAGGATCCCCGCAGGTACCACGCCGGAGCAGCGGCGCTGCACCCGCTCGTTCGTATCTCGTTTAGGCAGCCAACCCGCACAGTGGGGATGCCAGGCTGACCTGTGCGTTTCGGCGCACGGCGGTTCGCGGGGCTGGGACGTGCCCTGCCCCACGGTCCGAACCTGCGACTGTTCACTGGCGCCGCGCGTCACAATCGTTCTACGCGATCGCCATCGCGGCGGACCTTGCCGTGATGCCCTGGCAACCGGATCACGGGGCTATCTACCAGCGGAAATGCTGGGGCAGGGTGTTTGGATTATCACAGTGGCAAGCTGAGTGCACAGCAAGCATGGGAACAAGCATGGGACCACGCGCGAGGTGATCGCTCTCCCATTCTTGGCAAGCGCCAGCTCGGCGTGGAAGCCCACATCGAGCTGCCCTGAGGCGCCGAAGCCCTCTCAGAGGGCGGTCGAAGTTCTGGCCGTGTCGCCACGCAGGTGATCGAGCCTGGCTTCGCCGACGTGCGGGCGTACCTGGCCGATCGGCTGATCTGACGGGAGTGGCTGCTCGTCGAGGTCGCCGCCGAGCTTGCCCCGGGTCGGCGTACGGTGCAGCGGCTGACGCAGCAGGCGGGTCGAGCGGGCCGGCATCGCGGACTTCCAGCCCAAGGCGAAGCCGCAGGTCAACCCGACAGACGACATTCTCGACACCCCGCAGGTCGGCAGGGCCGAACGGCACTCGCGGGCCGGGCCGGCAGCCCCTGCCCGCAGCCGCCGCTTTGCCCGTAGGGTCGGCCCGAGGGCACGGAGCCTGCCAAGAGGCCAAGAGGCGGCCTTGAGTGAGGTGAGGACGATGCAGGTGCGATCGATCTACCGTCCCGGGGTCGTGGTGGTGGCCGGGGACGAACTGCTGACGGACGCGGCCGCGCGGATGCACGACCACCAGGTCGGGTCGCTGGCCGTGCTGGCCGGCCGGGACCTGGTCGGGATCTTCACCGAGCGCGACCTGGCACGCGCGATCGCCTGGGGGGCCGATCCCAAGCTGACCACGGTCGCCGACTACATGACGACCCAGCCGGTGTCGGTGGAGCTGGACACCGACGTGCACGAGGTGGTACTGGCGATGCTGGAGCTGGAGTGCCGGCACCTACCCGTGCTGGAGGCCGGCGCGGTGGTCGGCATGGTGTCGATCCGTGACCTGCTCGGCACTGCGTTGCGGGTTGCCTGACGAAAGCGACGACGACCGCAGCCGGGCGGCCAGCCAGCCCACCCGCGTCGAACAGCGCCAGCCGGGCGACAGCGGGGCGGGGGCAGATCCTGTTCGGCTCCGACGTCCCTATGGCACCATGGCACCACCGCCGCCGCGGCAACCGTCGCCATACGCCGCGCCTTCCACGCCGGTCTGGACCCCGCGCAGATCACCGCCATCGCGGGCGGCCAGCTGGAACGGCTGCTGGCCGGCGACGACCCGCTCGACTTCGGCCCACCGCCGCCCCAACCAGCACCGCCAACCCCGCTGCTGCTGGAGCGCGTCTTCATCCTGCTCGCCGCTGCGCTTGGACGGATGCTGCAAGGCCAGCCCGGCGGCGAGCTGCTCAAGCTCGCCCGCCAAGGCTGCCAGGTCGACCCCGACACCCCTGCGGCCTTACCCCTGGCCTCGATCGCCGAGCTGCTGGACCGCCGCGCCCGCTACGCACGCAGCGCTGCCCCCACCCCGATGGCCAGGACGATGCCAGCGTAGGCGGCCAGACCCAGACCGTATGCGTGCGTCGACAGGGGAACGGCCGCGCCGAGCAGCGCCCCCACCTCCGGGGCGAGCGCGTCCACCAGCAGCCACCGCCTGGCCGGCCGCACGGGACTGCCCTGGGCGAGCACGAACGCGATCGTGTTCATGCCGTCGGCGAAGTCGTGGCTCACCACGGCGACCAGCACCACCGCGCCGATGCTCGGGACAGGGCCAAGCCCGCGCCGATGCCGAACCCGTCCAGCAGCGAGCGCACCGACAACGCCAGCGCCCCGAGTCCCCCCCCTGGGGCGGCGGCAGGCCGGTCATCGCCCATCGGTGCGGAGCCGGGTGCCACGGCGGGCTCGACCCGGACCGCGACGTCCAGGCCATCGCGGACGCTTTGGGTCACCACGCAATAGTCCTCATAGTCCTCGAACAGCGCCAGGCACCGGCCGATGCGGCCGAGGTCCGCCGCGGCCACCGTCGGGCGGATCCGCACCCCGATCGCGCCCACCCGCAGCCGCCCCCGCCCGGTTCGCACCAGGGAGGCGTCCACGGTGGTCCGCATGCCGCGCACGTCCACCCTGGCCTTGCGCAGGCAGAACAGGGCGCTGGCCGACAGGCAGTTGCCCACGGCCGCGGCCAGCACGCGGGCCGCGTTGGGTCCCCGGCCCCCACCCAGGGGCTCCGGCTCGTCCAGCAGCAGGCCGGCCACGCCCTCCTGCTGGAGGTCGACCAGGAACCGGTAGCCGTCCTGCAGCGCCATCGTGACCGTGACCTCGTCGGTCTCCGCCATCGTCCTCACTCCCGTTTGTCTGGTGGCTGGCTTGCCGTTGGTTTACTGATGCCCCGAGCGCCCGGATCGGTGCGCCCACCAGCGGGGAGGTCCCGGGCTACACTGCGGGCCGTGGAGGAGACGACGGCGCCGGCCGAGCCGGTATGGCGATACCGCCAGGACGTCTGGCGCCTGGCCACCCAGCTGTGCCGCCACCGCCAGGACGCCGAGGACGTCACCCACAGCGCCCTGCTCAAAGCTGCCCAGCACCTCGACCAGTTCCGCTGGGAGGCCAGCCTGCGGACCTGGCTGCACCGCATCGCCACCAACGAGTGCCGCCTGCTGCGCCGCCGCAAGGGGCCGCTGTCGCTTGAGGCCATGCTGGAGCAGGCCGCCACCGCCGAGCACTCACCCCCCGGGCCCCAGGCCCAAGCGCCGGACCCAGAGGAGGCGGCCATCGAGGCCGAGACCCGCCACCAGGTGCTGGCGGCCCTGGCGACCATCCCCGACCACTACCGCACCGCCCTGCTGCTCAAGGACGGCTTGGGGTTGCGGGCCGAGGCGGTGGCCGGCGCCATGGGCATCACCGTCCCCGCGGCCCGCTCCATCCTCCGCCGGGCCCGGTTGGTCCTGCGCCAGCGGCTGGCCTCCCCGGCAGGCGCCTGAAGACCGCCACCGCGGGCGGCCAGCCCCGGGGCGCGCACCGTTCCGCCGCCTGCTGCATCGGTGTGACGAAGAGAGCCCAACCGGGTCGTCCTCTGCGAGGTTGGCCAGGTCGTGGCCGACCACCAGCAGCGCGCCGTGCGGTGCCAGCGCGGCGACCGCGCCACGGACCATCCGGGCGCGCTCGGGCGGCAAGAGCTGCACGTAGGCCACCAGGACCAGGTCGTAGGCGGCCGGCGCTGGCTGGTGGTCGCGCAGGTCCTCAAGCACCCAGTCCACGCTGACACCGCGTGCCCGCGCCAGCCCGCGCCAGCCGCCGCGCCTTGTCCAGGGCCACCGGTGAGAAGTCGACCGCGGTCACCCGCCAGCCGCGCTCGGCCAGCCGCACGGCGTTGCGGCCCTCACCGGCGCCCAGATCCAGCGCCCGTCCCGGCGGCAGCTCGCCGAGCTCGTCGGCCACGAACCGGTTCGGCTGCGCCGTCCAGACCAGCTCGCTGCCGCGGTAGCGGCGATCCCAGTCCTGGCGTTCCATCGCAGTGACCCGCCGCGTCAGGCGCTGGCGGCCTGCTCGGCCACACGCCGGCGGACGTCGTCCATGTCGATCGCCCTGGCCTTGGCGATCAGGTCCTCCAGGGCCGGCTCGGGCAGCGCGCCGGGCTGCGCGTACAGCACGACCTTGTCGCGGATGATCATCAGCGTGGGGATCGACATGATCCCGAACGTGGCGGCCAGCTCCTGCTGCGCCTCGGTGTCGACCTTGCCGAAGACGACGTCACCGTGGCGCTCCGCGGCCCGCTCGAACACCGGCGCGAACCACCGGCACGGCCCGCACCAGGCCGCCCAGAAATCGACCAGCACCATGTCGTTGCCGCTGGTGACCTCGTCGAAGTTGTCCTTGGTCAGCTCCACCGTCGCCACGACGACCACCTTCCGAGAGACGAAATACCCCCTAGGGTATCAACGGCCTGGAAGGATGCTGCATTCCTGCACGCCAGCAGGCCATGCCGAAGATCGGGCAGGAGTCGCTATGGCAGGCCGACGTAGCCGTGCCGGGTCTTCCACAAAAAGTACTTCTCGAACGCCACCTTGGCCGCGTGCGACTGGGGACCGGGGATCATCACGCCGTGCTTGCGCGGCGGCAGCATCCGGTCGGCCAGGATCACCACACCGTTGTTGCCGGCGTCCATGATGCACACCGCCGGCATCTCGGCAAACGACTCCCGCCTGGCCGGCTGCTGGCCGCGGATCTGGGCGGCGATGTTGCTGGCGGCCACGTGCGCCATCGTCTCGGCCGGGAAGCCCGTCTTCGGCACCCCGACCGGGGTGGCCGTCTGCCAGGGCACGCTCACGGCCGTGCCGATCCCCACCGCGTAGACGTTGGGGGCCACCTTGGTCTGGTAGGTGTCCTCCACCTCGACAAAGCCGCCCGGGTTGCCCAGGCCCGAGGCCCGCACCACCTCAGCCCCCACAAACGGCGGCACGACCACGGCAAAGCGGAACGGCAGCCGGCGCCCACCGGCCAGCCGCAGCTCGCCCGGCACGACCTCCTCGATCGAGGTGTTGAGGACGGCCTGGATCCCAGTGCGCTTGAGGAACATCCCCAGCAGCCGCTCCCCGCCGGGCAGGCCGCCGATCCCGAAGTGGCCCAGGAACGGCTCGGCGGTCACGTAGCTGATCGGCACCCGCTGCTTGAGCCCGTGCCTGCGCAGCTGGTAGGCGACGTTGAAGACGAACTCGTAGGCGGCTCCGAAGCACCCGGTCCCCTGCGCGGCGGCGACCACCACCGGCCCGGGGTCGGCGAGCAGGCGCTTCCAGCCGTCAGCGGCGGCCAGCGCGCCCTCCAGGGAGGTGATGGCGTGGGCGGGGCCGCCGGGCCCGGCACCGGGAATTGGGGAGAAGTCCTCCAGGTAACCGGTGGCGATCACCAGATAGTCGTAGGCGTGGGTGCCCTTGGAGGTCTTCACGTTCTGGTGTTGGCTGTCGATCTGGACGGCCTCGTCGTGGACGAACTCCACCCCGTGGGACTCGAAGGTCGGGGCGACCGGGAAGGTGATGTCCTGGGGCTTGCGCCTGCCGAACGGGATCCAGATGAACGACGGGTTGAACACGAACCGGTCGGACTTGGAGACCACAGTGACGTCGACGCCGCCCTGCAGCTCGTGCTTGACCGCCAGGGCCGCAGTCAGCCCGGCGAAGTTGCACCCAAGCACCAAGACCTTCGCAGCCACAGCGCACCCCCGTATCACCCGGCCATGCCAGCCTGTTTCGGTGGATGGTAGTCCCGACCGGCATGCTCCAGGGGAGGCGGGCCGGGCGGCGTTGCCGAACCCGCCGTCGACCGCGACGACGTCCCGGCCGGTGCCGGCGAGCAGGGCGGCGGCGGCCGGCCGGTATGGAGCTGACGAGCCGACAATGGTCCTTCGCGACGTCCCTGGATCGACCGGCCCGCGCCGTTGGCATGCAACACACCGACGAGGGTCCCGTACGCAGCGGGACCAACAGCCCCAGACGAGCGCCCTGCCAGGGAGCACGCTCAGGGTTGGACGGCATCCCGCCGCCGGCAGCGGGCCGGTCGCCGCCAGGAGGTCGCCGCCAGGAGGTCGCTGTGAGCAGCACGGTCGTGCAGGCGCCAGCCCCCGTCGGGGAACCGGTCACCACGGCGCTGCTGGAGCGGGTCCGGCGTGGCGTCATCGGTGACGACCAGGTGCTTGCCGGCCCCTACGGCCCCCGGCGGATCACCTATGCCGACTACACCGCCTCAGGCCGCTCGTTGGACTTCATCGAGGCGTTCGTCCGCCAGCAGGTGCTGCCGCGCTACGCCAACACCCACACCGAGAGCTCGGGTACTGGGCTGCAGACCACCCGGCTGCGCGAGGACGCCCGCCGGCTGATCCGCGACGCGGTCGGCGCCACCGATGATCATCTGGTGATCTTCTGCGGGTCCGGGGCCACCGCCGCGGTCAACAAGCTGGTCGGCATCCTGGAGCTGCGGCTGCCGGCCGGGCTGGCCGAGCGCTGGCGGCTCGGCGATCAGATCCAGCCGGCGGAGCGGCCGGTGGTGTTCGTGGGGCCGTTCGAGCACCACTCCAACGAGCTGCCCTGGCGCGAGTCGATCGCCGACGTGGTGGTCATCGGCGCCGACCCCGACGGCCACGTCGACCTCGCCGAACTGGCGGCCCAGCTGGTGCGCTTTGCGGGCCGGCCGTTGCGGATCGGCAGCTTCTCGGCCGCCTCCAACGTGACCGGCATCCTCTCCGACACCGACCGCATCGCCGCGTTGCTGCACCGCCACGGCGCGCTGTCGGTTTGGGACTACGCCGCGGCCGCACCCTACGTGCCGATCCGCATGGCCCAAAGCGCCCCTGGTCGTGGCGACCACAAGGACGCGATCTTCTTCTCCCCGCACAAGTTCATCGGCGGCCCGCAGACCCCGGGGGTGCTGGTGGTCCGCCGTGAGCTAGTCCGCAACCGCGTGCCCACCGCGCCGGGGGGCGGCACGGTCGCCTTCGTCGACCCGATCGGCCACCGCTATCTGGACGACCCGGTCGCGCGGGAGGAGGGCGGCACCCCAGCGATCGTGGAGTCGATCCGCGCGGGGCTGGTCGTGGGGCTCAAGCAGGCGGTCGGCACCGACCTGATCCAGGCGCGCGAGGAGCGGCTGTGGCGCCGCGCGCTGCACCGCTGGCAGCGCAACCCGCACATCGAGATCCTGGGCAACCCGCACGCCCGGCGCCTGTCGATCGTCTCCTTCCGTATCCAGGTCAAGGAGCGCTACCTGCACCACAACTTTGTCGTGGCCCTGCTCAACGACCTGTTCGGCATCCAGGCGCGCGGTGGCTGCTCCTGCGCGGGACCCTACGGCCACCGGCTGCTGGCGATCAACGCGCAGCGATCGCATGCGCTGCGCGAGGAGGTGGGCCGCGGCTGTGAGGGCGTCAAGCCCGGCTGGGTGCGGGTGAGCTTCAACTACTTCATCTCCGACACCGTCCGCGACTACCTGATCGACGCCGTCGACCTGGTCGCCAGCTACGGGCACCGGCTGCTGGGCGACTACCGGTTCGACCCGCACACCGGCCTGTGGCAGCACCGCAGCGCACCGGCCGAGCCGCCGTTGCGCCTGGCGCAGGTGCGCTACGACCCCGACGTCGGACTCACCAGCCCCGGGTCGTGGGCGACCGCCGGAGAGGACGCCCTGGCCGGCTACCTGGCGCAGGCACAGACCGTGCTGGCCAGCCGGCCCGACCCGCTCGACCAGAGTCCGACCGGCCTACCCGACGACTTCGAGCGGCTGCGCTGGTTCCACCTGCCACCCGCCTGCCTGCGCGACAACCAGCGCGGCGCAACCACGACCCCATGCTGAGCCGACCCGCATCCACTCGAGCAGATACCGGTTGGGGGTGTCCTGGCCGTGTCGGTGCGGTGGCGGGCGGCCGGAGCGAGCGGGTGACCCGCCCGGGGACCGATCGCGGGGCAGGACCGGCACAGCGCGAGGGAGCATGCAGCTCGACCAGAGCGCTGTCAGGCTGTCAGCGACACGATCAGGCGGCTGCGCCGCGCCGAGGGCCAGCTGCGGGCATTATCGGCATGCTGGAGGAAGGCCGCGACTGCGCCGACGTCATCACCCAGCTCGCCGCGGTCTCCCGCGCGCTGGACCGCGCCGGCTTCAAGCTCATCGCCAGCGGGCTCCAGGAATGCATAGCCGCGCGAGCGGCCGGCGAGGAATCGTCAGGCGACCAGGCCCGGCTGGAGCAGCTGTTCCTCTCCCTCGCCTGACATGACGAGATAGCGCGCCGCACAGGTGATCGGCGGCAGCAGCAAGGCCGCACACCCGTTGTGGGTGCGCGGCCAGTGGCTGGGTGCTGTCGGTGGAGATCTGCGTCGGCACCTCCGCCGTTGGCCTCGACGGTGCCCACGATGGCGGTGTGCACCTTCGCCGTGAACCAGACAGTGCTGGTCGTCGAGGACGACCGCGAGATCCGCGAGCTGCTGCGCCGCTAACTGGAACGCGCCGGGCACGCGGTCTGGACCACCGGCTCCGGTGCTGAGGCGATCCGGATGCTGGAGCGCGGCGGGGTGCGGCTGGTGGTCCTCGACCTGGGGCACTCTGGTGGGACGATTTCGGCTGGCCGGGGGAGATCGGCGCGCTCGCCGTCCTTGACGGCCCCGGGCTGCTCGACCACGACGGTCACGTCCGGATCGAGGCGATCCGCCGGCAGCTCGAGCAAGGCTGCAGCTCGTCCCGCGCTTCCGGCAGCTCCTCTACCGGCCCCGGCGTGGGCTGGGCTGGCCCCTGTGGGTCGACGCGCCATCCTTCGACCTGGCCGACCGCGTCCGGGTCTTCCCGCCCCCAGCTCCCGCTGACCAAGCCCAGCTGCTGGCGGCGTGTGAGCAGCTGCGCCGGCGACACCTGGATCCGGCCCGGCCGCTGTGGGAGGTGTGGTTCCTGCCCGGCCTGCCACAGCAACGGCTGGGCCTGTTCTTGCGGGCGCGTCACGCCATGGCCGACGGCGTGGCGGGAGTGGCTGCCTTCGGCGCGCTGCTGGACCTGGCCCCCGATGCGCCCGTGTCGGTTGCCCGGCCGTGGACGGCGGCACCGGTCCCGTCGGCGGGCGACCTTCTCCATGACAACCTGCGGCGGCGCGTCCAGGGGCTGGATTGCGCGCTGTCTGGCCGATCACTCCCCGGGGAAGCTTGCGGAGGGCCAGCGCCAGATCACGAGCGACAAAACGAACGCGTCGATCACCAGGCCGAGAACCGTGAGCGGGTGGAGGTAGACGATGAGCAGCAACGCCGACGCCACCGCCGCCACCACACCTACGCCTTTCCACCAGTCCTGGTTGGAGAGAAGAGCGGCGCCCGACCTGGTGTCGTCCGTAAACAGACCGTCAGCGGGCAAGTCCTTCAAGTCGTCCTCGGTCATCGGGGAAATCACCGAAGCGGTCGGCCTGGACCTGGACCAGCTCGAGCCGAACGCCCTCGCCGAGCCCGAGCTCGACGGCTTGTGGCACCCCATCACGGACACGTCGCCGAGCAGTGAAACGCTGAAGGCTGAGGCGGGCGGCGTGGGCCCAGACCGAGGTCTCCCATCAGCCCGATGGGCCGTCTGCCCTGGTCGGTGCCACGCTCGGGGTAGGCATGCGCCGCAGACGTGCACTCGGGTTCCGGCCGCAGCATCGAGCATGCCGACCGACAGCCCCATCGGGTGATGGGCGATCGACGCTGGTGGAGGATAATCCGGCTGCTGCTTCGCAGATCCGCGGAGAGGGGAGGAGGCGTATGAGCTTCACCTACCGGGAGTGGTGGGGCCTCATCCACGGGATGGGGCTGGGCGCGCTGTTCCTGCTCGCCTTCGCCGGCGGGCTGGCCGGCCTGTACAGCCTCAGGCCCGCGCTGATCACGCCCGAGGGGGTGGTCGAGCGGCTACGCCGGCTCAAGATCGGCGTGGTCGCCATGGCGATGGTCGCCTGGCTGACAGTGATCAGCGGCACCTGGATTGTCTACCCGTGGTATCGGGCCAAGGGCCCCAGCAGCGCCCGCTCGCAGCTGCTGGCCAACCCCAGCACCAAGGACTGGCACGAGTTCGGCATGGAGTGGAAGGAGCACATCGCCTGGATCAGCCCGATCCTGGCGACCGTGGTCGCCTTCATCGTGCTGTACTACGGCACCAACCTCATCCGCCATGAGCGCGTGCGCCGGACCGCGATCACCCTGTTCGTGCTGGCGTTTGTGTTCGCGGGGATCGCGGGGGCGTTTGGTGCCTTCATCACCAAGGTCGCCCCGGTCAAGTAGGAGGCGGACGTCATGGCAGACGCAGTCGAGCAGCGCCCGGCCGCCGAGCGCCTTGAGCGCATCCAGTTCCCGGACAAGCCGGAGGGGCCGATCGCGGCGGCGATCATCGCCGGCGGAATCGGCGCGGCGGCGCTGGGCGTGGTGACGACCCTGGCGGAGGCGAGCACGGGGGTCAAGGACTGGCTGGTGTGGAGCGACCGGGTGGGGCCGCTGTCGGGCAAGACGATCATGGCGGTGGGGGTGTGGCTGGTGGCCTGGGCGATCCTGCATGTGGCGCTGCGGAGCCGGCCGTATGAGACCCGCCGGGCGCTGGTCGTCTCGCTGGTCCT
>JBKPDO010000333.1:0-25298 GCA_046727955.1 bacterium | reverse complement strand
AGGCAGCCCCCGCAGCGCCGGCCGCACCGGCGAGGGCGCCGGACGTCCACGTCGAGCCGGGGATCGACCAGGAGACCTACGACCGGCTGATCGCCTCTGGCGAGCCGGAGCGCACGGCCCGGGCCAAGGCCAAGGCCGCCTACATGCGCAAGGCCAAGGCCGAGGCGCGCGCCAAGCTCACTGCCGAGGCAGGTGGCGAGGCATGACCGGGCAGGAGGTCGCCTTCCTCGTCCTCGCGGTCATCGGCGGCACCGGCGGCCTGCTGGTGGTGACCAGCCGCAACATCGTCCACGCCGCGCTGTACCTGGTGGTCGCCCTGGCCAGCGTCGCCGGCATCTACCTGCTGCTGGCCGCGCCGTTCATCGCCTTCGTGCAGGTGATCATCTACGTCGGCGCGATCGTGGTGCTGATCCTGTTCGGCATCATGCTCACGCGCGCGCCGGTGGGCCGGCGGGTGCTCGACAACAGCGTGCGCGCCCGGATCGGCGCCCTGGTGGTCGGCGGCGGCTTCTTCGCTATGCTCACCGTCTTTCTGGTCAGGGCCTTCGGCGGGGACCGGATCGTCAACCGCGCCGGCACCGCCACTGCCGCCCTGGGCACTTCGCTGTTCAGGAACTTCGTCCTGCCCTTCGAGGCCGTGAGCCTGTTGCTGCTCGCCGCCCTGGTCGGCGCCATCGTCCTCGCCCGCCGCGACTAGGAGCTAGTTGCTATGGACACTGTGCACGGCGAACCTACCCGACCGCGTTGCTCACCCATGATCTGGGATCCAGGCAAAGTACCCGATGGGGGGGTTCGGGGGCCGGAGGGGTCCGGGGAACCCCGAGGGGGTGCCCCGGTGGGTCGGGTCCCGGTGGATCGCCCCGTCTCGGGCTCCCCCCCGAATGGAAACAGGCTCTAGGAGCTGGCTGATGCGACTGCTCTACCCGCTGGTGTTCGCCGCCTTCCTGTTCAGCGCCGGGGTGTACGGGGTGCTGGCGAGGCGCAACGCGGTAATGGTCCTGATGAGCATCGAGCTCATGCTCAACGCGGTGAACATCAACCTGATCGCGTTCAACGCCTTCCTCCACGACAAGGTCCTGGCCGGTCAGGTCTTCGCGCTGTTCGTGATCGCCGTGGCCGCTGCCGAGGTGGGCATCGGGTTGGCGATCGTCCTGCTGATCTTCCGCAACCGGGAGACCGTCAACGTCGACGAGGTGGACCTGCTCAGATGGTGACGCTGGCCTGGCTCGTTCCCGCCCTGCCGCTGCTGGCGTCGGCGGTCGTCCTGGTCGCCGGCAAGCGCTCGCCGGGCAAGGGCGCCCCGATCGGCATCCTCGCCATCGGGGTCAGCTGGGTCCTTTCCATCGTGATCCTGGCCCGAGCGGTCGGCGGGGGCGCGGCCTACCACGCGGGCACCACCTGGGCGCCGCTATCGACCAATCTCATCATCCCGATCGGCATCACCGTCGACGGTCTCGCCGCCGTGCTGCTGTTCGTGGTGACCACGATCTCGCTGTTCGTGCAGATCTACTCGGTCTCCTACATGCGCGGCGACGAGCGCTACACCTTCTTCTTCGCCATGCTGTCGCTGTTCACCGCCGGCATGCTCATCGTGGTGCTGGCCGACAACCTGATGATGCTGCTGGTCGGTTGGGAGATCATGGGCGTCTGCTCGTACTTCCTGATCGGCCACTACTGGGAGGACCACGCCAACTCCCGCGCCGCGATCAAGGCGTTCCTGACAACACGCGTCGGGGACCTCGGCTTCATGGCCGGCATCTTCGTGCTGTTCTGGGCCACCCGGAGCTTCAAGATCTCGGGGATCGTCGAGGCGGCCCACAGCGGCCGGCTCTCCAGCGGCACCATCACACTCGGCGCGGTGCTGCTGTTCTGCGGCGCGATCGGCAAGTCGGGCCAGTTCCCGCTGCACACCTGGCTCCCCGACGCCATGGCTGGCCCCACCCCGGTGTCGGCGCTGATCCACGCGGCCACCATGGTCGCCGCCGGCGTGTTCCTGGTGGCCCGCATGTACCCGGTGTTCGAGGCGTCGCCGGGCGCCCTCAACGAGGTCGCGCTGATCGGCGCCCTCACCATGCTGATCGCCGCCCTGCTCGCGCTGATCCAGGACGACATCAAGCGGGTGCTGGCCTATTCGACCGTGTCCCAGCTCGCCTACATGATGGCCGGGCTCGGCGTGGGCGGCTACAGCGCCGGCATCTTCCACCTGTTCACGCACGCGTTCTTCAAGGCCCTGCTGTTCCTCGCCGCTGGCGCGATCATCCACACGATCCACACCAACAACCTCAGCGAGATGGGCGGCCTGCGGCGTGTCATGCCGTGGACCTTCGCCACCTTCACCATCGGCGCGCTGGCGCTGGCCGGCATCATCCCGCTCGCCGGGTTCTGGTCCAAGGACGAGATCCTGACCCAGGCCTGGAGGGTGGGCTTCGGCGGCGGGGTCGAGGGCGTGGCCACCTCGATCGGCGTCGCCCAGGTCGTCTTCGTGGTGGGGGTGCTCACCGCCTTCCTCACCGCGCTGTATGTGACCAGGATGCTGTGGCTGGCCTTCGGCGGGGCCTACCGCGGCCAGGGGCAGCCGCACGAGGCCGACGGCATCATGCTGCTGCCGCTGGTGGTGCTCGCCACGGGCTCGGTGGTGGCCGGGGTGGTCGGCTCGCCGCTGGTCGGCGCCAACAACATCGGCAAGTGGATCTCGACCACGCTGCTGCCGAGCGAGGGCACCGTCGCGGTGAACTGGGGTCTTGTCAGCTTCACCACGCTGGTGGCGCTGGCCGGGATCCTGGCGGGCTCCGCGCTGTACCGGCGCGGGCTGCCCGAGCGCGAGTACCTGACGCGGGTCCCGGCGCTCTACACCCTGCTCGAGCACAAGTACTACCTCGACGACCTCTACGAGGGCGTGTTCGTCCGGGCGGTGACCGGCCAGCTCGCCCCCGCCACCTACTGGTTCGACCAGCGCGTGCTGGACGGGATCGTCAACGGGTCGGCGCTGCTGACGCGCAGGCTGGCACGCGGGCTGCGCTATATCCAGAGCGGCCAGGTGCAGTGGTACGCGGCCGCGCTGTTCATCGGCGTGGTCGGCCTCGCGGTGGTGGTGACGCAGTTGATCGGCAGATAGAGGGACCGGGCCGGGAGCGGCCCAGCCCCAACCCGGTGCCGCCGCCCCCGGCGGGACCCGACACAGGAGGAATGCTGAAGCCGTGGAGTGGTTCGACAGCTCGGCCCTGAGCCTGGCGGTCTTCCTGCCCCTGGTCGGCACGATCGCCATCGTCCTGCTGCCGGCGAGAGCCAGCAAGGGCGTCGCGCTCGCGCTCACGTTCCTTCCGTTGCTGGTCGGGGTGGGGATGCTCGCCCGCTTCGACTATGGCGCCGGCAAGGTCATGCAGTTCGAGGTCCACCGCTCCTGGATCGCCTCGGTAGGGGCCGGCTACCACCTCGGCGTGGACGGCATTGCGCTGCCGCTGTTGGTGCTGTCGCTGCTGCTGACGTTCCTCTGCGTGGTCTACTCCACCCGCATCCTGCCGGAGCCGCACAACCCCAAGGCGTTCCTGGCGCTGCTGCTGGCGCTCGAGACGGGGATGAACGGCACCTTCGCCGCGCTGGACCTGATCCTGTTCTTCGTGTTCTGGGAGCTGGTCCTCATCCCGATGTACTTCCTCATCGCGGTGTGGGGCGGCCCGCGGCGCGACTACGCGTCGTTCAAGTTCATCCTCTACACGCTGATCGGCTCGGTGATCATGCTGCTCGGCTTCCTGGCGCTCTGGTTCAGGAGCGGCCCGGACGCCGCCGGCCGGACCTTCGACATGCTGGCCCTGCAGGGCATGGGCGCCGCCCGCTTCGGCGGCACCTTCGGCACGATCGTCTTCGCCGCCATGGGCATCGGCTTCGCCGTCAAGGTGCCGATGTGGCCGCTGCACACCTGGCTCCCGGACGCGCACACCGAGGCGCCGACGGTGGGCTCGGTGTTGCTGGCCGGCATCCTGCTGAAGATGGGCACCTACGCGTTCGTGCGCATCGGCATCTCGATCCTGCCGGAAGCCGCGCGCACCTGGGCGCCGACCATCGGGATCCTCGGGGGCATCGCCATCATCTACGGGTCGCTCTGCTGCCTGGCGCAGCGCGACGTGAAGCGGCTGATCGCCTACTCGTCGGTGGGGCACATGGGCTTCGTGATGCTCGGCATCGCCACGCTCACCACGCTCGGGATCAACGCCGCCGTGTTCGGCATGGTCGCCCACGGCGTGATCACCGGGATGCTGTTCTTCCTGGCCGGCTCGATCCACGAGCGCTACCACACTCGCGACATCGTCGAGCTGGGCGGCGGCATGGCCAAGTCGATGCCCCGGCTGGCGAGCATCTTCACGCTGGCCTGCATCGCCTCGCTCGGCCTGCCCGGGCTGGCCGGCTTCTGGGGCGAGATCCTCGCCCTGCTGGCGGCCTGGAACCCGGCCCCCGGCCTCGACGTCGGGCTGTTCCGCACCCTGGCCGTCGTCGGTCTGATCGGGACGCTGCTCACCGCCGGCTACTTCCTGTGGCTGCTGCAGCGCGTCAACCTGGGCCGCGTGCCCGCCCGCTGGGAGGGCAAGGCGCTCGGCGACGTCGCCGTGATCGAGTACAGCGCCTGGACCCCCCTGATCCTGCTGATCGTCGCCCTCGGCTTCCTGCCGCGGATGATCCTGGGCGTCACCAACTCCGCCGTCGTCGGCTGGTTCGCCGACCTGTTCAAATAGCTACCGGGCAAGCGTCTGGTAGAGGGTCGAAATAGGTAGAGGAGCCGCAAGGTGCCGATCGACTTCCACGCGATCCTTCCGGAGCTGCTGCTCGCCGGCACGGCTATCTTGGTGCTGGTGGTGGACCTGTTCCTGGATGATCGCGCCAAGGTCATCGACAACTACCTGGCGCTGGCGGGGACCGTCGCGGCCGCGATCGCGCTGGCGACCCTGGTGGGCCAGGGGACCCGCAGCACCTTCGGCGGGTCCTTCGTGGTGGACAACTACGCCCTGCTGTTCAAGGGGCTCTTCCTCGGGTCGCTCATCCTGGTCCTGCTGATGAGCGGCCGCTACATCGCCCAGGGAACCGCCTACCAGGGTGAGTTCTACTTCCTGGTGCTGTCGAGCTTCGTCGGCATGCTGCTGATGCCGTCCTCGCGCGACCTGCTGATGCTGTTCCTGTCGCTGGAGATCGTCTCGGCAACGGGCTTCATCGCCGCCGGCTTCCGCAAGGGCGACGCCCGCTCGAACGAGGGCGCGCTCAAGTTCCTGCTGATCGGCGTGCTGTCCACCGCGGTGATGCTGTTCGGCATGAGCCTGGTATACGGGTTCACCGGCAGCCTCAACCTCGGGCAGATCGCGTCGCGCCTGCAGACGCTCGGCAACGAGCCGGCCGCGGTGATGGCGGTGTTCCTGGTGGTCACGGGCTTCGCCTTCAAGGTCTCGGCCGCCCCCTTCCACTTCTGGGCGCCGGACACCTACGAGGGCTCGCCGGTCCCGGTGGCGGCGTACCTGTCGGTCGCCTCCAAGGCGGCCGGGTTCGCCGGTCTGCTGCAGGTCACCTTCGTCGCCTTCCCCGCCTACTCGCGCTACTGGGCGCCGGGGTTCGCCGTGCTGGCGGCCTTCACCATGCTGATCGGCAACGTGATCGCGCTGGCGCAGACGAACATGGTCCGCCTGCTGGCCTACTCCTCGGTGGCGCAGGCCGGCTACATGCTGGTGCCGTTCGCGGTCGGCTCCTCCGGCCCGGACGCCCGCAACCAGGCGTTCCAGGCGGTGCTGATCTACCTGCTGATCTACGCCATCACCAACCTCGGCGCGTTCGCGGTGGTGACGGTGGTCAGCCAGCGCCAGCCGAGCAACCTCATCGCCGACTACGCCGGCCTCGGCCGGCGCTCGCCGGTGCTGGCCACCGCCATGACCCTGTTCCTGCTGTCGCTGGCGGGCCTGCCGCCGCTGGCGGGCTGGTATGCCAAGTTCGTGGTGTTCAGGGCGGCGATCAACGGCAACCACGCGAGCCTGTTCGCGCTCGCGGTGTTCATGGGCGTGATGACGGTCGTGGCGCTGTTCTACTACGCGAGCATCGCCCGCAGCATGTGGGTCGGGAGCCCGCCAGAAGGCGTGCCTGAGGGGCCCGTGACGCCCTCGCCGACGCTTGGCCTTGCCATCGGTCTGGCCACCGCCGGCGTGGTCGTGCTCGGCGTGCTGCCCAACTTGCTGGTCCAGTACGCGCCCCTGTCCACGCTGGTCGCCAGCAGGTAACCGGTAACCCGGTAGGCCGGTCGCCGCTTTCCCCGATACACCTCGAGGTGTAGGCTCACACCATGAGCAGAACGAATATCGAGATCGACGAACGCCTCGTGGAGCGCGCGATGCGGCGGTATCGCCTGCCCACCAAGCGAGCCGCCGTAGACCTCGCATTGCGGCGGCTCGTCGGCGACCCTATGACCCGCGAGGAAGCGCTGGCCATGGAGGGTACTGGCTGGGAGGGCGACCTGAACGCACTTCGCAGACCAGACGACATCGCCGAGCCGTGATCCTAGCCGATACCTCTGCCTGGGTTGAGTATCTTCGGGCGACTGGCAGCGCCACGAACGCGAGCATGCATCGGCTAATCGCCGACGAAGCCGACCTCATCATCACCGATGTCGTCGTAATGGAGGTGCTGGCTGGCGCCAGCAGTGAGGAACGAGTGGCTGAGCTGCGCCGCTTGCTAAACCGCTTCGATCTGATCCCAGTGGAAGGTCTCGCGGACTTCGAGGCGGCCGCCGCGCTCTACCGCCGCTGCCGGCGGGGCGGCGAGACCATTCGCAAGCTCACGGATTGCCTCATCGCGGCGGTGGCGCTCCGGGCTGGAGCCTCTGTCTTGCATTGCGATCGGGACTTCGATGTCATCGCACGCCACGCCCCGCTCGAGATCGCGAGCTGAGCGTGGCGTGGCCATGCCTGCCGCTACGCGGGCTGGCGGGCGGCCCTCCAGGCGTCGCTGAGCTTGACGTGGGCACGATCGATCGGGTTCGCGGCGAAATCGGTATCGAAAGGATGATCAGTCTTTTCCGGCACCAGGAGTGGGTGGCGCTACGATCCCGGCGTGCTCCGCCCACAAGGCTGGCGTGCTCCGCCCAAGGCTAGGGAGATGGCGCTGATGGAGTTCCCGCAGGTGGTCCGGCGGCGCAAGATGGTCCGGGCCTTCCAGGACCGGCCGATCCCTCCAGAGGTCGTCGACCGCATCCTGGACACGGGGCGCCGGGCACCGTCCGCCGGGTTCACCCAGGGCGTCGCCTTCCTGGCACTTGACGGGCCCGAGCAGACGGCGGGGTTCTGGCGGGTCATCTCCTCCGTCGAGGACTGGCCGTACGAGGGGCTGCGCCGGGCGCCGCTGATCTTCGTGCCGCTGGCGAGCAAGCAGGCCTACCTGGACCGCTACGCCGAGCCGGACAAGGGCTGGACCGACCGTGACGAGTCGCACTGGCCGGTGCCGTACTGGACCGTCGACGCGGCCTTCGCGGTCATGACGATGCTCCTCGCCGCCGTCGACGAGGGCCTGGGCGCGCTGTTCTTCGGCCTGCACCCGCCCGACTACCCGGCTTTCTACGCCGCATACGGTGTGCCCCGGGATTTCGAGGCTATCGGGGCAATCGCCGTCGGCTACCCGGCACCGGACCCGATCGTGTCGTCGGCCCGCACCAGACCACGCAAGCCCGTGGACGAGGTCATCCACCGCGGGCGCTGGTGACCGGCCTTAACGCGCTCTTGAATCCAGCTCAGTACTCTTGAATTGTCGGATCGAGGGGAGTAGCTCGACCGGAATACGATAAGGGAGTGAAACCCGTTGGGTACCCGCAACTACATGAAGACCACGCTCCTACTCGCCAGCATGAGCGCGCTGGTGCTGCTCATCGGTGCACAGTTCGCGGGCGGGAGCTACCTTCCGTTCGCGCTCGCGTTCGCGGTCCTGATGAACGGCGTCGCCTACTTCTTCTCCGACAGGATCGCGATCATGGCGGCGCGGGCGAAGCCGGTGACCGAGGCGCAGTACCCGGAGCTTTACCAGATCGTCCGGGGATTGGCGGGCCGGATGGGCATGCCCATGCCCAAGCTGTACGTCTCGCCCAGCGACCAGCCGAACGCCTTCGCGACCGGCCGCAACCCCAAGCACGCCGCGGTCGCGGTGACTCGGGGGATCCTGCCGATCCTCGACCGGCGGGAGCTCGAGGGCGTGCTCGCCCACGAGCTGTCCCACGTCGTGAACCGCGACATCCTGATCTCGTCGGTGGCGGCGACGATGGGCGCGATCATCACGTTCCTGGCGCGCCTGGCCTGGTTCATCCCGATCGGCGGCGGCGACCGCGACCGCAACCCCCTTGCCGAGCTGGCGTTGCTGATCCTCGGCCCCGTCGCGGCCCTGCTGATCCAGATGGCGGTCTCGCGCAGCCGCGAGTTTGGTGCCGACGCCTCGGGCGCAAAGCTGACTGCCGACCCGCTCGCGCTGGCCAGCGCCCTGCGGAAGATCGAGGCGCACTCGCGTGGCAAGCTGCCCGCGACCACCAACCCGTCCACCGCCCACCTGTTCATCTCCAACCCGTTCAAGGGCGGCGTCGGGCTGGCCAAGCTGTTCTCGACCCACCCCCCCACGGCCGAGCGGGTCGCCCGCCTCGAGGCGATGGCCTACGACCCCTACCGGCGCCCGTAGCCGCCCACCGGCCGCGGCGTCCTAGCCCGCGCTCACCTCGGCGAGCCGCCGCCCCAGGAAGCTCCGCTCCGCTGTATTGGTGGCGAGCGCCAGCGCGGCTCGGTACGCCTGCGCCGCCTCCTGTGCCCGGCCGAGGCGCCGGAGCAGGTCGGCGCGCGCGGCCGCAAGGTACGGGTACCGAGCCAGGTGGGCGTCGCCCGCGACCGCGTCCAGGGCGGCCAGCCCGGCCTCCGGCCCCTGGACCATGGCAACCGCGACCGCGCGGTTGAGCGCGACGACCGGGGAGGGCCACACCACCAGCAGCGTGTCGTAAAGGCCCAGCACCTCGCGCCAGTCCGTCTCCTCGTAGGTGGGCGCCTCGGCATGCACGGCGGCGATCGCCGCCTGCAGAGCGAAGCGCCCCGGCCGACCCCGGCGCAGCGCCCCGACGGCCAGCTCGGAGCCCTCGGCGATAGCCTGATGGTCCCAGCGGGAGCGGTCCTGCTCCTCGAGCAGCAGCAGGCGGCCGTCGGCGGCGATTCGGGTTCTACGCCGGGCATCGGTGAGCAGCAGCAGCGCCAGTAGCCCACGGACCTCGCGGTCGTCGGGCATCAGCGCGTGCAGCATTCGCGCCAGGTCGAGGGCGCGCTCGACCAGATCGGGCCGTACCAGCTCGTCGCCCTCCGGAGCCGTGTGGCCGGTCGTGTAGAGCAGGTGCACGACGGTCAGGACCGCGTCCAGCCGGTCTGGCAGCTCGTGCGCCGGGGGAACGCGGTAGGGAATGCGGGCGAGCGCGATCTTCTTCTTGGCCCGCGTGATGCGGGCCGCCATGGTGGTCTCGCTGACCAGAAAGGCCCGGGCGATCTCCGTGGTGGTGAGCCCGCACAGCAGCCGCAGGGTCAGCGCGACCTGGGCTTCGCGCGCCAGCGCCGGGTGGCAGCAGGTAAAGATCAACCGTAGCCGGTCGTCAGGGATCACGCCCGCCTCCTCGCCTTCGCCGCCCTCGCCGGCTGGCTCGTGCGCCGCGTCAGCCCCCGTCTCCACCAGCAGCGGCAGCTTGCGCTGCAGCGTGCGGTCGCGGCGCAGCACGTCAAGCGCCCGCCGGCGCGCCGTGGTGGTGAGCCAGGCGCCCGGGTTGCTGGGGACGCCCCGCTCCGTCCAGGTGTCGAGGGCGGCGACGAACGCGTCCTGGGCACACTCCTCGGCGACGTCGAGATTGCCCACCAGGCGCACCGTCGCGGCGAGCACAAAGGCCCACTCGCGACGGTGCGCCTCGGCAAGCGCCCGGCGAACCTTGCTCACGCCCCCGGAGCGCCTCCCGAGGTGTCCATGATGGGCCGGAGCTCGACCCCGCCGCCCGGGGCGGGACAGAGCTTGGCGAAAGTGAGTGCCTGGTCGAGGTCGGAGGCCTCGACGATGTAGAAGCCGCCCAGGGCCTCCTTGGTCTCCACGAACGGCCCGTCGGTCACGGTCTGGTCCCCGGGGGGGCCGTTGTGAACCGACGTCGCCGTGCTGGTGGGCTGCAGGGCGTCCCCCGCGACGATCGTCCCGCCCTGCTCGGCCACGGTCTGCGCGAACGCCCCGTGGGCCTTCATCATCCAGTCCCACTGGTCGGGCGTCGGGTTCGCGAAGTCCGCCTCGTTGCCGTAGATCAGGAGCATGTACTTCGCCATCGTGGCCTCCTTGGCCTCGGCGTCCTGTGACACCCTACCGACGAACGACCCCCGCCGGAATCGACAGGCCGGGCCAAATCGGCCTGCCCGGTCCGTCCAACCGGGCCACACCCCTACCGGTAGTTCGTGTACCGTGCGCGGCGACCCGGTGACCTGCGGCGATACGCTCGCAGGGTCGGTGACCAGCCGAAACACCGTTCAGCGGCGTGTAGCGGCGTGTAGCTCGGCGCAACGCCTGTTGCCACGAGACTGCCACGAGCTAGGTGTCCTCGCCGCGCTGGTCGGGGTGCCGGTCGAGCCAGGCGTCGACCTCGGACAGCCGGTAGCGGGGCCGGGTCCTCGCCCAGTGCACGGGCGGGCCGCTGCCTTCGCGGCGCCAGCGGCGCACGGTGGTGATGTGCACGCCGATGTAGTCGGCAAGCTCCTGCTCGCTCATCAGTCGTTCCCGCTCGCCCATGCTCAGAGCGTACGAGACTTGCCAGCCGATACTCGCAAGTACACACTATCGCTCGCGGATGATCTAGGATGCATGCAAAGCGGGGCCGCACCCGAGCGAACGGGCCGGCCCCATGGCCCACCAGGGGGTACCTGATGGACAACGCAGAGACTACCCGACCGCTCGCGGCGGATGAGCGCAGCGCCGTCGCCGCCCTGCTCGAGTCGGCGCACGCCGCCCTCATGAATCCCGACATCCCCGTCGGGCGCGGCAACATCGTCCTGGGCTTCGTCGCCCATGCCCTCGAGCGGGGCGCCCTCGACGTCCGCCGCGGCCACCGCGCCGGCGACCTGCGCACCGTCGCCCGCGACCTGGACCGCCGCATCCGCGAAATCATCACCGGGAACGTGGTCCGGTGACCGGCCGCACCGACCCGCGCCTGCGCGTCACGCCCGCCGAGCTGGCGCAACAGCGACTCCACCTCCGCAGGGCCGTCCAGGCGACCGCCAGTGACATCAGGATTCTCAGCCACCGCGCGCAGCGGTGGGGCTTCGACATCCCGCCGGGGGTAGAAGAAGCTGTTTCTACGCTCAAGGCGTGGGCGGACAGCCTCGGCCACCCGGACGGAGGAGATGCGGCATGACCAGATTCCTGCTCGCCCTTGCCCTTGCCCTTGCCCTTGCCCTGGCGCTGGGGGCATGCAGCAGCACCGGCAGCGGCAGCGGCACGCCGCCGGCCACCACGGGGCGCGCGCCGGCGACCACCATCAGCGAGCGCATGCAGCACTGGATCGACGTGGTCGCCGACATGAACTGCGCGGAGCTCGCCCAACTCGAGCAGCGGCGCCTCGCCACCGACTTCGCCGACCAGGGCGAGTCGCTGGTCGCCATCCACGACCGGCAGGCCAAGCTGTCCTGCCCGCAGTAGCCGCCGACAGCAGAAAGCCCCCGGGGCTCCCGGGGGCTTTCTGCATGGTGGACGCAGGCGGGTCCCGGGTCTGAAGGAGGTCGCGACCTATCCGCCTTGCCGGCGGTGCCTCATGCCGGTTTGACGCCCAGCCCTAGCGGTACGACCGGCCCTGCTCGTGCTCAGCGAGCACCTCGAACGTGCGGTCGACCTGGCTGCGCAGGTAGGCGTTCTCCCGCTCGAGCTGGTCGACCCGCCGCTCCAGATGGCTCTTGTCCCGCTCCACCTCCCGCGCCCGCGTCCGCACCCGGGCCTGCGACTCCAGCATCGCCGAGCGGGTCGCGGCAGCCCTGGTGCCAAGCAGCTCCTGCAGGGCCGCGACGGGGCTCGAGTCGCCGAGCACGCCGCCCTGCTCGGCAAGCCAGTTGTCCAGGACGTGCTGGCAGCGGCGCCGGGTCTGCTCCTCCATGGCGTCGACGGCGGCCATCTGCTCGAGGGCGCCGGCGACCGCGGCGCCCGCCACGACCGGCTCACCGCGCATCTGCGCGAGGAAGTCCGCCGTCGCACGCTCGCCGCGGGCGACGTCCAGCTGCGCGGCACGCTCCCGCTCGGCCCGGCGGTCGGAGGCACGCTCCCGCAGCGACTCGAGCAGGTTGCGCTTCTGCGTCTCGGGGGACAGGCCGAGCACGTCGTACCCGCCCTCGCTCACGCGCCACCTCCCGCCTGGCCGCCGCCGGGACGATGCCGACCCGCCTCCCGGGATGCCTGCTCCGCCTCGGCCAGATACCACGACTTGTCGTAGGACAGCCCGCCGTCCGCGGGCCGCTCCGGCGTGGCCGGCACGTCCGCCTGGTTCCTGGCCTGCCGGCTGCTCGCGTTGACGATCGCCATCACATCCTCCTTGGAGAGCCTTGCCTCATTGTCGCCGCCGACCACGGCCGCCGTCACCTGATCGGGCCGCAGCCCGCCCACACTCTCGAGGTCGCCCAGCGCCCACACCGCCAACTCGGCGGCCAGCAGCGGCGACAGGTCCGCCCCGGCGTACCGCTCCACCGCATCCGCGCCCGCCAGCCGCCGCGTGGCCGCCTGCCGCGCCGCCTCGTCCAACGCCCGGTGGCCGCGGACCCGCAGCCGCCCGACCGCCAGCAAGTCCAGGAACAGGCCGTGCGCGACCGCGATCCCCCTGGCGTCGGCGAGCCGCAGCGGCACCCCCTCCGCCTGCAACGGCTCCACCAAGGTCGCGCTCGGGCTGCGGGGGTCGATCCCGACCGTCGGGGACGGCAGGTCAGCCCACAGCAGTGCCAGCGTCGGCGCGACCCCCGCGCCCGGCAGCGGGTCGAGCAGCTTGACGATCACGTGCCCCGACCGGCGCACCCCGGCCAGCGCGCACCAGGTGACCTTGCGGTCCGGTGCGACCTCGATCCCTATCCCGGTCCACTCCACGGTCGCGTCCCTCCTCTGCCGCCGCCGCCGCAGCGCCCGCTTCCGAGCGTGCCCCAGCGCACTGCCGGCCTTCCTATTACACGCCCGGTGGCTCGGGAGCCTGCGGCCGGCGCCGCCGTCCGCGTAGGGCTGATCAACATGATCCAGGTCCCACGGCTGGCCGGCCAGAATTGGGGCGCCGCACCGCGCGCACGGGCGACCGATAACCGTGCGGGCCACCACGCGGCGTTCCCGCTGATGATCGCCCCGCCTACCCACGCGCCTGCTCCCACAAATCCCGGTCGAATACCGACCAGCCCTCACCCGCCGGGTCCGGCCGCAAATTCAGGTAGGCGCGGCGGAACTCCGCCACCCCCATATTGGCAAGGTCCGCGCGGATCGTCTCCACGTCGACCAGCCGTCCCAGCGCCGGCATGCATTGCCACCACGTCGGCTCGTCCGCGGGATTGCAGTCCTCCGGCGCGGACCAGTCCAGGCACGCCAGCCCGTCGGCGAGGCCCATCGTCGCCGCCGCCCGGCCAGCGTCCAGCTTCCCGTTCCACCACACCGACCGCGAGGTGCCCGCCGTGCTCATCGCCCACAATTGCGCGTTGCGCCGAGTTGCCATCGTCGGGCGGACGGCCTGCTCGACCGTCGCGTCGACATGCACCCACGCCTCGTCCAGGATCACCAGATCCGTGGTCTCCCCGTGGCCGGCGCTCTCGGTCGCCGAGAGCAGCTGCAGCACGCTGCCGTTGTCGCAGCTGATCGTCTCCGCGCCGTAGCCGCGGAACAGCCGCAGCCGGTCGGCCAGGGGCGAGCGGACCAGCCGGGGCCACCACGTCGACAGCATCTTCTCCCGGGCCGCCTGCCGGGTCTGCGCGCCGTACAGCACCCGCTGCTCTGGCGCCGACGTGATCCGCCAGATCATCAGCGCCAGCGCGAGACTCGACTTGCCGGACTGGCGGGGCACTGACACGAGCACGTCGCGGTACGCGGGCCGCCAGCCGGACCGTTCCAACCCGACGTTGAGCACCTGCCGCTGCCATGGCAGCATCGGCAGCTCGAGCTGCCGGGCGACCTTCACCACCTGCCCGCCGAGCGTGCGCCGCCGGGTCCGTGGGGTCGCCCACCGTGGCACGCACTCGGCCACGCCCACCCCCGACCCCAAAATATGCCGCCCCATCCGGGCCTCCAGGCGCCACCCGAACCCGACCTCGACCGCGTTTGCGCTGGTCAAGACGGTAGCAGCGACCGCTGTATGTGTGTATAAGGCAAGGGATCGGCGAGTCCGCACGCCCTCGAGCAGGCGGTCGAGTTGAGTCCGCCGTCAGTCGCCGCTTTTCTCCCGCTCGACCTCAAGCATGGGGGCGCCCGATGGCGGGGGTGTCAGGCGAGGGTGAGCCGGAGCTTCCCCTCGATCTTCGGCTTGGCCGCCAGACGAACGCGGCCATGGCGCGCTGGGTGAGCGTCGGTGTCCTGCCGGTACAGGCCGATCGCCTCGACGATCGCCTCTTCCAGCTCGGCGAGATCCCGGCCAGTCGCGAAGCAGCCGGGCAGCTCTTCCACCTCGGCCCAGAAGGTGTCGCCCTCCTGGTGCAGGGCGACAGTGTAGGTGTCGCTCATGGCCGCCTCTCCTCGCTGAGACCTGCCTCTCTCAGGATGGCAGCTCGGAGTCCGGGTGGGTAGTCCTGCCCACGATTGTGGGGCAGGACGATCGGCCGGCGACCCGGCTTGACCATCTTCACCACGTGCTTGCCGCCGAGCGTCTGCGTCCA
Source organism: bacterium (assembly GCA_046727955.1). GTDB lineage: Bacteria > Actinomycetota > CALGFH01 > CALGFH01 > CALGFH01 > DASVXQ01. The sequence continues at coordinate 10,425 of JBKPDO010000333.1, read as the reverse complement.
TCCACGTGCCTCCAGCAGCTTGCGAGCGGCCCGCTGGTTGAGCGTCTTTGGGATCGCGAGCGGCTTCTGCTGCCGACGTTTCCTGAAGATCGTCATGGAGGGCGCCTGTTCTACCACACATCGGCGGGCTCGAGCCCCCGGCCGGCCGCTTGGAGCCCCGGAAATCTGGGTCCCGTGGTGGGTCCCATCATGGGTCCCATGGTGGGGTCCCCATCATGGGTCCCTGGGTGGGTCCCAGGGATGGGTCCCGTGGTGGGTCCCGTGTCAGTCGAGCCCAGCCCGGCCGACACGCGGTCTCGGACGCCAGATCGGCGCTTGACGGGCCACGGCCGAGCGGGTGACGCTGCCCTCCTGTACCCCCCTTCGGAGCCCCCTTCGGAGCCCCCCTGGCGCCCCGGAATCTGGGTCCCGATGGGTCCCAATCTGGGTCCCGCCCCTGGGAGGTGAAACGTGCAGGTCAGGACCGGCGCGAGCAGCCCAGGACCCGAGCATGGGTCCCAAGGGCAGTTGGGACCCGACAGGACAACCACGCAGGTCAAGCGCGTGAGCGCCGAGTGGCACCAGGTCCTCAACGACCTCGCCGGCGCCCGCGCCGCGCTCCGCACCCAGCAGGTCCTTGAGCGGAGGCAAGGCCAATGACTCCGCAGGAGGCATGGGTCCCTGACTAGGCCCCGCCCTCGGACTGGTCGTCGGTGGGCCGGTGATCGGGCTTGGGTGCCAGGCGGTCCTCCATGACTTGCTGCATCCTCGCCAGGGCGCCCGGCATCGGATGCCGGTAGACCTGATCAACCATCTGCGCGGTGTCGCCGATCCACTGGCCGATCTGGTGACTGTCGAAGCCAAGGTCGCCCAGCATGGTCACGCGGTGGTGCCGGAGCACGTGGGTGGCCCGGCCCTTCGGCAGGTCGAGCCCGGCCGCCGCCGCCGCCGCCTTCAGGTACCTGCGGACCGTCTCGTAGGTCCACGGGCGCGGCTTCCACGAACGGTCCGGCTTGATGTTCCTGTCCCTGTGGACATACTGGCAGGCCGTGCGCACAGGCATGCCCAACCGCTGGCCGATCTCCGCGTAACTGCTACCCTGCGCGCGGAGACGCTGAACCTCCACCACGAGCGCCAGGTCCGGCGGCTGCGGTCCTGGCGGCCGGTAGTTGACGAAGATCCAGCCGTCTGCCGGCGGCCAGCTCGTCCAGTGGTCGACGAGCGATTGGACGAGCTGCTGCGGCAGCGCCACGGCCCGGGTGGCCCGGGTGTTCTTGGTCGGCGCCGGCTGGTTGTTCTGGTTCTGATTGAGCTGCCGTTCGAACCGTAGGGTCACGTTCCGCTCGCGATACTTGTCGGCCGGCAGGTCGGCGAGCTTGGCGAGCTCGTGGGCCAGCGGCGCGTCCGGGTCCCGGGGGCCAGTGAAGGAGATGTCGTCTTCGCGGAGGCCGCGGACCTCGCCGGTCCGCGACCCGTACCAGCGCTCGAAGTCGAACATCGCCCGCAGGTCCGGGATCAGGCACTCCCGCCAGCGGTCCACCTGCTCCTCGGTGAGCAACGGCACCTGCTTGGGTTGGCCCTTCACCAGCCGCTTGCGGACCGGGTTGCCACCCGGGGCGACGGGCTTGCCGGCGTCGATCCACGACGCGAAGATGCTGCGGAGAATGCCGACCAAGTTGGTCACGTCCTTCGAGACCTTCCGGCGGCTTTCCAGCCAGGGGACGATGTCCTCCTCGTAGGTGACCTTGCACATCGGCCGGTCGCCGAGCGGCGTGCCGGCGATGTGGACGCGGACATAGCGCTCGTAGTTGTGGCGCGTGCCCGGGCGGATCTCGCCGACGGCGTCCTTGATCGCCAGCCACTGCCGTGCCGCCTCGGCGACGGTGATCCGTGATTCGTCGGGTCGGACCGTGCCTCCGCCGGCGAGCTGCCGCTTGATCTCGGCGAGTCGGGTCTTCGCCTCGGCCTCGGTGTCGAACGTCTCCTTGCTGACGCCCTTCTTGCGGTCGGAGTCGTTGGGTTTGATCTGGAACTTGCCGTTGGGCCGCTTGACGATGGTGGGCATCTCAGCGGCCACCACCTTCAGGCGCCACCGACAGGCCATGAGGACCGGCAGGCCACGAGTCGGTGAGCACGTACAGGTTGTCCGCGTACAGGCGGCCGCCGCCCGGGGGCTCGCGGAGGATCGGCTCGACCTTCACCAGGCCCAGCCGCCTGCCTGGTGGCCTGCCGGTCCTCGAGTGCCGAGGATCAGTATCCGGCTCGCGGAGGTCGTCGAGCACGCGGCGCAGGGTCCGTACCGACAGGCCAAGCGTGGTGGCGAGTTGGCCTTGGGTCCACGACGAGACCAGCCGGCCATCGGGGTCGGAGTCGGCGCTGTCGCGCAGGAGCGTCAGCAGGGCACGGTGCCGCTCGGGTAGCGCCGGCCGGTCAGGCCGCATCCGGATCACCGCCCCGCTCGCGCTGCTCGACCCAGCGGTCGAGCGAGGTCTTGCGATACCTGATGTGCCTGCCGGCCTTGATGAACTTCGGGCCGGTGCCGAGCATCCGCCACCTGCGCAGCGTCTCGGCGGGGTAGTTCAGGTACTTGCCTGCCTCGTCGGGCGTGAGCATTTCTCCCACGATGCCTCCTGTCACATCGACCGAATCTCTGTCTGACGTGCAACAGCGTGCCATCCCGCTTGTATCCGGTCAACTTCGCGCGTAGTCTGTCGATATGACAGATAGCCAGGGTCCAGGAACCCCCAGTGACGTGGTCGCCCGGAACGTCCGCGCGGCCCGTAAGCGGCGAGAGTGGAGCGGGGCCCGGCTCGCGGAGGAGTGCGCCAAGCTCGGCTACCCGCAGATCACCGCCGAGGTCATCGGCAACATCGAGCGGGGCCGTCGGGACGAGCACGGCCGGCGCCGCCGGGACGTGACCGTCGATGAGCTCGTCGCGCTCTCCGAGGTCCTCGAGATCGCACCGGACGAGTTGCTGGCCGGACCTCCCAGCCCCGAGGAGTTCCGCATCTTCACCCCCGAGGAGCTGGCCACCATGCCGGCACGGATGCGGCGGGCGGCAGAGGCCATCCGCTCCATCGAGGAGGGGGCCAAGGTCATGCAGGAGTACTTCGAGCTTCTGGGTCCCGAAAGGGTGAAGGTCAGGCTCGAGGAGGCCCGAAAGCTCAGGGAGGCCCGAGACGATGGCTGACATCGACGACGCCTGGTACCGCCTCGACAAGGCGACCGGCGCCAAGGTCCCGACCAGCCGGCATGGCACCGGCAGGCGGTGGCTCGCGCGCTGGTCGGACGGCGAGCGGCAGCGCAAGCGGAGCTTCGACAAGCGGGACGACGCCAAGCGGTTCCTCGCCCAGGTCGAGGCCGACCAGACCAGGGGGACCTACGTCGACCCGTCTCTCGGCCGGATCACTGTCGCCGCTTATGCTGCGCAGTGGCGCGGCGACCAGCTGCACCGCGCCTCGACCGCCGAGTACGTCGAGCGGGCATTCCGGCTGCACCTCAATCCGGTGATCGGGCACCTGCGGCTCGGCCAGGTGCGCTCGAGCCACTTGCGGGCGTGGGTGAAGGACCGTTCCACGGTCCTGGAGCCGAGCACGCTGCGAGTGATCTACAGCTACGTGCAGGCGATGTTCCACCGCGCGGTGATCGACCGGGTCATCGGCGTGAGTCCGTGCGTGGACGTCGACCTGCCCGAGGTCGGGCGCCGCGAGCACCTGATCCCGACCAGCGAGCAGGTCCACGCGCTCGCCGAAGCATTGCCGGAGCGCTATAGCGCCGTGCCGCTGGTCGCCGCGGCCACCGGCCTGCGCGGCGGCGAGCTGTTCGGCCTCGAGCTACCGGACGGGATCGACTTCCTCCACCGCGAGATCCACGTCACCCAGCAGCTCACCGTCGTCTCAGGCCGCAGCCCCTACCTGGCGCCATTGAAGACGAAGGCGAGCCGGCGCACCGTCGAGCTGCCCGATGTCGCCGGGCTGGCGGTCGCCGGGCACCTCGAGCTGTACCCGGCCACCGCGGTGGAGGTCGACGACGAGACCGACCCGCGCAAGCCCACGCGGCGGCCGGCACGGCTGGTGTTCACCAACGAGGCGGGCGAGCCGGTCCACCGGGCCGCCTGGTCACACGTGTGGGCGCTCGCGGTGCGCAAGGCAGGGCTGCCGGCCGGATTCGGCTTGCACGGCCTGCGGCACTTCTTCGCCACCAGTCTGATCCACGCGGGCGCGAGCCCGAAGACAGTGCAGCTCGCCTGCGGGCACAGCTCGCCGATGGTGACCTTGAACACCTACGTCGGGGAGTGGCCGGAGGCGGTCGACCGGACCCGCGTGATCATGGACGCCGCGCTCGGCCTGCCACGAATCTGCCACGACGAGCAGGAGGGCTAGGCGATGTCGCAGGTCAGCGCGCCAAAAGCCGCTCCCATCAGCGGTAGTTCGTGAACTGCAGCGGGAGGCCCTGGTCGTTCTCCTTGAGGAGGGCGATGGCCTTCTGGAGTTCGTCCCTGCTCTTGCCGGAGACGCGTAGCTGGTCGCCCTGGACCTGTGCCTGGACCCGGAGGCCGGACTGGCGGATGGTCTTGGCGAGCGCCTTGGCCTTGTCCTCCGGGATGCCCTGCACGAAGCCGCACTCGATCCGGTAGGTGGCGCCGCCCGCCGGCTTGGGGTCGCTCGCCTCCAGCGCCTTGAGCGAGACCGAGCGACGCACCAGCTTTTCCTTGAAGACCTCGAGGGCGGCGAGCGCGCGCTTGTCGGTCTTGGAGACGATCACCACTGTCTCCCCCGACCAGTCGATCGAGGTTCCTGTGTTCTTGAAGTCGAAACGCTGCGACAGCTCCTTCTTGGTCTGGTTCATCGCGTTGTCGATCTCTTGCCTGTTGACATTAGAGACCACGTCGAAGGAGGAATCAGCCATCTTGCAGCAGTCTCCTTTCGTCCTGCCGTTGATGCGGAAGGGGACGCTAGCAAGGTCGGCCGTCACCCGCCAGGGCGCGGGGGAATCAGGTTGTGAGCGCTGGTCGGCCGTCGCTATCATCCCCTCCGCACGGCAGGGTGCCCGAGCGGCCAAAGGGAGCGGTCTGTAAAATCGCCGGCTTACGCCTACCCAGGTTCGAATCCTGGTCCTGCCACACCCCATCTGACCTGCGGAAACGCGGTCGCCGCTCGGGCCCGCCAGGCCACTGAGCTGACCGGGTTTCCCTCCGATTTACCTCCGCCGGACGCAGTGCCGACGCCGACCCTGCGGTCCTGCGCCGCCGGGCCGAATTTCGCTCCGATTTCGCTCCCGCCGACGCGGTGCCGACGCCGACCGCGCGTCTCTGGCCGCCGCGACCGACCACGCCTTATCAGCCCCGCGACCCGGGGTGCGGTCTGCGGAAGCTGGTAGACATAGACGCGCTGGTCGCTTCCATCTGCCTGGCCCTGGTTGGTGCACTAGACCACCCCTGTGAGGCCGCGTGAGGGGCGTGCTGGGCTATGACTTCGAGCCCGCTCATCCAGCCGTTGTTGCACGTGCCCCGCCACTGCGTCGAACGACAGCAGGTCGTCCTTGGCCGACCTCTCGCCCGACCCGGTTCAACGGCCCCATGACATGAGCGACCGCTCCTCCGTGTAGTGACTTGGTGTACTCCAGACGCCTGACACGCCGCAACGGTTGAGTATTTGACATAATCTACTGGTCATGGTGTAGGTTCACCGCCATGAGCGAACAGCAGGATGTTATGGGGAACTCGAGGCTGCGGGTGTGCTGGCCGGGGTCCGGTGGGCCTATCGTGCTGCCACCAGCCGGACGCTGGAGATCTTCTCCGAGCCGGACGGCCACGATGCCGCCCTGCTCGGCAACCTGCGCTTCACGCTGTTGCGTGACCGCCTCGACCGGGTCTTCGCGTGCGACCGCTACGAGTTGCAGCCCGGCAGCGCGGCTACGGATCACCTTGACCTGCTGTACGCCGAGCTCTCTCAGGAAGACATCCGGACGATGCCGCAGCTCGCTCCCGACCTCATGCGCCGTGCCGACCTCACTGGCAGTCCTGGTTGGGCCATAGAGGGACGGCGGTTCCTGCTCGCCGCCTGCGCGTTCGGCAAGCTCGACAGCCTGCCCTGGCCGCGCAAAAGCCCGACCAAGCAGCGGGTTGCCCAGCAACGCCAGCCGAACCCCGCCCAAGCGTCGCTGTTTGAAGGCGTCGCCGACGAGGAGATCGCGGGCCTGGAGGAGTTGCTTGCCGCCACTTACTGCCTCGACCTTGAGACGTACGTCGTTGCCCACACCCTCGATCCCGTGTCCCGGGACATGGAGCTGGTCTTTGGGCGTGCCCGTCTGAACAACGGTGGCGGTGAGGCCTGGCACTGGCACCAGGACCTGCTGACTGCGCAACCGGCTGACGGGCGGCGTCGCCGTGGTGATACTCCGCTGCCCACCGGGCCCGACTCCGTGCCGGACGTACCGGTCCGCCTGCGCCCCCGGGCGAGCGAGCAGCCAGTGGACCGCGCACGTGGTGAGACGGGAGCGCGATGAGTCGCTCGCCTGGCCGGACCGCCGAGGTCGCCACCCTCTTCGATGGGTCCCGCCTGACGCTGGCCCGCCACCTCGCGGGCTGGCGCAAGAGCGACCTTGCGACCCGGGTTCACAAGAGCGCCACCGCGGTGGCGGCCTGGGAGTCGGGGGCGAAGCGGCCCACCGCCGCGACGGTCGCCCAGCTCGCCTTGAGTCTCTCGGTCGATCCCGGCTTCTTCGTGGTCCGGCCGGACGACATCGCGGCGCTGAGCACGATGCCGCACTTCCGCTCGCTCCGTTCAACCAGCCAGCTTGCCCGTGACCAGGCTTTCGCCTATGGCCAGTTGGCCGTGGACATCGCGACGAGCCTGGAGCGGCACGTCGAATTCCCGAACGTCGATGTGCCAAGCCTCCCGGTTGCGGTCGACGATGGCGACGGCGATGGCCCCGAGCGAGCAGCCCAGTTGGCTCGCGAGGCATGGGAAATCGGGGCCGGGCCGGTCGGGCACCTTGTCCGGTTGCTGGAGCGCCACGGCGTGCTCGTGGTGTTCAGCCCGCCGCAGACGGCCTCGGTAGACGCGTACTCCTTCGACAGCCGGCTTCGCCCGGTGGTGGTGCTCAACCCGATCAAGCGGGACTACTACCGCCAGCGCTTCGACGTCGCGCACGAGTTGGGCCACTTGATCATGCACGGCGATGCCGAGCCGGGTCGCCGCATCGTTGAGGAGCAGGCCCACCGCTTTGCGTCCGAGTTGCTCCTGCCCGCGGCGCAGATCCGTGAGCGCTTGCCAGCGACCATGGGAGGCAACGTCTGGGTCACCTTAGCCAAGCTCAAGGAACAGTGGGGTGTCAGCATGCAGGCCCTGCTTTTCAGGGCGCGCCGGCTGGGACGGCTCGGCGACGTCTCGTACCGCAATGCGATGACCACGATCTCGGCCCGTGGGTGGCGCCGCGATGAACCCGGCCTCATCACCGCGATCGAGCAGCCGTCGCTGCTCCCGAGGGCGGTCGACCTCCTGAACCAGGAGGGTATTGACGAGGGAGCGCTCGTCGCGCAGTGCCGCGTGCCCGCTGACCTGTTCCGCACGGTCACCTCACGTACGCCGGAGGACTTCGACATCGAACCGGAACCGTCCGAGCAGCCGACGAGCGGTGTGGGCGCACGCGTCGTCTCGCTGCTGGAACGACGCCAATCGCGGTCATCCGCCACGCAAACAAGCGGGGAATCCAATGGCCGGTGAGTTGCTGCGGACGTATCGGCAAGGGTTTTCGGACATTTTCCCAAATTGCTGGAATATGCGTAGTCCAGAAGTATCCATGAGCCATAACCTCACTACTGAATTCGACCCAAAGGCGACGGCATGACCGCCGTCCCAACCTCAGGCCTGTGGTCGGACGAGCCGACCAAGGACGACCTGCTGTCGTTCGACGCGGTGGCGGGCACGGTCGTTGACGCGGTGCTCGATGACGCGCTTGATCCCCTGGCAATTGGCGTGTCCGGTGCATGGGGCAGCGGGAAGACCACCATCCTCCGGCTCATCGAAGCCGACCTTGCTGCCCGGCCCCTGCCGGAGGGCCAGCAGGTCCTCGTGGTCCCGACCGATCCGTGGCGCTACGACCCCAGCGTGGGGGCCAAGGAGACCCTAATCGGCGAGGTGCTCAGCACGCTGGGCAGCCAGATCAAGGAATCGGAAGGCGCGACCGGCAAGGCGCGCGAGCTGCTCACGAAGCTGAAGAACCGGGTCGACTGGTCGAAGGCCATCCAGGTCGCAGCCAAGGCCTCGCTGGCTTTCCAGCTCCCATCGGTGGACGACCTCACCAGCCTTATCAAGACCGACGGCGCCGAGCCCGAGGAGAGCGAGAGCCGTGGCCTCGCCGAGTTCCAGGCCGAGTTCAAGGAGCTGATGAGGTCGAAAGAGCTGGCGCATTTGAGCCGGGTGGTCGTGCTCGTCGACGACCTCGACCGCTGCCTGTACCCGACGGTCGTCGACACGCTGGAGACCATCCGGTTGTTCCTGGCTGCGCCGAAGATGGCGTTCGTCATCGCGGCCGACGAGCGGCGAGTCGCCGACGCGCTACGGGACCGCTTCCCAAACGGACCCACCAACGAGCAAGGACCGGACGGCCAGCCCGAGCATCCCGCTGATCTCTACCTGCACAAGATCGTCCAGACCACCGTGCCGCTCCCGGCGCTGAGCCGCTTCGATACCCAGACGTACGTCGTGCTGCTCAAGCTCAAGGCACGCCTGGATACCGCCCAGCTCGCACCCTACGTCCAGCGCTGCGCAGCACTGCGCCGTGAGGCGGGCGTCCTTGATGATCTGCCCGAGGTCGATGCCAACCTCGATATCTCGACCGAGCTGACCCTGGCCTCGCGCCTGACACCCATCCTGTATGAGAAGCTGCGTGGCAACCCGCGCCCGATCAAGCGCTTCCTCAACGAGCTCCAGGTCCGCCAGTCGATCGCTGCTCGGCGCGGGATCACGCTGAACGCCGACATCGTCGCCAAGCTGATGGTCCTTGAGGTGCTCTTGCCGGACGGCTTCGCGATGGTCCTGGAGTGGCTGGCCAAGGGCGAGTTGCGCGAGCAGATGCGTGCCCTGGAATCTGCAGCCGGCCGCCAGGTCACTCTCGAGGAGCCAGACGCCACCTCCTCCGAGACGAGCGCTGACGGGGCAGCGACGCCGCCACCGGCCGAGTCCACCGACACCCCAGCCTTCACCGACGACCTCATTCGCTGGGCCAAGCTCACGCCCAGCCTGTCCGTCGACGACCTGGCGCCTTACCTGTACCTCGCGGCATCGTTTAGCGGTACACCGCTGCTCGACGCCGGACTTCCCGTCCGGCTGCGCGACATCGCCGCCAAGCTGTTGTCCAGCATTCGAGCACAACAGAAGGCCGTGACGACGGACGACCTCACCGGCCTCACGGCGCCAGATGCCGAGAAGTTGGTGCAGCATCTGGCTCGCGCGGCGCGCGATCGTCCGACTGAGCAGCAAGCCGCCATGCTCGGCATCATCCGCGTAACTACACAGCACCCGCAGCTGGCCACAATGGCGAGGACCGTCCTACGGGGTATTCCTGCCGCTGACCTGCGACCTGGGGCCATCCTGCTGTTCCAGCCGCCGGATGTCGCCGTATTCGGTGACGTCCTGCGCCACTGGTTGGGCCTGGTTCCGGAAGGTCCGGTGAGGACCGCGCTGACGTCGGTGCTCGGGGACATGGCGTAGCGCGATGGGCACGAAGAACTCCTATGCCGGAGGTGGTGGCAAGCCTGGCAAGGACTTGCGCCAGAACCTGGAGGAGTGGCTCGACGGACTGCCCGACCTTGGACCGCCGCCGGATGGTGAACCGCCCCTGGATGCTCAACCGGACGTCCTACCGGATGTCCCGCCGCTGCGTCCGCAGCAATTGCTGCCTGCACTCGGTCTGTTTCGACCGCGCACGGGCGGCCGTGGGGATGGCCCGGGAGGTGGCGGCGGTGCTGGCAGCGGAGGTGATGGCCCGGGAACCGGCGGTGGTGCACGTGGCGGCGCGCAGCGGTCTGTCGCGGGTTCGTCGCGTACCGCCGGTCGAGCCGCAGCGGCGGCGTACGCCCTGCGTACCGGCAACGTGCAGTTGCTCCAGGAACTCGGCCTGGACTACGACAGTCTGCGAAGCAACCCCGATGTCGCCGATGTCGCCCGCCAGATCATGGTGGCGGCCTGCGGCCCCTTGCCGGACGGCACGATCGAGGAAGAGGAGCAGCGCGTCGTCGCTGCCCAGGTCGCGCAATATGTGCTTGAGGCCAACGCCGATGGCGGCCCGCCCGCGCCTGAGGGTGGCGTCCCGCTTCTGGTGGAAAAGCGGGCGGACGCGGGCTCCCACTGACGGCATCTTATGCGGCAGGGGTGACAGTCTGGTCGACCACCCCCTCCTCGAGTCGTGACCGGTGATGGAGCTGGCGGCGCAGTTCCTGCA
>JBKPDO010000332.1:0-11508 GCA_046727955.1 bacterium | reverse complement strand
CCAACGCCCGCGTCGAGGCGCTCAACACCAAGATCCGCCTGCTCACCCGCCGCTCGTTCGGCTTCAAGTCTCCTGAGGCGCTGGTCGCGTTGGCCATGCTCAGCCTCGGCGGCCTGTGCCCAGCCCTGCCCGGCCGCGGCTGATGCCACCCACAAAAAGGTCAGGAGAGCCACCAATGGAAGCCTCACCTTGACCGGCTGACGGTCATGCTCAGTCCGCATCCTCCCGTGTCAGCGCCGCGGGGCCAGGACCCGGCCGTTTCGGCGTACGCTCGTGCGAGCCCTTTGTCCATGTTGTGAGCAGGAGCACCGCGCCGTGACCGAGGACAAGCGCTTGAAGGCGCTGGAGCAGGAGGTACTAAAGCGCCTCGACCCCAAAGGCGAGATGGCCGAGATCCTGAGCATGTTCGCGCCTCTCGTCGACTCCCGGGTCGGGAGGGGATTCCTCCGCCTGTTCAAGTTGGTCGGGGTCGACGTCATCCAGATGCGCGGGCCGGTCGACCAGGGCCAGGGCCATGCTGTCCGACGTGGCTCGCGCCATCATGCTGTTTACCCCGCTTGGCTGGGCGCCATCGTCGCGGGCACCGACCGACGTCTACGCGGACGCACTCGAGACCTACCGTCGCACAGGCTCCCTCGAGGAGGCCGAGCAACGTCTGGTGGCAGGGTGGAACAAGAAGGACGAGATCCGCTACCGGATCCTGGCCATCCGCGGACTGGGCATGGGCCACGATCCGCTGCAGGACAAGTTCTTGCAGCGGTCGCGTCTGGTCGAGAAGGCGCTGGAACACCACAACAACGGTGCCTACGAGGCCTCCGTCCCCATCGTGCTGGCGCAGTGTGACGGCATCGTCTATGACCTGACGGATCCGCCCCGCGAGTTCTTCGGCAAGCAGCGTAAGGCCAGCCACCTCGTCGACGACGCGACCATCGCCGGCCTTCCGGAGGGCCTTCAACCGCTCCGGCTGCTGTTCAGCGACGACATGAAGGTATCCGGCGCCACCGGGGCGTTGTCACGGCACGGCATTCTGCATGGCCGCGAGCTGGGCTACGACACCAAGATCAACTCGACCAAGGTGTTCGTGCTCCTGGTGGCGATCATCGAGTGGGCGCATCCGCGGGCGCGTGCTTGCGCCGAACGCCTGGAGCGCGAGCGGGAAGAGTGGTACGCGGGCAGCGACGAGACCGACGACGAGGGGCGGCGGCTGGATCGACGGGGCTTCGAGGAGGCCCGGGAGTCCCTGCGATGGCTGGCTACAGTCCAGGCTGTGTGGTTCCAGCGCGAAGGCATCTATAGCAGGGACTTGGACGAACTCCAGCCCGGTGACATCGGGGATAACGCACTCCGTGGGAAGGCCAACATCACCCTCAAGACGTCCGAGGACCAGAGGGAATTCTGGGCCTGGAGGAAGGCGATTGCAGACTTCTACTTCGGTGTCGCTGGGAAGGACGGGAGTGAGTGGCTGTACGCCGGCCCTGCCTCTCCGCAGGGTGGGCTTGGCTCTGGTGTCGACTGGCAACCCAGGGATGGCTCGTGGCCCCCAGACTGGGAGTAAGGACTGGCGAGTGGGCACGCCACTTGGCCCGGCGCCAGCCCCGTGTCAATCCAGGCGTCACCAAATGGAATATCTGACTCCGGCTACCCGGGACTCGTGGGCAGCAGATGGGCAGCAGACGGCCCGTCCAAGGATCGAGAAACATGACTGGAGGGCACGAAGGATCACAGTCCAGCTCGACCACGAGATTCCCTCTGAGCTGCGGTTCCCCTCGGTCTGTCGCGGTTTCCCGTTTCTGTGAGAATACGACCGGGTAAAGCGTCGCGGAATTCACACGGCAGAGGTCACAGGTTCAATACCTGTCGCGCCCACAACCTCCAGAGGGTTCGAACACCGTGCTGCGCCCTCGGCGCGCTGAGAACCCTCCGGCCGGCTCGCCATGGCCCAGCATACCCAGAGCGCGGCGATACCGGCCGAGTGGGGCAGCCCTGCGTCCACGAGGTGGCGGTGTCGGGGCGAACGCATATGATCAGGTCTCATCCAGTACTGCCGCACACCCAATCCGGATGTTCATGGACACGGGCGAAGGCTCTCAAGGCGAGTGGTCGCCGTTTGTCGCCAAACCAGACCGTTGGGTCCTGCCGAAGCTCGCCGAGCGTTCCGGCGCCGGCCGCCACCCGATCATCGATCGGCATGACCAAGGATGGCTGCAGGTCCGACGCGCTAGGGCTACCCATGAGGTTCTGCTGCTCGACCACAATCTGCAGCCGCTGCGGCGTGTCGTCCTCTCGCTGGCAGACGACCGCTACCACCCACCGGCGGTCGCGGTCGACGCAGCGTTCAGGCTGGTCGCGGTCGCCCATCGCAGCGGCCTGAGGCTCTACACCACCGAGCCACGCCTGCTGTGGGAGGTCGAGCACGAGCCCTGGTATGACTGGGAGCACTCCGCCTGCTGGTTTGACCGCGAAGGCCGGATGTGGTGGATCAGCCCGCAGGGCTCGTCTGTACGGCTGGCAGTGGTTGCGCCCCGCACGGGAAGCAGTGTGGCGTCGTGCCTGTTCAATGCGCGCGGTTGCGGGTTCCGCCTGGTCCCGCACCCCGCTGAGCCGGCGGTGGTGGTGGACGGTGGCGCCGGGCAGGACGGGAGCTTTCTGTGGCGTGCCCATCTTGGCTCGGATGGCCAGCTCTCGATGCGGGCCTATCAGGCGTCCACACGGATCATGGGCGGGTTCAGTCCGGACGGGGCGCGGTTTGTGACGGCACCGCATGGAGACAGAGTGGTGGCGGTGCACCGCTGGCCTGATGGGCGAGTGATGGACATCCTTGGCGGCGACGTGGTATTCCTCCGCGAAGCGGAGGAGGGCCACCCTGGCATGGTTGACGGGTTCCAGTATCGGACGAGCTTTCTCGACGATCGTCACGTGCTGATCGACACCCACCAGCGGCGGTTGTTGCTGTTGGCGGTCCACCCGCTGCGCGTGGTTGCCGAGCTGTGGCCGGCTGGCTACGTGGTGCGTGGCTTTGGAGAGCGGGGTCGACCTGTATCCGATCCGTCGTGCGCTTGGGACTATGAGGGTGACCTAGTCGACTGGGTTGCGGATGGCCGGCAGCTGTTCACCGAGCTGACCGGCGGTCGACTGTGCCTCTGGCGCCTGCCAGAGTTGCCAGGCGCTTCCCGTGACGACGAGTTCCGGCCGGTCGAGCAGCTCCACCTTCCCGGCACATGGGAGGATGAGTGGCTGGGATTACAGCAGGCCGAATTCCAGTGAGCAGGCTACAAAGGGCTCGGCACCGACGGCCAAACTCGACCGTGGCTGACGGCCAACCCGCCGATCAGTGGCAGCAGATCATCTTCCCGGTACCGCACGAGGCCAGCCATTCACGGCTCAGCGGGCTCGCCGCGCTGGACCGCCGCGCCGGTGCCCGACGTAGCCGTCGCGGTTGACCTTCGTGTGATGGCCTGGCAGCCGGATCGTTTGGTCGGTGACCAGCGGCGTTGCCGGTGGTGGGGTGTTCGACGCTCCTATACATGTCAAGCGGCGGCGGCAGGCTTGTCCAGGTTGATCTGGCACAGGGCTGCGGGGTGGTCGTCATGGCTACCCGACCTCCTCAGATCGTCGCCGAAGTCGTCCCACTCCGACCGTGGTCGCCTGGCGACCCACACCTCGGCCGGCCCGTCCAGGCCGTAGCGGCGGCAGCAGATCTCGCAGTCGCGCACATCCTCAACGGCATGGCCGGCCTGCTCGTGGTCGTCCTGCATCTGGGCGAGGATCACGTCGCGGCGCAGGCCGACCGCTGTGCGCGTGATGCTGGCGATGGTGGCGGTCATCGGTTCACCCCGGCCAGGCCAGGGAGCAAGTGCGGCATGATGACCGCCGCGAGCGTCGGGACGGGGGAGTCCTCCCGCCTGGGAACCCAGCGGCGCTCCGGCGTGCCGGGGTCGCCCTCGTAGTGGCCGTCGTGGATGTTGATCCGGTCGAGGAACACGCCCACCGGCTTGCGCGGCCCGCCGGGCTGCTGCCGTAGCGTCGGCAGGTGGTGGGGGAGCTGCGGAGCCCACTTGTACCCGTACGGCGAGGGGAGGTTGTCCTGCGGGCGGCCGGCTCCGGTGAGGACTTCGAGCCAGTCCGCGCGGACCGCGATCGACTCGCCATCGGGGTCGGTGAACATCGCGAGCCATTCAAAGTGGGCAGTGCAGCGCGCGTGGGCGTGCTGGCCATGGACCACGACCGGCGTCAGCGGACGGGTGTAGGTGTCCGCGGTGAGCAGGCCGGCGAACATATCCGTGGCCCGCTCGAGCGCGGCGGTGTTGTCGTCGGGGTCGTCGACGAACGGCTGGAGGGTCTTGCCGTCCGGCCGCCACAACCCCGGCATGATCGACCAGCGCTGGCCCTTGGGGGCGTAGTAGTCGAAGAACCGCTGGAACCAGCGGGCGGGGGCGGCCCAATAGATGTTGGTGAGCCACGGCTCGTCATCGGGGTAGGGCCGGCCCAGCTTGACCACGTACACACGGTCGATGCGGTCGTCGTCGGTGACGAACCGCTTGTGGGCGGCGGGGGTGGTTGGCATGGTCATGGCCTTGGCTCCTCCTCGGTGAGCGGGCGGACCTTGCTGTAGTCGACCGGCCCGTCGAACACGGCCGGCAGCCCGTCGCGGTGGACGGTCAGGCTCTTGCGGTTGACCCGCAGGACCGTCCCCTTCCACCCGTTGACCTGGACCCTGTCGCCCTCGGCGAAGTCGGTAGGGCCGTACTGGGTGAACTCGCCGCGATCCTTGAGGCCTTGCAGGTGCGCGCGCCAGAACGCCAGGTCGTCATCGACGCAGGCGAGCTGGGCGCGGAGCTGGGCGGCGTACTCCTCGCTGGGCGGCTTGCGGTGGAACCCCTGGATCTCCAAGCGCTGGCCCCCGTCGTCGCCGACCAGTCCCAGGTCGGCCTCCAGGCGACCCGCGAGCCTGCGGAGGAGGCGGCGCCGGTCGGCCTCCAGCGTGTCGATCCTGCGCATCGTCGCCGGGCCGCTCATGCGGTGCGCCTCGGCCTGGCGGCTCGCGTCGGCTTGGTCGGTGGCAGTCTCGGCCTGGCCGGCGAGCTCGAACGCCTGGCGCATCGCCCGGCCGGCGCGGTCAAGGTCGCGTCGGTGGCGCCGCTCGGAGTGGTGGCCGACGAGGATCGGCTGGCCCACCGGGATCTGGTCGGTGATCTGCCGGCCACGCTGGTCGGCAGCCTGCGACTGGCCGGCGAGCCGGTCGACCCTGTCCTCCAGCCGGTCGCGGCGCTCCTCGAGCCGCTCGGCCCGGTCGTGCTCGCGCTCGGCCGCGCCGCGCGGCGTGTCGTCAACCTGCACCTGGACGGTGGCGCCGGCCTTGCGGAACGCGACGGCGAGCCGGTCGACGAGCTGGAGGTCGGCGTTCCGGTCGCGGCTGCACGGCACGTACCAGCAGCCGAGCTGGCGGGACCAGCACAGCCGGTGGGCCTTCATGATCTGGTGCAGATCCCGGTCAGCGCGGCTGGTGCCCTCGACGAGGGTGCCAGCCGCGTGAGAGTGGCGGATCGTGATGGCGGCCATCAGGCCACCGCCTTCTGGCACTCGGGGCCGAGGCCGGCGGCGATGCTGGCCGGGTCGGTGAGCCGGGCGCCGCAGCGGTGGCAGTGCGCCTCGACCTGGATGGCCTGGCCGGTGGCGAGCGCGTGGAGCGCGACCTCGTGGCCCTGGCCGTTGCCGGTGACCTGGAGGGCCGCCCCGGCGACCCGCGCGACGATGTAGCGGCTCGGCTGGCCGCTGGCGCGGACCATGCGGACCGCGCCGGCGCGGATGAGGTAGCTGCGGTCGTTCACGCGGTAGATCCCGGGAGCGAGCATGCCAGGCTCGGTGTGCATCGAGGGCCTTTCTCGGTGCCGGCCCGGAGCGACTGACCCTCGCTGCCGGGCACTTCCTTCTGACACCCGTAGCCTAGTCCAACCGATACCAATTGTCAATAGTTGGATCAGGCGAGCGCCATCCAATCCCGCATCCAATCCAGTCCGCCTACCGCGCCTCGCCAGGGCAACCGCGACCACGGACGGCGCCAACCGCACCCCGCCTGACCAGGCCAGACTCGCTGCTCACACGGCCGCTCGGGTGGATCCTCGCCTTCACACGGCAGAGGCCGGAGGTTCGAAACCTTCCGCGCCCACCAGGAACCACGGGTCAGACCGGTGTAGCGGATGCTCCGCCATGAGCTGGGCGAGGTGCGCAGCACTGCCACAGCACCAAGTCGTCGCCGCTGAAGCCGCTGAAGCTGGGGCTCGTGCCGGGCCTCCGCGTGCGGGCGGCTGGCCACGGCGTGGCGGGCATCGACGTCCGCCCGGCACAAGCGCGAACGGTCCGGTTGCGCAGCACCCTGCGGCGTAGGTACCGCCGCTTGTGGCAGCGCACCCGGGACCACGCCGCGAACGTGCGCGCCATGGGCTCCTGTGGCGGTACCTAATGAACCGGTGGATACCTGGGCGCTCGACCCAGGGCTGGGCTCATCACCCGCAATTCTATCGAAGTAATTCGACCCTCCACTAGCTGGTCATACGCGTCTGGCCAGCGGAAACGTCGCCTTGACGGCCACCTCGTGAGCTCCTATACTATTTAGTCGCCCCGAGGGGCTGACGCGGCTGGACCGGGAAATCCGGGTTGGAGCTCCTGCCAGAAGGGCCGACGGGTCCGGACGGCGAACCGCTGGACGGTGGGTATGCGCAACCCCCGTCATGGTGGTGAGGTCCAAGCGGCCTTCGGGTCGCAGGACGAGACTCTCTCGAGCGAGGCTCGGGAAGGCCGTGGGAGTTCCTCGGGGCGTTGACGACCCCCAGGGGCCTGTCGGCCGGGAGCAGGCGGGTTCGCCCGCCGGTCAACCGGACCGGGCTCTTGGGGGTTGTCCTTCTGCAAGTTCGGGCCATCCTCACGGGCGCCCGCGCCAGGATCGGCCACCGACCAAGCGGCGCAGTCTCGGCCTTGGTGTGAGCGCTCGGAGCAGCAACCGCGAGGTCGCGGCCGCCTTGGTCGCCACTCGACAACCAGGCCACCTGGACCACGCCGGGCAGGTCGTCATGCGGTGCCGCCAGGTGCGGGTTAGCTGTCATGGAAGCTCCATCGCCGGCCTGATGGCGGTGTCCCGCTGACCCAACGCACGTTCTCCGTTGAATCGGACCTGGCCGATTCCCCGAAAGCCTCGACGGGTAGTTGGGGCCTATGACCGTTGTGCCTGAGCGGATTGTTGCGGGCCGCTACCTGCTGGAGCGCCCCATCGGCAGGGGCGGGATGGGGGTGGTGTGGCTCGCCCATGACCGCCTGCTCGACCGCGAGGTCGCCATCAAGGAGATCACGCTCCCCGACACTCTTCCCGAGCACGAGCGTGATTCGTTGCGCGCCAGCGTGCTGCGGGAGACGCGGGCGGCGGCGCGGCTCGTCAATCCAGGCGTGATCACCGTCTACGACGTGCTCAGCGAGCAGGGCCGGACGTTCATCGTCATGGAGTTGATCACGGCGCCTACCCTGGCGGAGATCGTGGCCAGGTGGGGGCCGCTGCCGCCCGAACGGGTCGCCCGCATCGGCCTGCAGGTCGCCTTCGCGCTCGACGCCGCGCACCAGGCCGGTATCGTGCACCGCGACGTCAAGCCCGCCAACGTCATGGTCGCTGAGGACGGCGGCGTCTGGCTCGCTGACTTCGGCATCGCCCACCTGCAGGGCGACCCCAAGCTCACCACCAGCGGCCTTATCGTCGGCTCGCCCGCGTACATGGCCCCGGAGCAGGCCAGCGGCGGCGACAGCGGCCCGGAGGTCGACCTGTGGGGGCTGGGCGCGACCATGTACTACGCGGTCGAAGGCGAGGCGCCGTTCGAGCGTGCCAGCTCGCTCGCCACGCTGGCCGCGGTGGTGAACGAGCCGCCACGGCCACCGTGGCACGCTGGTGCGCTGGCGCCGATCATCATGTCGTTGCTGGCCAAGGACCCTGCTGCCCGGCCGGCCCTGCGCAAGGTGCGCGTCCGCCTCGCCCAAGTCGCCGCCACCGGCGGGGGACTGGCCGCCGGCCGAGCCGCCGTGCCGGTTGTACCTTCCGACCTGTTCACCCCGACCCCCACTGGGGAGTTCCCCGCCGAGGGGGCCACGCACGACACCGCTAAGCCCTCGGAGGCCCCGACGTCGCCGGCCAGCCGCGCGGGGCGGGACGGGTGGATGGCGAGACGGCGGTGGCTGACGGCGCTCGCCGTGCTTGTTGGGGTGGCCGTGCTTGCCGGGGTGGCGGCGGTTGTGCTGGCGCTTGCGCTGACCAGGCCGTCAGGGAGTAACAACGCAAGCGGCAAGCGTGTGGCCGTGCCGACCCACGTGAGCACGCCAACAACCGGATACCGGGCGCCAAGTGCGCCACAGGGGACACCTTCGCCGGGAGGCGCATCGACCACCACCTCGCCGCCGCGGAATCCACCCGAGGCCCAGCCAGTCGGCGGCGCTGCTCCCAGGGTGCCGGCTGGCTGGGCCAGCTTCAGCAACCCGAGCGGTGGCTACGCCGTCGCCTACCCGTCCGGCTGGAGGCGCAGCACCGGTTTGGCCCGGCATGGCACGTCGTTCAGTGAGGGTACCGGACGTTACCTCAAGGTGGAGTCCGCGCATCCTCCGCAGGTCCCACCGAGCGGCGATCCGCTGCCCGGGTGGATCAGCAACGAGCAGTACTGGTCGGCGAGGTTGCCCGGCTATCACTTGATCGGCTCGGTGCACGGGGGGACCTATCACGGTATGCGCGCGGCGATCTGGGAGTACACCTACGTGCTGAACGGGCGCCTCACCCACGGGTTGGATATCAGCTTTGTGAGCCCGAGCCGCAGCTGGGGCTATTCGGTGCTGCACCTCATCCCACAGGACCGTTGGAGGTCGTCTCAGGAGCTGATGTACTCGTTCGAGCAGGCATTTTCCCCGCTCAGCTAATAAGCTCGGCGATCACTGCTCAATCCTGGCGTAGGGCGGGCTCGAGGACTCCCCATGGTCCGTCAGCAGCTTGTCAGCAACCCGGCCTCACGACGCCTCGAGACATCACGCACCAGCGCACGACCACGCCTCCCACCTGCGTTTGGCGACGCGGCGGAAGGTCCAGTGAGGGACCGTCCGCCCGCGCCGATTGGTTCACACGGCAGAGGCCAGAGGTTCGAAACCTCTCGCGCCCACCAACAGCCGCCGTCCGCTACGAACAGTGACGGAGGGTCACCAAAAGTTTCGCGAACAGCGTGATGGCGCGTTCAAGCGGTCGGCGCAATACCTCGGCGAGTCGACGAGGATTTGTTGATTCGACCGAAGGAGTTGCGGATGGCGGCTCATCTGATGGTCGAGCAGCGGCGGCTGGCCCGGCGCCTGGGGTTAGGGGCCTGGGGCTAGGGCCTGTCGTTGTGGGACGGGAGGTGGGCTGCTCGCATGAGGAGGTCCGGGTCCTGCTGCGGGGGCGGCTCCAGGCGGGGATAGCAAGCCGGATCGGTGGACGCCGGGGCCGGGCGGCTGATGCTGGCGGATCGGGAGGAGATCAGCCTGGGCGTGCACCGGGTGAGGACGGATGGCGACGGCTACAGGTTGAAGTCCCGGCGCATGCTGGCCGCTGCGGATGCATTGCCTAGATAGGTCGTGATCCCCAGCAGCTGCTCGGTCGTCCGCAGCAGCGAATAGTGGTTAAAGGTCGCGCCCGCCTTTGTGCCGGCCCGTGTGGACGGCGAGATGGCCAACGTCGCGATGTGCTGGGTGCTGCTGTAGTCGTCCTCGTCCCAGGTGAGGAAGACCGCCATCGAGCCGGACTGGTACTGGCTGCTGCTGAGGATCTTTGGCATCCACGTCGCCAGCCACTTGTCGCCGTTGCGGGTCTGGGTGGCCACGTCGCTGGCGGTGGGGCACGAGT
Source organism: bacterium (assembly GCA_046727955.1). GTDB lineage: Bacteria > Actinomycetota > CALGFH01 > CALGFH01 > CALGFH01 > DASVXQ01. The sequence goes on along the minus strand of JBKPDO010000332.1, from coordinate 1,616 downwards.
GCATGTCGTCGCACAAGTTGGGGGTGATGAAGGTGAACTTCGCCGACAGGTCCGGCGGGTCGGAGAGCGGCTGATCCTGGGTCGTGCACTGTGTCCGGATGTTGGTGAAGTAGGCCGCCGGGTTGTGCTTGACCGCATACAGGCCTGAGCTCGACAGGTAGCAGTTGGACGGCATCGACTCCTCAAGCGAGCGCCAGCCGGTGCCAAGCTGGGAGAAGATGCTTGCTGCGGTCAGCGGATGCGACGACGGGTCGTTGTCGTCGGTGATTCCTTGGGTCGAGCCGGACGTCATGGCGATGTAGTTGGGCAGGCTGGGGTGCGTCTCGGCATAGAAGCTTGTCGCGAGGCCGCACTGGGCCGCCAGGCTGTTGATGTAGGGCGCGTTGGGTGAGCCGATGATCTGCGAGTAGGTCTTGTTCTCCATCACGATCCAGACCACGTGCTGGTAGGTCGCTGGCGGCGCGGTCGTGGCCCCACACGGACCCGACGGGTGCGGGGACGTCGTGGTGGTTGGCGCCAATGTGGTGCTGGTGGTGCTGGTGGTGCTGGTCGTGCTGCTGCTGCTGGTGGTGGTGGTGGTGGTGGTGGTGGTGGTGGTCGTTGTGCTGCTGGTGGTGATAGCGGTGCGGCTGCTGCTCGTCGTGGTGTCGGCGCCCGCTGTCGTCAGCGTCTCCACCACCAGCTGGGGGGTGGTCGCACCGGTCTCGCGGCTGGCGTACACGCCGGCAGAGGAGCGGTTGGCCGTCAGCGCAAGGCTGACCGCTCCATCGCCACGGACCAACGCGGTGACATCCACGCTGGTCCAGGTGTCGCGGGCAACCCCGCCCGACGTGGCCACGACCGCCCCTAGCGGGGGCGCGTTAGCGTAGGTGATCCCGCCCTCCGACCAGTCCGTGTTGACCACCGACCGAACCGTGTAGCCCAACCGGTCACGGCTGCCCGCGTACAGCCGGAGCGTCGCCTTGGTGACGCTGCCAGCAAGCTGGGTGACGTCGAACCGCAGGTAGCTGCGCTCCAGCTTGGGGAAGCCGTCGGTCCGCAGGGTGGTAGCGGTCCCGAAGTTGCTGTTTGGCTTGGCCTGGCCTACGTAGGCGTCAGCGCTTGGGGTGAAGCGGGAGGTCGCGCTCGTTGCCCTGGCGTTGGGAAGCAACACCAACACCCCGACCAGGGCTGCCGAACAGGTCAACACCAGGACAACCCGCGTTCGCAACGGTGGGCGCAGCCACGCCGACCGATGGCGTTCGGAGCGGCCCGGACGGGGGGTGGATCTAAGATGACGGGCGCCGCGGCTGTGTCGGCCATCGTGGTGTCCGGCCATGGCAAGCTCTCCTCGCCCGGCGACGCAAAGACTTCGGGGGATGGCCGCCGAGAACAGGCCTAGTGTCGGCCTTGGGGGCGACCGACGCGTACGACGGGTTCTATCACCGCCGTCGCGGCATCGCAAACTGACTGTTAGACGCCACCCAGCCTGAGGCTAGCCTCAATGCCGGTAACTTAGGTTTGCTTGTCTGGTATGGTGCATCCCCTTCGTGCTGCTGGAGGTGCGGGTGCCACGAGCCGGACAGGTCAAGCCGCCAGTCGAGCCGCGGCTGTCAGACAGGATCGCGATCGGGGTG
>JBKPDO010000331.1:0-3499 GCA_046727955.1 bacterium | reverse complement strand
GGCGAGGGTGAACGGCCGCGTCCTGGTGATGCCGTCGGGCAGGGGCTCAAGCTCCAGCTCGAGCGTGCTGGCCGAGGCGATCCGCCTCGGCACCGCCCCGCTGGCGATCCTGGTCGAGGAGCCCGACGAGATCCTTGTCCTCGGCGCGATCGTTGCCGGCTACCTCTATGCCCGGACGTGCCCGGTGCTTGTCCTGGCTGCGGCCACCCGCCTCATCGCGACCGGCGACCACGTGCGCATCACCAAGGACGGGACGGTCACCATCACCCCGAGCGACCGGTGAGCGCAACCCGGCGGTGCGGCTGATCGGGCTAGAGCACGCGTCGATGTTCGCCGCCCCCGGTACCAAGGTGACGGCGGTCGAGCGACGCCTCGGCATGCTCGAGGTCTGCGACGGCGAGATCCTGGAGTCATTGCGCTACCTGCACGAGGCCTACCGCCACCGGCCCCAAACATCCACCGCACCTCCCAAGCGCAACCGCGGCGATAGCCGCTTGCTTCTCGCCTGCGACCGGGAGACGGCGAGCCGCGGCGGCCCGGGAGCGCGGCTTCGCGTCGACGGTGGACGTCGAGGTCGGGGGCTGACCACCCATCTTCCGACGCTCGACACGACGACCCCGCCCTGATAGACGAGCACCGCTTACACCACGCCGCGGGACGTCACCGGGGTGAAGAAGGCGATGGGCCAGCCGCGCCGCTCCTGCTTCACAACCATCGGCGTCGACGGGTGGCGGTGGTTGACTGGGACGTCGCCAGCTTCCCCAGCGCACAGGAGCCAGCATGATCGACGACGTTGTTCGAGGGTGGCCACCCGTCTACCCACACGTTCACTATGACGAGCCCGGCGAGGCGATCGCGTGGCTGTCGCGCGTGTTCGGCTTCCGCGAGCGGGTGCGCATGGCGCGGCCGGACGGCAGCGTCATCACCGCAAAGCTGGAGAGTCCCGGCGGCGGCCTGGTGATGGTGGCGGGAAGCTCACCGGACTTCCACCAGTGGATCCGGGAGCGGGTGCCCGGCTTTCGCGAGCAGCAGGGGCGGCCATGGCCGAACCTCTCCCACACGACGACCGTCCTGGTCAGCGACGTGGACGCGCACCACCAGCGAGCAAGCGACGAGGGCGCGACCATCTTGATGGCGCCGACGGATCAGCCCTGGGGCCTGCGCTCGTACGCTGCCATCGACCTCGAAGGGCATCAATGGGAATTCAGCCAGTTGCTGCGCAGCGTGGAGCCGAAGGCCTGGGGCGCGACTCGGATCGACTAGCAGAACCACCCGAAGGTCGGAAACACGCTCTTAGGTCGTCGTGGCCGCCCGCCCACTCAGGCGACCCGCCGTCCTGCTGGGCATCTGATTTGCACTGGTCCAGGCATGTAGCAACCGTCGCGGCGTGGTCCTTGCGGCGCTCAGGTGTCGGTGGTGGAGGCGCGCCGGCGGGTGATGTAGCCGCCGGGCCGGCGGTGGCCGAACACCTCGGGGCGGAGCTGACGCTCCAGTTGCCTGAGGCTCCACACCTTGGTGCCGTCGGCGCGGAGGTACGGCTCGACGTTGGCGGCCGCCTTGCGGACGGTGGCCAGGTCGACGCCGAGCAGCTCCGCGCAGCAGTCGAGCGGGGCGGCGAGCGGCCGGGTGAGGTCGGGGTCGTCGCGTTCCCAGGTTCGCATGACCCCACAGCGTAACCGAACACACGTTCGAGACTGAAATGCGCCGGCCAGCGGTTGGCCCTGCGTTCAGGCGGAGCGCAGGGCAGCCGGCGCTGTTGCGTCTGCGCGGACGGCGGCGGGCTAAAGCCTCGCCCGCCGTCTCGGGTAAGATGGCCGCGGCCAGCTCACCGAATGCGACCGCCACCCGCACGCCGATGGGTGCCTCGACGGCCAGCTCGTAGTGCCCTCTCCGGACGTTCTGCATGAACGCGTGTCCTTTGATGATCACGGTGGCGCTACCGTCCTGCTTGAGTCCGCGCATCGGTCGCAGGCGTGCTTCAGGCGGCCGTGGTCGGCCTCAATGTGGTTGTTGGCGTACTGCTCGGTGTGATGCCAGACCGCTGGGAGGAGCGCGTCGAGCACGATCGGGTAGGTCGCGGCCTTGTCGGTGACCACCTCTGTGGGCGTGACCTGCGTCGTGTTGATGGCCTGCTGGAAGAACCGCCGGGCTGCTGTCGCATCACGCCGTGAAGAGACGAAGATATCGATGACCTGCCCGAACTGGTCGATCGCTCGATAGGCGTCGCGCCACTGCCCAGCGACCTTCACATAGGTCTCGTCGGCCTGCCAGCGACCCCCGACGGCGTGGCGGCAGGGGCGGGCGGCGTCGGCCAGCAGCGGCGTGAACCGCAGCACCCACCGGTAGACAGTGACGTGGTCGACCTCGACGCCGCGCTCGGCCAGCAACTCCTCGACGTCGCGGTAGGACAGGCCGAAGCGCAGGTACCAGCGCACCGCCAGCACGATGACATCAGGCGGGAAGCGAAAGCCGACGAAGGCGGAGCGGGCGATGGAAGCGGGGCGAGGGCGACGAGTTCTCATGCCGGCAGTCTCGCGGGTCGAAGACGGTCACCGCGAACGCAACAGCGCCGCGGGTTCTCATGCCAGCAGTCTCGCCGCTCGGACACGGTCACAGCCAACGCAACAGTCCCAGGCCGAACGCCTCATGAACCTCAAACCCGGGGGATAGCAGAGCGGCTCGGTGGGGCGCATGGCACGCCGGATGGAAGGAGCAACCGACGTGACCGACCTGCACCAAGCCGGTGACCGGTGGAGCCAGATCAACGGCGAGGGCATCGCCTGGGGCGCTGGCGCGTTCGCCGCCAGCCTGCTGGTCGGCATCGTCTTGCAGCCTGTGCGCCGCACCGTGGGGCTGGAGAACGTCGTCTACCTGCTCGTGATCGCCGCCGCCGCCGACGGTGGCCGCGGGGCTGGTTTGCTGGCTGCGCTGGCCGCCGCCTTGTCCTACGACTACTTCCTGACCACGCCCGACAACACCCTGGTGACCGACACGGCGGCCCAGGTCGTGACGGTCGGGCTACTGTTTGCCGCTGGGGTGATCGCCAGCCTCGCTGGCCGCGCCCGGCGGCGTGCCGCGGTCCAAGCCCGCCAGCGGGATGGCGCGCTGCGGCTGCTCAACGCCATCGCGCAGGCGGTTGCCGCTGGTGGCGGCGCCGACGCTGACCGGCGCGACCGGCAGCAACCGTGAGGTCGTCGATGTATCCGCCGGATGGCCTCGCGGTGCGGGGTTGGCGCTGACTTGTCGAGCTCATCGTGCAGCGGCACGTCCAGCCTCAGGAGATCCCTGGCGCCAGTCCACCAGTGTCGTGGCGGGCAGCGTGCCCTCCATGAGCTCCTGCCCGAGGAGCCGGCGGCGCGGCTTGCCGCTGGAGGTGCGTGGGATGGCGTACCGCGGGACCTGCAGGACCAGAACCCGGGCGCTGCGGCCCGTCTCGCTGCGCAGCCTGCGTGCGGCAGGCTCGACCCACGCTCCCGGCTCGCGTTCGACCACCGCCGCG
>JBKPDO010000330.1:0-6884 GCA_046727955.1 bacterium | reverse complement strand
CCAGGCGCTGGGCTTCGTGGCACGGCGCTCGTTACGCTATGGCCTCGGTCCAACGGAGTGACCAGCCTGGTAGCGCCCAGCTTCAAGGCGACTCGGCCTGACCGCATGCATATCGTCGCGTATTCGCAGCAGATGAAATTCCCGGCGGAAGTGTCATCGGAACGAAAACCAGCGCTAAGCCCTGAGCCGATTCAGGGTGATAGCGGGCAAAAGTGTAGGGTTCGGGCGCCCAGGGGGAGCAGGCGGCGCCGGACCGGCGCCGGGAGGGGGAGGCGTTGGGTGCCGGTCGAGTTCCTCACCGATGAGCAGGCTGCCGCCTACGCCCGCTACACCCGGCCGCCGTCCCGCGCCGAGCTGGACCGCTACTTCCACCTGGACGGCAAGGCGCTCGGGCGGATCGAGCCCAAGCGCCGGCCACACAATCGGCTCGGATACGCCGTCCAGCTCACCAGCGTGCACTACCTCGGGACGTTCCCGGCCGACCTGGACGTGCCCACCGAGGTCATCGACTACCTCGCCGACCAGCTCGACATCAACGACCCCTCCTGTATCAAAGCGTACCGCGAGCGGGAGATGACCCGCCTGCAGCACGCCGCCGAGATCCGCGCCGAGTACGGGTTCGTCGAGTTCGCCGCCGCCGAGGCCGACCTGGCCGCCTGGATCGACGCGCAGTCCTGGACCTCCGGGGATGGGCCGAAGGCGCTGTTTGACGCCGCGGTGGTGTGGCTGCGGGAACGCCAGGTGCTGCTGCCGGGCGTGACCACCCTGGCCCGCCTGGTCGCCCGGGTCCGCGACCAGGCGAACCAGCGGCTGTGGGACACTCTGGCCGGGCTGCTCACCAGCGAGCAGCGTCACACGCTGACGCGGCTGCTGGAGATCTCCCCAGGGGAGCGGCTGTCGGACCTGGAACGGCTGCGGCGCAGCCCGACCCGCGCTTCCAATCCCGCGCTTGTCCGAGCGCTGGACCGGGTCGCCGAACTGGCCGGCATCGAGCTGACCAGCATGGACTTGTCGGTCGTGCCGCCCCGGCGGGCCGCCGAGCTGGCCCGCTACGGCCTGGCCGGCAAGGCGCGGTCGCTGGAGCGCTACACCGAGGCGCGCAAGCTGGCGACCCTGCTGGCCACCATCATCAAGCTCCGTGTCCGGGCCGTGGATGACGCGCTGGAACTGCTGGACCTACTCATGGTCACCAAGCTGCTGGCGGTGGCCGCCCGCGAGGACAACAAGCACAAGCTGCGCCGGCTGCCCCGCACCGACCGGGCCGCAGCCAAGCTGGCCGAGGCGGTCAAGGCGCTGTTCGCGTGACCGACGCCTCTGCCGACGCTGAGGTGGCGGCCTCGGTGGATGAGGTCTGGGCGCGGATCGAGACGCTGCTGCCGCGCAGCGAGCTGGCCGCCGCGCTGGATGTCGTGGTCGAGCACGTCCCGCCGCTGGAGGCCGAGGCTGCCGAGGAGTGGCGAGCCCAACTGGTCGGCCGCTACAACACCGTACGGCCGTTTCTGGAGATGCTGACCGAGACCATCGCCTTCGGGGCCACCCCCGAGGGCGCTCCGGTCCTGGCCGCGATGCGCAAGCTGCCTGAGTTGATCGGCCGCAAGAAGGTCCGCTCAGGCGAGATCGACGGCCAGGTCGTGCCGCCGGCGTGGCGGCGGCTGGTGTACGCCGCCAGGGGGCTGGAGCCGGGCACGATCGACCGGCGCGCGTACGTGTTCTGTGTGCTGGAGCAGTTCCACCGTCACTTGCGCCGCCGCGACGTCTACGCGCACGACTCCGACCGCTGGGGCGACCCGCGCACCCGGCTGCTGGACGGCCAGGCGTGGGAGCGGGAGAAGCACACCGCGCTGACCGCGCTGAAGCTGCCCGAAGACCCCGACCGCTTCTGGCCGGCCAGGCCGGCCGGCTCGGCGACACCTACCGGGCGGTGGCCGCGCGGCTGCCGGACAACACCGCGGTGCGCGTGGACGACGACGGGAAGCTGCACGTCACCCCGCACTCCGCCGAGGCCGACCCGCCCAGCCTGGTCGAGCTGCGCAAGCGGGTGCGTGCGATGCTGCCGAAAGTGGAGCTGCCCGAGCTGCTGCTAGAGGTCATGACCTGGGTACCCCGAGTTCCCCGCGGCGTTCACCCCGGTGCTCGGCGGCGAAGGACAACTCGCCGATCTCCACGTCAGCCTCGCGGCGGTGCTCGGAGCCAACGCCATGAATATCGGGTTCGGCCCGTTCATCAAGCGCGGGGTGGAAGCCCTGGAGCGCGACCGGCTGGGCCACGTGGACCAGAACTACCTGCGGCCGGAGACCCACGCCGCGGCCAACGCGCCGCTGATCACCGCCCAGGCCGACATAGAGCTGGCCCGGCTGTGGGGCGGCGGGCTGGTGGCCAGCGTCGACGGCATGCGCTTCGTCGTGCCCGTGCGCACCATCCACGCCCGCCCCAACCCGCGCTACTTCGGCCGCCGGTGGGAGTGACCTGGCTGACGGCGATCAACGACCAGCGCGCCCAGATCGCCGGGATGGTGCTGGCCGGCACGCCCAGGGACTCCATGCACATGATCGACCTGCTCTACAGCCAAGACGGCGGGGCGAAACCCGAGGTCGTCATCACCGACACCGGCTCCTACAGCGACATCGTGTTCGGACTGGTGCACCTGTTGGGCCGCGAGTACCGCCCCGAGTTGGCCGACCTGCCGGATCAGAAGCTGTGGCGCATCGGCGCACCGGACGGCTACGGCGCGCTGGAGGTCGCCGCCCGCGGCCGGGTCAACCTGGAGCGCGTCCGGCGGCACTGGGGGACACCTGCGGGTGGTGGCCTCGATCCACACCGGCGCGGTGCGCGCCTACGACGTGCTGCGGGTGCTGCAGCGCGACGGCGACCCGACCCCGCTGGGCGACGCGATCGCCAACTACGGCCGCATCTTCAAGAGCCTGCACGTGCTGACCTACGTGGATGATCCGCCCTACCGGCGGCACATCAAGGGCATGCGCAGCCTGATCGAGGAACGCCAGTACCTGGCCCGCTGGGTCTTCCACGGCCGCCGCGGCGAGCTGCGCGAGCGCTACCACGAGGGCATGGAGGACCAGTTGGGCGCACTGGGCCAGGTGGTCAACTGCGCGACCTTGTGGAACACCGTCTACATGGACGCCGCCCTGGCCCAACTCCACGCCGACGGCTACCAGGTCAACGAAGCTGACGTGGTGCGCCTGTCGCCGTTCGCGCACAAGCACATCGAGGTGCACGGCCGCTACACCGTCGCGCTGCCCGAACTGCCCGGCGGCCGGCGGCCGCTGCGCGACCCCGATGCCCCCGACGACGAAGACGACGAGTAGCCATGAAGAAGCCCCCGCGCTCCTCGCGGGGGCTTGGTGTTGCTCGAGGTCGGCTACGTCGAGGTCGTCGCGACGTCGGCGACGTCGGCGCGGTCGCTTTCGCACCATGAGAGTATTCGACGACGCCACTGCGCAACATTCTCAGGCACCACGTGCTGCTTTTGATCGGCTGCTGAACCATTGACCAGGCGAAATACCCCGTCATTCATGCATGGTTCCTTCCGTGGCCATGCCGTTTCCTGTGATGGACGTGACTCGGCCTCAGGGTTCGCGGGCGCGGAGGTACGCGTCCAGGTCGGCGGCGCCCTTGAGCATGGCGCGGCCCCGGGCGGACAGGCGGGCGTGCCAGTCGCGCAGGGTCGACTCCAGCGGGGCGATGCCTCCGGCGGAGCGGACCTGGGCGATCAGCGGGGCGATCTGCTCCAGCAGGTAGCTGCCCCGCCTGAGCTGGTGGGCCAGCCGGACGTCCCGTACGTCGGCCGCGCTGTAGATCCGGTAGCCCGTCTGCGGGTCGCGGCGCGGCCGGACCAGCCCGGCGTTCTCCCATTTGCGCAGGGTGGCAGGGCGGATGCCGAGCCTCCTGGCCAGGGGGCCGATGAACGTGTCGCCGCGCTCCTGCGGCGCGGGCGCCAGATCGCGGAGCGCGGCTTCGACGGCCTGGAGGGTGCGGCGGTCGTCGAGGAGCTGGCCGTGGCTCTCGTCGATGAGCCGCAGCGCGTCCTCGGTGGCACCCCGGTTGACCGCCTGCATGATCGACGTGGCCGTCTGGTGACCGTGCCCGGGCGCGAGGGCGAGGAACGCGCGCAGGGCTTGCGCGTGCAGCGGCGTGTAGGTGCGATAGCCGTGGACGGTGCGTTCGGCGGCGGGCAGGATGCCGGCGTCCTCGTAGTTCCTGATCGCCTGGGTGGACAGGCCGTGCTCGCGCGCCAGGTCCACTGGCCTCATCGATGCATCACCGATTGAAGGTTCGTCGCGGTGAAGCGGGGTATTTCCATGGCAAAGTTTACACTATAGGTCCAATGATATCGTTGAAGGTATGGATATCAAGGACACGGCCCGGCCGCTCGACGGCGCGGCCGTCTCGGCGTTCCTCCGGTCGCTTCCCGCCAAGCCCCTGCTGCTCGGCCTGGGCGAGGCCAGGCACTTCGTGGGGGAGCTGGGCGAGCTGCGCAACGAGATCTTCCGGCATCTGGTCGAGCACGAGGGCTACCGGTCGTTCACCATCGAGAGCGACTGCCTCAGGGGCCTCGTGGTGGACGACTACATCACGACGGGCGCGGGCACGCTCGATGACGTCATGGAACGCGGCTTCAGCCACGGCTTCGGCGCGTCCCCGGCCAACCGCGAGCTCGTGCGCTGGATGCTCGCGTACAACGACGAGCATGACGAAAAGCTCCGGTTCTTCGGCTTCGACGGCCCGCTGGAGTATTGGGCCGAGAGCCCGCGCCAGGCGCTCACCGCCCTCTACGCCCTCCTCGACGGCCCGCTCCCCTGCACCATGGAAACCCTCGACACGCTGCTGGGCCCGGACGACCGGTGGACGAACGAGGCCACGGTCATGGACCCGTCCCAGTCGATCGGCCAGTCCGCCGACGTCCAGCGGCTGCGGCTGCTCGCCGACGACCTGGTGGCGCTGCTCGACACTCAGGCGCCGCAGCTGAGCGCGAAGGACAGGGAGCGGACGGCACTGTACGGGCGCACCGCCACCGGCCTGCTCCGCTACCACTACTGGATGGCCGACACATCCCCGGCACGGTGGACCCGGCTGTCGGCCCTGCGGGACGCGATGATGGCCGCCAACCTGCGCGCCGTCGCCGAGCACGGCCCGGCCCTGGTCTTCGCCCACAACCTCCACCTGCAGCGGAACAAGAGCTTCATGCGGCTCGGCGACCAACCGCTGGAGTGGTGGAGCGCGGGGGCGATCACCGGGACGCACCTGGGCGACCGGTACGCCGTCCTGGCCTCGGCTCTCGGCACGGCCGGCGACAACACCCCGCCCCCCGACACCCTCGAGGGCATCCTGTCCACGCTCCCGTGGGACCACTCTCTCATCGACGCCCGCCGCCTGGCCGAGGCCGTCACGAAGCCGGCCCCGCGCATCTCCCACGATTTCGCCTATTTCCCGCTGGACCCGGCCCAGCTCGACACGATCGACGGCATCGTCTTCCTCAAGGAGGCTGTCAGGTTGGTCAGGCTGGATTGACAGGCACATGCGTGTCAGCCTTGCCTGACACGCATGTGCACCATTGGACCGCCACCCCGAGCACGTTGCGGCCGGTGCGGAACTTGCGCAGGAACGCCACGTCAGCCCCGGTCAGGGTGAAGTGGCGGATCAGCTCCGCCCGGTTGATCTCCGGGAAGCCCGAAGCCGCGCCTGCTCCTCCTCCGAGAACACATCCCGGGTCGCCACGTCCACCGCCCTCGCTCGATCACCGCCAAATGGACGCGAGGCTACGAGCGGGACGAACCTAGATCAACTGGACTAACTGCTTAGCGTTGTTTTTCGCTGGAGGCTACGGGTGGGCCGACCGGATCCCGCGTGACGAGCGGTCGCGCAAACGACCGTTTCCGCGACCTATCCGCCCCGGGTCGGCGCCGACCCGGCGGCCACCCGCGCTGACCTGCGCCGACCCTGCCCAGCCGTCGATCGTAGAACCCGTGTGCGGAATCAACGTCGCGTCGTATGGGCTGTCAGCCGTTTGTGCGACGCTGCCGGGCATGGCCAAGAGCTGCGCCGTCGATCCAGGACGCGACCAGCCAGCTGCTGCACGGGGCAATGGCCGACCGGATGATCGAGGACCTGATCGTGCTCGCAAAGATGAACAAGCTGCTGGAGCACGGCGCCGGCGAAGCCGGCGTGAGGAGCCGCTCCGGACGGCCCTACCGGGTGATTCGGTTTGTGTTCGGCGGCCCTGAGACCCACGGCACGCTCGGCGCCAAGGCCGAGGAGGTCCTCGACGAGGTCCTGGCCGGCGTGGGCCTGCTCGGCCACCTCGACCTGGCTGTACTGAGTGGCCTGCTCGGCGTTTGGGTCAGCAAGCCGCGGCGACCTGATCAGTTACCTCTTCTTCGAGCCGGCGTTCATGCAGGCCGCGCTCGAGCTTGGCCGGCGGGACGCCGAGGCGCTCCTGCGGCGCCCGCCGCTGTGGAATAAGGCCGAGTTCCCGCCGAAACCGGTGCGCGCCGCCACGGCCTGAGCCTCCAGGGCCGATCTCGACTTCGTGTCAGTAGCCTCGGCGCCGACGTAGCCACGCTAACGCGGTAGTCACGCTTCGTGGTCGGCCGGCCACAGCAGGCTCCACTGACAGTCTGCTTGCGCGACCAGTGACATTTTCTGGCTCTGGCGCACATCTCGTGATGGACACGACCTGTGCTCAGACAGCGTCGGCGAGGGTTGCCAGGCGCTGACACAGCCGCGATGTAGGGTGCTGACGGACGGTCGTGCAGCTCCAAACCTCGAGGAAGGCTCGCCATGGCCAAGCTGATCTATGTGATGAATGCGTCCCTTGACGGCTACATCGCCGACGAGGACGGCAAGTTCGACTGGTCGGTACCAGACGA
>JBKPDO010000329.1:0-21331 GCA_046727955.1 bacterium | reverse complement strand
GCACCGACCCTACCACCTGGCGGACCGTGGCCAAGCTGCGCGTCGGCGAGGCCAACCTGGTCGACGTCGCGGCTGCGGCGGGCGCGGTGTGGGTGGCCACCGCCGACGGGGTCATGCGTGTCGACCCGGCGCTGGTCAGGTCAGCGACTCCAACACGTGCCGGAGGCGGCTAAGGGGTCCCCGCACGGCAACGTTTCCTACCCAGCACGAGCCTGTGCAGGTCCGTCGTGGTGACCCCGGCAAGGTTGCCGAGCGGGGGCCGCTAAGCGGCGACCGCCGCATCAGCTTGGTCAGCGTCGGCCGCGTCGCCGAGCCTCAGCCGGCCGTGTCGGTCAGGCACTCCTCGACGTCGGCGATCGCCTGAGCCGTGTGCTCGAACAGCACCGCGCGCATCCCTATTGCGCGAGCCCCCGCCACGTTCGCCTCGACGTCGTCCAGGAGGACCGCCTCGTCAGGGCGGACGCCGAGCCGGTCGCAGGTGAGCCGGTAGATCCGCGGGTCGGGCTTCTCCATCCCTTCCTCGTAGGAGTAGACGAGCACGTCGGCCATCTCGGCGAAGCCGTAGCGTGCCTCCTCCTCGCGCCGGCCACCTTCTACGCCATTGCTGAGAATGGCCGTGCGATAGCGCGGGCGCAGGCGCCGGAAATACCTGGCCAGCTCGGTGTTCAGCGCGCCCGCGTACCACTCCCACATGTCGTGCGTGAGCTCGTCCAGCATGCGCTGATCCAGCCCGTAGAGCTTGGCCATCCCACGCCAGAATTCCGCATCCGAGACCCTGCCCAGATTGGCATCCCGCCCAAGGCCGGACCGGCGCATCCGCTCGAAGAACTCACCGGGCTCGAGCCCCAGCCGCTCCTCCCAGCGACCCTCCAGGTTGGTGTCGATCGTGTGTTCCAGGACCCCGCCGACGTCGAACACGACCGCCCGAACCGCCATCACCCGCTCCTCCAGCGCGAAAGCCGTCCCAAACCGACCTTCTCACTTCTCGCCCTCGAAGGCACAGGGGTCGAGATCGCCGGTCACCGAGAGGCTCTGGCCGGTGAGGCGGCCGGCGGGGGAGAGTAGGTGGAGGACTGGCCGGGTGGCTGGACCGGCGCGACTCGGTCGGCCGTCCGCTTGGTGGCGGATTCGGGGGGAGTTGCCGCGGCTACCGGATGCGTCCAAGATGGTGCGCTGCGGTATTGCGGGGTCAGGCGGGGGAGAGGATGAACAGGGGCAGGGACAGGGACGACAACGGCATCCCGGACTGGCAGGAAGACGAGAACTACCTCGACGAGGCGCCGCAGAGCGCGCCCGTCGGGACGAGCGGCTGCCTTGTCGCCTTGATGTCGCTCTTGACCGGCGCCGCCATAGCCCGTGTCGGGGCGCGCCGCCTCAGCGGTCGCGCCACGCCATCCGCCTGAGCCGCTGGCTCGACAAGGACGAGGTGCTGTAGACGATCACCGCGCACGGCGTGGGGCAACCTGCGTCCCACCCGGCAAGGTCGGGTACGCTGCAAGCCCCGCGCCTACGACCTCAACTCCAGCAGCGGAACCAATTGCTCCGCCGTCGTCATAGACCCGTGGTGTCCCGTCAGCTGCGCCTGCGTCGGGTCGATCTCACGCTGCATCACGCCGACCTGCTCGAACGCCGCCGCCACCACGTCGCCGATCCTCGGCCGCACCCACCCCGCGACCCGCGGCCCGAACCAGCCAGCCTCAACCGCCTCCTCACCCGTCACCACCCACATCGCCTGCCCAAGCAGCGCCCGCCAAGCGGCCAGCACGTCCCCGGCCGCGCCCGGCTCCGCATAGACGTGGCGGGCGCGCGCCTCACCCGCGAGCAGCCGCACCCCCGCGGCAAGCTCAGGGTGATCCGACAGGTCCAGGCGCTGCTCCGGTCGTAGATCGACCATGCCATGGTCGCCCGTCACCACCAGTGCGGCGTCGCGCGGCAGCCGCTCGGCGAGTTGGCGGACCAGCAGATCGATGTGGGCAAGCTCGAGCCGCCACGCCTCGCTGCCAACCCCACGGACGTGACCCGTACGGTCGAGGTCTGGGTGGTAGGCGTACACCAGGCTGCGCCGGCCGGCGGCCAGCCCGCGCAGCACGGCTATCACCTCGTCGCCCAGCGACTGGCTGGCCAGGTAGGAGCCGCCGCGGAGCGCCGCTCGGGTGAAGCCAGACTTGGCGTACTCGCGCTTGCCGACCAGCGTCACCGCGACGCCGTCGCCGGCGGCCCGCTCGAAGGCGGTCGCGTTCGGCTGGAACTGCTCGGGCACGACCTCGCCGCGCAGGTCCTTGGCCGCCCCGATGCCGTAAGGCGCCCAGCGCAGGCAGTTGAAGGCGCGGTTCATGCCCGGCAGGGCGATGGTGTAGCCGACGATGCCGTGCTCGGCCGGCGGCAGGCCAGTGCCGATCGAGGCGATGCTGGCCGAGGTGGTGGAGGGGAAGCCGGTGGTGAGCGGCTGTCCCCGCGCCGCCGCCTCGGCCAGCAGTGGTGCCCAGGCACGGCTGGCGAGCAGCGCCTCCCATCCGAGGCCGTCCACCACCAGCAGGCAGATCCGGCGCAGCGGCTCGATCCCGAGCGGGTTGGGGACCCCCGGGACGTCGAGGGCGGCCAGGAGCGAGGGCAGCAGGTCGGCCAGTGACGCCTCGCCGTAGCGCGGCAGGGTCGGCGCGGGCGGGCCGGTCCGGGATGGGGTGGTTGTCATAGAGGCAGCGTACGCGCGACCAGGCCAGGCGGTAACGCGGAGCACCGCTCGAAGGTCGGTATCGAGGCCATGCCCGATAGGATGCCGGCGACTATGGCAAGGATGCCGGCGACTATGGCACACGCGCTCTTGGGGGCCGTGGGGGGAGCGAGCTCCCCCACTCGGAGCGACCTCCCCAGGACGACATGGCACAGGCGCTCTTGGGGGGGCCGTGGGGGGGAGCGAGCTCCCCCCACATGGATCAAGGGCTGTGGGTGGTACACGAGGGTCCCAGGCCACGACCCCAGGGGAGACGTAAGGAGGCTACGGAATTGGCGGACGAGCAGGAGCCGTCGAAGTACAACGTGCTGAAGACCTGGGCTTCGGATGACTGGGGCTTGTACGGGAGGGGGGACGAGCTGCTGTCCCGCGCGCTCGCCCGCCATCAGCGCGTCGACCAGGTCTTCCACGTGCAGCCGCCGGCCGACCCGGCAGAGCTGCGCACGCGCCTGCGCGACCCGCGCTGGGAGCAGGACATGGAGAGCCAGCTGCGCCGCTTCGACGGGGTCGAGGACGACGGTGTCCTGCTGTTCACCCCGGCGGCCGAGCCGGACCGGCCCGATGCCGCCCTGGATCGCACCGTCGAGCTGCTCGAGCGTAAGCAGGCATTCGCGCGGCCGCTGCTGATGCTGCAGGCGCTGGTCCACCCGTTCGGCCGTGACCTGGCCCGCCGTCTCGGCGGTCGCGGCGTCATCCGCGTGGCCGTGACGCGCCGCGACGCCCGCGCCGGCTACCCGCCCGACGCCGACGAGCGCCAGGCGCTCGACGACATCTACCAGGCCGAGATCCCCGGCGCCGATCTGGTGTGGGCGGGCACCAAGGAGATGGTGGACGAGCTCCGCAAGCTCAACCCGCGCACAGTGCTGCACCCCGTCGGCGCCGACCAGGGACTCGCCCGCGGCAAGCCCGCGGCAGAGCTGGCCGACCTGCCGCGCCCGGTGATCATCTACGCGGGCTCGATGCGCGCCTACCTCAACGTGGGGCTGATCCGCGGCACGGCCGAGCGCCTGACCGACGCCAGCTTCGTGTTCGTCGGGCCGGCCGCCGACTTCCTCATTCCCCTGCTCGAAGGAGCGCGCAACGTCTACGTGATCGGCCCGCGGCCCTACCACCTGCTCCCCGACTACCTGGCGGCGGCGGAGGTGGCCATCGCGCCGCACCAGGTCGCACCGGCGACCCGCGCGGTGGTGCCCGAGAAGCTGTTCGGCTACCTGGCCGCCGGCCTGCCGGTGGTCACCACCGCGGTGGCAGGCGCCGAGGAGCTGCGGCGGCTGGTGTGGATCGCGCGAGACCCTTCGGAGTTCGCCCGCGCCATCCAGGGCGCCCTCAAGCGCGACCGGGACCGCCGCCGCTCGCTGCGGCAGGCAGCCGTCGCCCCGCTGTCCTGGGACGCGGTCGCCGACCACTTGATCTCCACCATCGACGCCCTGCGCTCCGGCACCGAGCTCCCCTCCCCTCCTGAGCTCAAAGTCCCTGCGATCCCAGGATTCCTCGCACGATAAGCGCTGCGATCGGCGACGATGTAGGGACATGGATCAGCCCCCAAGAGTCGAGCAGCAGCCAGCGATCACCTGCTACCGGCACCCCGACCGGGTGACGGGGCTGCGCTGCTCTCGCTGCGGCCGGCCGATCTGTGGCGAGTGCGCCGTGCCCGTGCCCGTCGGCCAGCTCTGCCCCGACGACGCCAGGGACCGGACCAGGGTGCGGCGGCTGGGCGAGACGGACCGGCCGGTGGTCACGCTGGCGCTGCTCGCGATCAACACCGTCATGCTGGTGATCGAGGCGGTGATGAGCGGTGGGACCGCGGGCCTGCTGGAGCCGTCGGTCAAGGCGCTGTGCCGGCTCGGGGCGCTGAACGGCCCGGCCATCGCCCAGGACGGCCAGTACTGGCGGCTGCTCACCCCCATGGTGCTGCACGCCGGGGTGATCCACTGGGCCTTCAACAGCTACGCGCTGTTCATCTTCGGGCCGATCCTGGAGTCGATGCTCGGCCGGGTCCGCTTCCTGGCGCTGTACGTGGGCAGCGGGTTCGCCGGCGCGGGCGCCAGTTTGGCGTTCAGCCACACGCAGCTCGGCGTCGGCGCCTCGGGCGCGATCTTCGGGCTGCTCGGCGCGCTGGTCGCCTTCTCTTACCGCCGCCGCACCGCGGGCGGGCGCACGATGCTGCAGAACCTGCTGATCGTGCTGGCGCTCAACCTGTTCATCGGCGCCCGCTCCGCCAACATCGACAACTTCGCCCACGGTGGCGGCTTCCTGGCCGGGCTTGCGGCCATGGCGCTCCTTGACGTCGCCCCGAGGGGGCGCGACTGGACCTCTCGCGCGCTGCAGTATGGCGCCCTGGCGATCCCGTTCGTGGTCGGCGTCGTACTAGTGGCCGTCGCGATCCGTAGCGTCCCCGCGGGCCCGAGCTGCACCGGGGTCTGAGCCCCGCCAGGGATCTCGAGGCGCGCCAGGGATCTCGAGGCGCGCCGAGGCCCGGCCCTGGCGGCGGAGCTACAGGGAGCGGTTCCGGTCGCGCTGGCGCGCCTCCGGCTCCAGCGACTGGAGCGAGCGGGTGCGCTGGAACAGCGAGTTGCTCATGGCGATCTGGAACGGCCCCAGCAGCGCCAGCACGAACGAGACCGCGGCCAGCCCGGCCAGGCCGCTGCTCGGCAGGGCAGCGGGCAGCAGCGACAGCGTCTCCAGCAGAGCGATCAGCAGGCAGATCGGGAAGTTCGCCGCGGCCACACGGTGTGAGGACGCCGCCGCGCGCACCGCCCTGCGCTCGCGGTCGAGCACCACCCGCTGGTTCAGCACGGCCAGGAACGCCCACGCGAAGGCGATCAGCGGTGCCAGGCCGATGAGGAACTTGGCCTGGTCGCCAGCGGACAGCGGGCCGCTGTCGCGCGGGTTGAGCAGCAGCACGCCGATGAAGAAGGCTGGCAGCGCGTAGGCCACCTTCAGCAGGTAGGCCCGGACGCCTGGGAGGAACGAGCGGCGCGCGGCCCTGACCGCCTCGGCGGCGCGCGGCGGCGTGGGCGCCAGCCCGCCGAACAGGTAGGCGATCAGGAACAGCTCGAGCAGCAGGTTCGCCACCAGCAGCGGCACGGTGACCGCCCGCTGCACGGTGACGCTTGACTGAGCAATGGGAAGCGACACGAGCGCGAACACCACCGCGAGCGCGACGGCGATCGGGCGGCGCCGGCACTGGCGCCAGGCGTCCTGCAAGATCCCAGCGAGCACTGGACTCCTCAGAGCACGGGACACGCGGGCGAGCACGCCCGGGAATACCGCAAGCCTATCCTAAACAGACGGCGGCTCGACCAGGTCCTCGACGAGCCGGGTGTCCAATGGTGCTCCCCGGATGATGCTGGCTACGGGGATGTGGCGGAGTCTCGGAAGGGATTCTCCACACGGACCCCGCCGATCACCTGGCCGTGGTTCAGGTCCTCGCTCAGCATACGGGCGCAGCCCGAGACCGCTGCGGCGCGGAGGATCAGCGCGTCCCACAGTGACAACGAATGCAGGCTGGCCAGATCGATCGCACTGAGGACGTGCTCGGGGCGGATGCTGACGACCTGGAGCTGACACATGAGCAGGACGGCTTGGCGGCAGGCGGCCAGCGACAGCCCCAGCTTGCGTCGAGCCGCCACCATATACTCCGACAGCACCTGTGTCGACACTACCGCGCGCTCCTCGGCAGCGAGCTCCTGGATCAAGCGCTGGGCCACGGCCCGCTTGGCGGGCTCATCCTCGTCCTCCGCATAGACGAAGACGTTGGTGTCAACAAAGACCCGCTCACTCATTGCCGTCAGTCCGCCGGCCGACCCGCTCGTCGTACAGCTCCTCGCGGTCGAACCGCCAACCGCCGGAGTGGCCGGCCCGTTCGGCCCAGAGGCGCTCGAACTGACCGGCCAGGTTCGAGCCGCGCGACGTGGCCGTGAGGCTCTGGAGATACTCACGGATGAGCGCGTTCAGGCTCTTGCCCTGCTGCCGGGCGATCTCCCTGGCGCGTTCGACGAGGTTGGCGTCAATTGACAAAGTCACGTTCATCGTGTCCACAGTCTATGTGTACACATTCCCTGTGGCAACCGAGCTTCAAGACGCGAGCCCAGTCAGCCGGGCGAGGCCCTTGCGTCCGGGGCGCCGCTTCCGGAAAGGTTGGTTGGCGGCACTGCGCAGCCATCACGAGGAGCGGCCATGAGCACCGAGACCGGGACAACCGAGACCGGGACGACAGGGACTGGCGCTTTACGCCTCACCTCGCTGTCCCACGGGGCCGGCTGTGCCTGCAAGCTGCCGCTGGGCGCGCTCGAGGAGTTGATGGCCAGCGTCGGGCCGGGGCTCGGCAGGGCGAACGGCGACCTGCTGGTCGGGGCGGCCGAGGGTGACGACGCCGCCGTCCTGCGCCTGGACGAGGGACGCGCGCTGGTGCTGACCACCGACTTCTTCACGCCGATCGTCGACGATCCTGGCGACTGGGGCCGCATCGCCGCGGCCAACGCGTTCTCCGACGTGTACGCCATGGGCGGCAGGCCGCTGGTTGCGCTGAACCTCACCGCCTGGCCCGCCGCGAGCCTGCCGCTCGAGCTGCTCGCCCAGGTGCTGCGCGGCGGCGCGGAGGTGGCTGCCCGGGCAGGCTGCCTAGTGGTCGGCGGCCACTCGATCGACGACCCCGAGCCCAAGTACGGCCTTGCCGTGGTCGGGCTGGCCGACCCGGAGCGGCTGCTGACCGTCGATCGCGCCCAGCCCGGCGACCAGCTCGTGCTCACCAAACCGCTCGGCACCGGCGTGGTCGCCACCGCGATCAAACGCGGCACGCCCGACGAGAGCGCGGTCGCGGCGGCGATCGCCGCCATGACTACCCTGAACCGGTCCGCCGCCGAGGCGGCGGTCGCCGCCGGCCTGCGGGCCGCCACCGACGTCACCGGCTTCGGGCTGCTCGGCCACCTGCACCGGATAGCACGGGCCAGCGGCGTCGCCGCCGAGGTCGACGCGGCCAGGGTGCCATTCCTGCCGGGCGCGGCCGAGCTGACCGCGGCGGGCTTCGTCTCCGGCGGCACCCGCAACAACGAGGCCTTCCTGGCGGACAAGGTGGAGCTCGAGCCAGGCCTGCCGCCGGTGGTCGCGACTCTGCTGCACGACGCGCAGACCTCTGGGGGCCTGCTGCTGGCGTCGCCGCCCGAGCGGTTGAAGAGCCTGCTCACCGGTCTGGTCGGTCACGGCGTGCAGCCAAGCCTGGTCGGACGGATCGTGGAGGGGCCGGCGGGCCGCATCCGGGTGCGCCGGCTCCCACCGAGCTGACCACGATGCTACGCTCGGAGTCTCGAGGCCCTGGTCACCCGCCTGATCACCCATGAGAGGAGCGCATGTTCGCCATCGACCGGCAGAGCTACGACACGCTCGTGGCCCACGCCCGGGCTGAGTACCCCAACGAGGCGTGCGCCCTGCTATCCGGACAGGACGGCACGGTCGAGAAGGTCTATGCCCTGCCGAACGCCGAGGCGAGCCCCACCTTCTACGTGGTCGAGCCAAAGGCCCAGCTCGAGGCGATGAACGAGATCGACGACCGCGGCCTGGACCTGGTCGGGATCTTCCATTCCCACACCTTCACCGAGGCGTACCCGTCGCGCACCGACGTCGAGCTGGCGGCCTACCCGGACGCGACCTACCTGATCCTGTCGCTGGCCGACCTGAAGACCCCGGTGCTGCGCTCCTTCCGCATCCACGACGGGCAGGTCGACGAGGAGGAGGTCCGCATCGTGCCCAGCCCGGACCACGTCGGCGGGTGAGCGGGATGCTTCCTGGTCCGACGGCCCGGCTGGCCTCACCGGTGTGGCACCGCCAAGGGCCGGCCGCCCGCTACGGGCGATGTCGGCGCCGGTTGGCTCCCGGCGCCTGAGCGCGCCTCCCCCTTTGCAACAGCTTGAACAGGAGGTCTGATCGCCCCTATGGCCGTCGAGGTACGTATCCCGACAATTTTGCGCAAATACTCGGATGGCGCCAAGAGCGTCAGCGCCGAGGGAAAGACCATTCGTGAACTGGTCAACGACCTCGAGCAGCGCTACCCGGGCATCTCCGGTCAGCTCCTCACCGAGGAGGGCGCGCTGCACCGCTTCGTGAACGTCTACGTCAACGACGAGGACATCCGCTTCCTCGGCGCGCTCGACGCCAAGCTCGACGACGGCGACGTGGTCGCCATCCTGCCGGCGGTCGCGGGGGGGTCCGGGGGGCTCTCCAGCGAGGCCAGGGCCGGGGCGCCAGGCGGCAAAGCAGAGCCGAGCGTAGCCCCCCGGTGGATAACAGGGTCCGGGGGGCTCTCCAGCGAGGCCAGGGCCGGGGCACCAGGCGGCAAAGCAGAGCCGAGCGTAGCCCCCCGGTGGATAGAGCGCTCCGATACAGGCACGGCCCGAGGCGGGTAGGCCCCATGCGCTACGAGGACTTGGTCGACGCGATCGGCAACACCCCGCTGGTGGGCCTGCCGAGGCTCTCGCCCAAGCCGGGGGTGCGGCTGTGGGCCAAGCTCGAGAGCCAGAACCCGACCGGCAGCGTCAAGGACCGCATCGCCAGGGCGATGATCGACGACGCCGAGAAGGCCGGCCGCCTCGCGCCCGGCGCCACCCTGCTGGAGCCCTCCAGCGGCAACACCGGCATCTCGCTGGCGCTGATCGCCCGCGTGCGCGGTTACCGCCTGGTGGTGGTCATGCCGGAGAACACCTCGCTGGAACGCCGGCAGATCCTGGATGCCTATGGCGCCGAGGTGGTGCTGTCACCGGCCTCGAGCGGCTCCAACGGCTCGATCCGGCTGGCCCAGCGCCTCGTGGGCGAGCACCCCGACTGGGTGATGCTCTACCAGTACGGCAACGCGGCCAACGCGCAAGCCCACTACGAGACGACCGGTCCGGAGGTCTGGCGCGACCTGCCTGAAGTGACCCATTTCGTCGCTGGCCTCGGCACCACCGGGACGCTCATGGGCGTCGCCCGCTACCTGAAAAAGCAGAACCCGGCCGTGCAGATCATCGCAGCCGAGCCGGAATACGGCGACCTCGTCTACGGTCTCCGCAACCTGGACGAGGGCTTCGTCCCCCCGATCTTCGACCCGGACCTGCTGGACGGGCGGATCAAGGTCAACTCCCACGACGCGCTGCGCCGCACGCGCGAGCTGGCGGCGGTCGAAGGGGTCTTCGCCGGCGTCTCGAGCGGCGCGGTGCTGCACGTGGCCCTGCGCCTGGCCGAGCGCGTTGAGCAGGCTGAGATCGTCGTCCTGTGCGCCGACGGCGGCTGGAAGTACCTGTCCACGGGCGCCTACGGCGCCGACCCGGAGGCCGCCGAGGCCGGCCTGCGCGGCCAGCTCTGGGCCTGAGCCCAGCGTCAGTGCTTGTTAGGTGTTGGGGGGCTGTGGACAACGAACGCTGATGGTCGCGCGGCTGCGGTATCGTCCGGGGCATGGACCAGCGACCGATTGGAATCTTCGACTCCGGCGTCGGGGGCCTCACCGTCGCCCGATCGATCATCGACCTTCTGCCCTATGAGTCGGTGATCTACTTCGCGGACACCGCCCGCTACCCCTACGGCCCCCGCCAGCAGGCCGAGGTCCGCGGCTTCGCCAAGGAGATCATGGACGTCCTGCTGGCTGAGGACGTCAAGCTCGCCGTAGTGGCGTGCAACACCGCTTCGGCGGCCGCGCTGGACGAGCTGCGCGCCGTCTACCCGGTGCCGGTGGTGGACGTCATCGAGCCGACCGCCCGGGCCGCGGTCCGGCTTACCCGCAACCGCAGCATCGGGGTGATCGGTACCGTGGGGACCGTCGGCTCCGGCCGCTACCTCGAGGCGATCGACGCGACCCGAGAGAACGTCAACGTCACCGCCAACGCATGCCCCCGCTTCGTCGAGTTCGTCGAGCGCGGCGAGACCACCGGCCAGACCGTCCTCGACCTCGCCACCGGCTACCTCGCCCCGCTGGTCGAGGCGGAGGTCGACACCCTGCTCCTGGGGTGCACCCACTACCCCCTGCTGACCGGCGTGCTGAGCTATCTCCTCGGGCCCGACGTGTTCCTGGTCAGCTCCGCCGAGTGGACCGCTCGACAGGTTTTCGCCGAGCTGACGCGGGCGGACCTGCACGCCCGGTTCGGGGCCGAGCCCAGGCACCGTTTCCTGGTCTCGGGCGATCCCGGGCAGTTCCGCCGGCTCGGGGCCCGCTTCCTGGGGCCCGAGGTGGGCGACGTCGAGCGGCGCAGCGCCACCGCGCCGGTGAGGACCGGCACGTCATGATCCGCCTGACCGTGCTCGGCGCCTGCGGCACCTACCCCTCGGCCGGGAAGGCCTGCTCCGGCTACCTTGTCGAGGCGGACTCCGGCGGCCGGCGGGCCAGGGTCTGGGTCGACACCGGCTCCGGTACCCTGGCGAACTTGCTGCTCTACGCGAACCTGCCCGAGCTGGATGCCATCTGGCTGTCCCACCTGCACGTCGACCACTCCAGCGACCTGCCGGTCGCCTTCTACGCGCTCCGCTACGGTGGCCTGGACCCACCCCCGCCCCCGGTGCCGGTTTACGGGCCGGCCGGCTGGGCCGAGCACGTTAGGGCCTTCGCATTGCAGGAATCACTGACCATGATCGAGGAGGCGTTCGAAGTACACGAGCTACACGACCGCGAGCGGGTCCGTCTCGGCCCGCTCGACCTGACCGCGATAGCCACGGTCCACAGTGTCGAGACCTACGGGCTGCGGGCGTCCGCGGCGGGGGCGACCCTCGCCTACTCGGCCGACTCTGGCCCCTGCGACGCCCTCGCCGAGCTGGCGGACGGCGCGGACCTGTTCCTTTGCGAATCGGCCTGGAGCGAGTGGCCGGCGGTTGCCGAGCCGATCCACATGACTCCGGACCTGGCGGGGGAGTGGGCCGCACGCGCCGGCGCGCGCCGGCTGCTGCTGACGCACCTGCGCCCCGGCAGCGATCCGGTCACCGCGCTGGAGCGCGCCCGCGCCGCCGCCCCTGACCTGCCGGTGGACCTCGCCATCGAGAGCGCCACGTTCCAGGTGGGCGATACGTGGGGCCCAGGCGATCCGGGAACCCCCGGCAAGGGGGGGACAGAGGCCCTTGGCCAGGCGCGGGTCCCTGGCGAGGCGGGAGCCCTTGGCGAGAGGGGGATCCCTGGGGTCCCGGGCGAGCGCGGCGGTGCAGCGCCGCCGCTGGGATCGGGAGGGACACGGTGACCCGGCGGGATGGTCGCGCACCGGAGGCGCTGCGGCCGGTGAGCATCACGCTCGGCTGGCAGGAGACGGCCTTCGCCTCAGCCCTGGTCGAGCTGGGCCGCACCAATGTCGTCTGTGCGGTGACCGCGGAGGACCGGGTGCCACAGTTCCTCCGTGGCGCCGGCAAGGGCTGGGTGACGGCGGAGTACTCCATGCTGCCGGGGTCCACCGTCGAGCGGTCGGCCCGCGAGGTGGCCAAGGGCCGGCCCGGCGGGCGCACGCACGAGATTCAGCGCCTGATCGGCCGCGCGCTGCGGGCGGTGACCGACATGACGGCGCTCGGTGAGACCACGCTCTGGGTCGACTGCGACGTCCTGCAGGCCGACGGCGGCACCCGCTGCGCCTCTATCACCGGCGCCTGGGTCGCGCTCTTCGCCGCCTGCCACCGCCTGGCACAGGACAAGCGCCTGTCGACCTTCCCGCTGCGCGACCACGTCGCGGCCGTCAGCGTCGGCATCATCGACGGCGTCCCCAGCCTCGACCTGCCCTATGAGGAGGACGTACGCGCCTCGCTGGACATGAACGTGGTGATGACCGGTCTCGGCGGCCTCGTCGAGGTGCAGGGCACCGCCGAGGGGGAGCCGTTCAGCCGCGCTGAGCTGGACACCCTGCTCGACCTGGCCGGCACCGGCATCGCCGAGCTCGTCCGGGAGCAGAAGCGGGCGCTCGGCGCGCTGCTCGAGGAGGCGTCGATCCCGCCGCTGCGGCGGCTGGCGCTCGGCCCGGCTCCCCTCGACCTCGGTGGCCGGCAGCAGGCCGGCGGAGGACAGTGAGCGGACGGAGCGGTCGCCCCTCCTGGAAGCACGCGGGCGCGGGCCGGTGAGCGGACCGGAGCGGCCACGTCTCCTGCTAGCCACGGCCAACCAGGGCAAGCTGCGTGAGCTGCGCGCGATCCTCGACGGCGTGCCGGTGGAGCTGGTCGGCCTCGAGGCCGTGGGCCGCGACCGGCCGCAGGTCGAGGAGACCGGCGAGACGTTCCTCGAGAACGCTCGCATCAAGGCACACGCCTATGCGGCGTGGTCGGGACTGGCCGCGGTGGCCGACGACTCCGGGCTCGAGGTGGACGCCCTCGGTGGCGCGCCGGGTGTGCGCTCGGCCCGCTACGCCGGCCCCGGCGCAAACGACCAGGCCAACCTGGACAAGCTACTGCGCGAGCTCGCCGGGGTGCCGCCGGAGCGCCGCGGCGCTCGCTTCCGCTGCGCCGCCGCGCTCGCCACCCCGAACGGCCGCGAATGGCACGCCGAGGCCGCCTGGGAAGGCCGGATCATCGAGGCGCCGCGGGGGTCGAACGGGTTCGGCTACGACCCGGTGTTCCTGCCGGAGGGTTGGGACCGCACCAGCGCGGAGGTCGACGCCGCCACCAAGGACGCCGCCTCCCACCGGGGCAAGGCCTTCCGCGCCCTGCGCCCCGCCATCGAAGCGTGGGCGGCGGACCGCATGGCCGCCCGCCGCTAGCGCCCCGCCGCGCCCGGCGCGGGCTCCCCGGGTCCGGCCTCCGCGGGCTCCCCGGGTCCGGCCTCTCGCGGCTCAGCCTGGCCGGGCTCCCCGGCCTTGCCCTCGCGGGGTCCGGCATCGCCCTCGCGGGGCTCGGCCTTGCCCTCGCGAGACAAGGTCTCGCCGCGGTAGATGCGGCGGACGATGTCCTCGATGTCAGGCTCCTCCAAAGTCAGGTCGACCACCTCGTGGTCGGCCATTACCCGGGCGATCAGCTCCGCTGCGCTCACCTCGTCACGGCCGAACTCGAGCCAGCGCCGGTGCCCCTCGGCCCGCACCACCCTGGCGCCCTCCACCGCCACCTCGGCGTCCTCCCGCAGGTCGACTACCAGCACGCGAGTGGTGCCGTAGCGCCGGCGCAACCCCTCGACCGTGCCGTCGTAGATGGTCTGGCCATGGTCGATGATCAGCAGCCGATGGCAAAGCTCGACAATGTCGTCGAGATCGTGAGTAGTGAGGATCACCGTGGTGCCCTCGGCCCGGTTCAGCTCCCGAAGGAAGGCGCGCACCGCCGCCTTGGCCTCCACGTCCAGGCCGATGGTCGGCTCGTCCAGGAACAGCACCCTTGGCGCCGGCAGCACCGCGGCGGCCAGCTCCGACCGCATCCGCTGGCCCAGGGAGAGAGTGCGCACCGATTGCGCCAACAGCGGGCCGAGGTCGAGCAGGTTGGTCAGCTCGTCTAGGCGCCGCCGCCATGTCAACGTCGGTATCCGATATAGGTGCCGGACAAGATCGAAGGAATCAGACAGCGGCAAGTCCCACCAAAGCTGAGTGCGTTGGCCAAAGACGACGCCTATGCGCCGGGCGAGCTGTCGGCGCTGTTTGGTGGGCGTGAGTCCGTCGACGATGACCCGCCCGCCCGAAGGGGTCAGGATGCCGCACATCATCTTCACAGTGGTCGATTTGCCCGCCCCGTTCGGGCCGGCGTAGCCGACGAACTCACCGGCGGCCACCTGGAAGCTGATCCCGTCCACCGCAGCGCGCTCTGCCGCAGCCTCGCTTGGCGTGCTGAATCTCCAGCGGCGTGGGCGGTGGAATCGTTTGGTCAGCCCTTCGACCTCGATCATGTTGGGCTGCTCACCTGGCGGGGCGACCGGGCGACGGCGGTCATTCAGATCACATTCCTTGTATCCAAAGGCATCCGTTCAGCTAGTGCCCTGGCGCGAACCGGGAGCTGGGCCTTGCCCGGGTTGGACTTCAAGACCCGGGCCAACTGCCAGGCCGGAAGCGCGGCAAGCCGGTCGGCGGCTTCTTCCGCGCCGATGAAGTTCGGGATCTTCCCCTTGGCCGGGCGTCGCAGGACGCCGTCTCGCTCCAGCAGCGCCCAGACCCGTTCGCGCATCTGATCCTTGCGCTGGCTGACCGCCTGCAACTCGACCTGACTCGCCACGCCAGCTCCTCCGCCCGTCGTACGGCCCAGGGCTCTAGGTCGGTTTTGGCGGGTCCCGAAGCGGCTGGTAGGTCATGCGCTCAAGGTCCCGGTACAGTCGCAAGGCTACAGGCAAGTCACGCCACCGCTCCAGCCTCGGGCGCCGCCGGCCGCAGAATCGGGCGAGAGAAGCGCGCCCGCGCCGAGCGCGGTGCCTCGAAGGAATTCTGGGCGCTTCATTCGCTGCTGCCGAGCTGCGTCGGTAACTTGCTCGATCGGAAGGTCGAGTCCGGCCGCAAGCCAGCGAAGATTCCTTGGATGGGGAACACGGCCGCGCTCGATTTCGTGCATCGTCTGGCGGGTGAACGCACAATCCTCGTCCTCCAAGCTCGCCGCGCCCTGTACCACGGCCTGCGGGCCGCGATCTGAGCAGCGGCTGGCAGACCGGGGCGGCCGCTCCCTCAGTGGGTGGCGTTCGACGTCGCTCTCGCACGCGGCGTGCACACGTTCGAGGACATCGGGCGTTCACTCCAGGCCGCCCGCCGAGCCGTCGAGCTCGCCAGCCCGAAGCCCTCCGAGGAGCAGTAGAGCGCGGCGGCGACCCTCGGACGCTTGCTGTACCTCTCCGGGCAGACGACCGAGGCGCGGGCGGTGCTGGAAGAGGCGGCCCACGACCTACCGCCAGCCAACCGGCAGCCCTACGTGGTGGTCAACATGCTCGCGCTGCTGTCGCTTCTTGCGGGTGACGCTGGCGACGATGCGACGGCGGCGGCACTCGCCCAGCAGGCGATGGACGCCGCCGACGCAGAGGGGGTCAGCTTCGATCCCCTGAACGCGATCGTCTACATCGCGCTTGGCCGGGCAGCAGCCCGCCGTGACGGCCTGGCCGATGCCGAGCAGCTACTGGAGCAGGCGCTCCAGATGCTTGGGGGGATCGGCAGCTTCGTGGTGCAGTACGCGCAGGCGTTGCTGGAGATCGCCAGCGTCCGCCACGCTCGGGGTGAGATCGAGAGCGCCCGCGCCACGGTGAAGGGGGCGCGGGCGCTGATCAGCCAGTTCGCGGATCCCGGGATGCTCCCCTCGCTCCTCGACAGCACCGAGCGTGGCATGCGGCGGACCGCCCACCGGCGGCCCGGGCCCGCGGCGCCGCCCCCCTTACCGAGCGGGAGCTTACGGTCCTGGGGCTGCTTCCCACCCGGCTATCGACCCGAGAGATCGGCCGTGAGCTGTATGTCTCGGTCAGTACAGTCAGGACGCAGGTGCAGGCCATCTATCGCAAGCTGGAGGTCGCGACCCGGGCCGATGCGGTCACCCGCGCGCGCGAGCTCGACCTGCTCCCCGGGTCGACACATACGGACCGGTAGCCACTTCATCTGGGTGAATCGGGGCCTTGGATGAGGTCGCTTCACCCCCCTTTGCTCACCATCCGGCGGCGAGCCGCCGGGCGGCGGGTGGAGCCAAGCCGCCTGGCAAAATCACCTGGAATAGGTGAGGTACGCCCGGTTCACCAGTCGCAGCATGAACCGATGAGAGGTATTACGAGCTGGTCGAGGTGTCCTCTGCGGGGACGCCGGAACAGGAGCTACCGATGTCGTCGGAGTCAGTGCGGACCACGCCGCCCTCCCCGCGCCGGCTGCGGCTGCGGCACCCGGCCGAGACCCCCTTCTTCGTCGTCATGGTCGTTTAAATGTCATCATCATCGCCGCGATCCTGGACGCCGCCTCGGTGCTGCCCTTCCTCCCCGACCGCGTCAAGGACTCTGGCTGGGCGATCGCCATCCGCGCCGCCCTGCTCGGTCTGCTGCTGCTCGTCCCCGCCCTGATCGTGGTCCGCGAGACGCAGCGGGCCTCGGTCCGGGGCAGTGCCGTCCAGCTGTCCCAGAGCCAGTTCCCCGACCTGTACCGGACCGCCGAGGACTTCGCGCACAAGCTGGGACTGCGGCGGCGGCCGGAGATCTTCGTGGCCAACGGCAACGGGGCGTTGAACGCGTTCGCTGCGCAGGCGACCGGGTACGACTACGTCGTGGTGTCCAACGAGCTGTTCGCCAACCTGTACAACCGCAACCGGGACGGGCTGCGGTTCATCCTCGGCCACGAGCTGGGCCACATCCGCCTTCACCATGTCTCGCTGTGGTACCAGCTCGCGGTCGCCTACCCGCAGCGGGTCCCGCTGCTCGGGCCGGCGTTGTCCCGGCTGCGCGAGTACTCCTGCGACCGGCACGGCGCCTACCTGTCCCGCTGGGCGCCAAGGGGGATGGTCCTGCTCGCCTCCGGCCGGTACACCCAGACCGACGTCGACCTCGACGAGCTCGTGCGGCAGGGCCGCAAGCTGCGGGGGTTCTAGGTCGGCCTCGCGCAGCTGCCGAGGTCGCACCCGTTCACGGTTCGTCGCCTGGAATGTCTGTACCGCATCGGCCTTTTCCACGCCGACGTCCAAAGTGCCAAGACGCGCGTCTGAGGGCCGGAGGGCGAAGGCAAAGAGCACCGACGAGGCGGCGCCAGCGGCCTGAGGCCCGGAGAGGAGCAACCGTGAGCGTGCCCCAGAACATGGAAGGTTCCGGCACCCAGCCCAGGTTCAGCATCGACACGGGCAGACTATGGATGGGTGGCGTGGCCACGGCGGTCGTGGCCGCACTGGTCGCGGTCGTCGGCGTGCTGATCGCCCGCGGGCTGTTCGACGTCGCGGTACTGGCGCCCAAAGGGAAGGGCGCCTGGGGCGACGCGAGCACCGCCATGCTGGCCGGCCTGGCCGTCGGCGCGGCCCTGCTAGCAACCGGCCTGATGCACCTGCTGCTGCTCACCACACCACGGCCCGGGCGGTTCTTCACCTGGATCATGGTCCTGGCGACGCTGGCTGTGGCGATCGCTCCGCTGCTGACCGATGACGATGCCGCCACCCGGATCGCCACCGCCGCGATCTACCTGGCGATCGGCATTGCTGTCGGGTCGCTGGTCTCCAGCGTCGCCCGCAGCGCCGTCCGGGTGGCGTCCAGGTAGCGGTGGAAAGTAGGACGGGCCGAGCGCCCGCGCGGGGGGCCGTGGCGCAGCGGTGGTTCGCCCGTCTGGCCCTGGCGGCCGCCGCGGCGGCAGTGCTGCTCATGCTGGGCGTGGCTGGCGCCAGGAGCCTGGCGGTGGTGGCGGTCGGCGTGGCGGGCCTGGGCCTGACCGCGGCCGGGCTGTGGTGGGCCCTCACCCGCCGCGGGGTGCTGCGACTGCTGGCGGTCGGGCTTGCGGTGGCCGCGCCGCTGGCCGTGCTGGTGCTGTACATCCTGGCCCACCTGGCCTTGGTGGTGCTGGGGTCGCTGGCGCTGTGGGCGGGGGCTGTGGCCGCCGGCCGCGCCGCGCTGCGCAAGGACCCCGGCCCCGGGCGGATGCCGGAGTACGAGGTCCCGCCGCCCAAGCGACCCTTCCTGATCATGAACCCGCGCTCGGGCGGGGGGAAGGTGGCCAGGTTCGGCCTGCGGGACAAGGCCGCGGCGCTGGGCGCCGAGGTGGCCCTGCTCCAGGGCGAGGGGCCCGGCGCGGTCGACGTGGCCGAGCTCGCCCGCCGGGCGGTCGCCGGCGGCGCCGACCTGCTCGGCGTGGCCGGCGGCGACGGCACGCAGGCACTGGTCGCCGGCGTGGCCGCCGAGCACAATGTCGCGTTGCTGGTCATCCCGGCCGGCACCCGCAACCACTTCGCGCTGGACCTGGGGCTGGACCGCGACGACCCGTCGGGGTGCCTGGACGCGCTTGGCGACGGCGTCGAGCTGCGCGTGGACCTCGGCGTCATCGGCGGGCGCCCGTTTGTCAACAACGCCTCGTTCGGCGCCTACGCCGCGGTCGTGCAGAGCCCCGCCTACCGCCACGACAAGGCCCGCACCACCCTGGACCTGCTGCCGGGGCTGCTGGCCGGCCACCGCGGCCCGCGCCTGCGGGCCCACGCGGGCAGGGTGACCGTGCACCGGCCGGCGGCGGTGCTGGTGAGCAACAACCCCTACGGCATGGGCGACATCGCCGGCCTGGGGCGCCGGGCGCGGCTGGACGGCGGCGTCCTGGGCGTGTTGGGCGTCAGGGTCGACAACGCCACCCAGGCCGCGGGGCTGGTCGGCGGGCGGCGCTCGCGCGGGCTCACCGTGCTGGCCGCCGACCAGGTCGTGGTCGACGCGGACGTGCCCCACATCCCGGTCGGGGTGGACGGCGAGGCGCTGTCACTGCCCACGCCGGTGCGCTGCACGGTGCGGCCGGGCGCCCTGCGGGTCAGGGTGCCCCGCAACCGTCCGGGCGTCCCCCCACCCAGGCCGCCGGTGAACTGGCGGCGGCTTGGGCAGCTGGCCGCGACCACGGCACGCCCCGCCGCCACGGGCACGGCCCTGTGAGCGACCCCTCGCCGCCGCCGCGGCCGCCGCGGCCGCGGCGTGGCCACGCCCTGCGCGCCCTGCGTGAGCTCGACGGCATCGACCAGGCCGTCTACCACGCGATCGCGGCCATGCCCTCGCCGACCCTGGACGCGGGCCTCGGCCGGCTCTCCTCGGCGGCCGACCACTCCAAGCTGTGGCTGGCGCTGGCGGGCGTGCTCGCCCTGCCCGGCGGCAGGTCGCGGCGGGCGGCGGTCAGCGGCGTCGCCTACTCGCGGGTGCACACCGGCGTCCACTACCCCGCCGACACCATCTCGGCGCGCTCATCGGCGCGGCCTCCGCGGCGGCGGTCCGCTACGCCGCCCGCTGGACCAAGGGTCGCACCCCAGAACAGGTTCT
Source organism: bacterium (assembly GCA_046727955.1). Taxonomy (GTDB): domain Bacteria; phylum Actinomycetota; class CALGFH01; order CALGFH01; family CALGFH01; genus DASVXQ01. Next base: position 1,775 of record JBKPDO010000329.1, on the reverse strand, counting down.
CGGGAAGGCCAAACTGTGGCAGAAGAGGCGCTGATGCGTCGCCACAACTCGGGGACAGGACACGCTAGTCACAGGTAACGTCGGGACGCTCAAGGGCATCGGCGTACAGGCGCAAGACGCCTGTGACGACGGCAAACAGCGGCGTTGGATCGATGCCCTGGTCGGCTGCCCGAGTCGCCTGCGGAACGACCTCGGCCTCCAAGAAGCCGAGCAGCAGGTGGCTTAGCTTGGCCCCGATCCCCTCGCCGGCCGGTACCTGCTCCAGGAACGCGGCGGCTTTGGCGGCCAGGGTCTGCGCGTCCACCGAAGGAGCCAGGTCATCAGCGGGCACGTCCACCTTCCTGGGTTGCACGGACACTCTACCTATTAATGCATTAGAGCACGACTTAATGCATTAGAGCACGACGGCGCTCGAGCGGGACTACCCAGTCGCTTTCTGCTCCAAGCGGGCAAACGGTCGAGGGGCGCTGCAGGCCGGTTGCAGTGAGGTCACGGCATGCGGCTGCCGTGCCGCGTCTTCTTCGACCTCCATCGGCCGTCTGAGAGCGCTGATCGGCATCGAGGGACGGAGCGGCTGCTCGCGGTTGGCGAGCCGTCATCTCAGTCGGTGGGCCGGGCTGTCACAAGAGCCTGAGATGGCGGGCCCGGCGGACCGCGTCGCCTCGGCGGCTGGCATCAAGCTTACGATAAACACTACGTACATGCGACCTGACAGTATTGACAGAAACGTACAGCTCATCCGCGATCTGCCTGGTGCTCAGCTCGCTGGACAGATAGCGGAGCACGGTTCGCTCTCGGTCGGAAGCCCACCACCAGACAGTCGCGGTCCGCACGCCTGGCCGTTGCCAGGCCGTCCCTGAGATGGTTGGCGGCGGCGGTTGCTCCGGTCCAGCACTCCGCGATGCCCAGGCCCTATCAGCACTGTCACCGGGCCCTGCACCCCGGCGTCGAGCAGCTCAAACAGGCGCGGGCGAGCCACTAGCCACCGCGGGGCTGTGGGCGGGCTCAGCTTGAATGCCAGTAGAGGCAGGCTCGGAGCAGGCGTGGGCTGCCGCCTGCCGGAACGACCGTCGGATCGCCGAGACATCCTCCCCAGGACGCGATCAGTACGTTTTTCCAGGTTCTTCTCGTTTTCAGGTTCTTTCTATCAGTCCTGGATACTCCTGCCCAGACACTCTCGATCCAACCGGGCGAATGGTGCGCGGCGGAAGCGTTAGGGGTCCCCGCGCGACAACCTTCACCCTCTGGGGCCGCCCCGCCCAGGTGGGCGGAACTCGACCCGGCCAAGTTATCGAGCGGGGACCCCTTACCTGAGCCCCCAGCGGCTTCCCGGTCGGCCGATCCGACCGGCCGACCAGAGTAGGTAACACAAGCGAAGAGGGGTCCGCATCACCCCAACCGGGTGATCCTGGTGCCCGCTGCCCTCGCGGTTGGTGACCGCAGCCCAAACAGCGTCCCTGCCGGCCGGGCGCCGATTCACCCCCTCCGGATGAGGCCAGTGGCCCGGGCCGCGCTCTGAGCAGCGGCCGGCAGACCGGGACGGCCCGAATCACCCGTGTCGGGTGAGGCCCGCTGCCCCCTGGCCGCCGATCATGGCGGTGTCGCCAATGGCATCGTCCCAAGGCAGAGGAGTTATGCGATGGTCCCAAGCCAGAGAAGTGATCCGATGGCAGAGCACGGGCCGACGATCGGGCGCGAGTCGACCAGGGGCTGGGGGGTCGGCTTCGTGGTCTTCGCCGGCGTGATGATGATCATGCTCGGCATCTTCCACGCGC
>JBKPDO010000328.1:0-3672 GCA_046727955.1 bacterium | reverse complement strand
TGGGGGCAGGCACGGGTTTCCACAGGGGTCATGGGCGTTGGCACCCACATGATCGCTGGAGTCCGTGCCTGTCTCACATTCACTCCAGACTGATCTCTACCTGCCTATCCGGACAACCCCGCACTTTGCCGAGGCCCTGGCCGGTGTAACGGGGATGGCATGCAAGAGGCCAGGGGTTCAAATCCCCTCAGCTCCACCCTTCTCGTTATGGCGTTCCTGCAGCTCAGCGGGGGTGGCTTCCCAGCAGCGATCGCTCCGCCGGTCTGACCCCCAAAAGGCAGGTGTCAGCAAATCCCTTGACGGGCCCGGCGCTGGCCGCCGCCTTGCCATGTCAGCGCCGGAGCTTCGTGCCGTACAAGTGGCCTCATTTCATTCGGCTGAGGTACCGGCCGCGGCGCGTGACGGTCGCCCATGGGGTCAGACCCGCGTGGGTTACAATGGCGCCCACCTGCGGCGACTGTTTGACGCGCGCGCCAGCGGCCACGACACTGCTGGTTCATGGAGACTACGGTGTTCGGCCGCGACGGCGAGCTTGGAGCCCTCGAACGATTCCTCGATGCCGTGCCGTCGGGCCCGTCAGCGCTGGTGCTGGAGGGCAGTGCCGGCATCGGCAAGACCACGCTGTGGCAGGCCGCCGCTGAGCGTGCCGCCGCGCGTCACTACACCATCCTGTCCTGCCGCGCCGCCGAGAGCGAGGCCAAGCTCTCGCTGGCGGCGCTCGCCGACCTGCTGGCGGAGCCTGCCGACGAGCTGCTCGCGCTGCTGCCGGCGCCGCAGCGGCACGCGCTGGAGGTCGCGCTGCTGCGCCGCGACGCCGACGGCCCGCCCCGCGACCCGCGCGCGCTGGCGACGGCGGTTCGCAGCGTCCTGCTGGAGCTGGCAGCGCGCGCGCCGCTAGTGGTCGCGATCGACGACCTGCAGTGGCTGGACGCGCCGTCCGCCCGCATGCTGGACTTCGCCGTGCGGCGGCTTGGGGCCGCACGCGTGGGGATCCTCGCCACAAGCCGGGTCGGCGACCCGCGTGCCGACCGCCTGCGCCTGGAGCGGGCGTTCCCGGCCGGCCGGGTCGTCCGCGTCCGCGTCGGCAGCTTGAGCGTCGCGGCCCTCCACGACGTCATCGGCACAAAGCTTGGCCAGGCGCTGCCGCAGCCGGTGCTGGTCCGCATCGCGCAGACCGCTGGCGGCAACCCCTTGTTTGCGGTGGAGATCGCCCATGTCCTGCTTGAGCGTGGGATCCCGCCGCCTGGCCAGCCGCTGCCAGTGCCCCGCGACGTCAAAGCCCTGGTCGCCCGCCGCACCCGGGTGCTCCTGCCGCCGACACGGGAGGCGCTGCTGGCGGCGGCGGCGCTGCCGCAGGCACGGGTGCAGCTGGTGGGGGAGGCGCTGGGCCGGCCGCCGGGTGTGGACCTGGAGCCGGCCGAGCGGGCGGGCATCGTCGAGCTTGACCGCGGGGTCATTCGCTTTGCGCATCCGCTGTTTGCCGCCGCCATCTACGCGTCGGCCTCCACCGAGCGTCGCCGGCGGCTGCACCAGCGGCTGGCGGAGGTGGTCGACGACGCCGAGCACAAGGCCCGCCACCTCGCTCTGGCCGTCGAGGGCCCTGACGAGCGCATCGCCGCCGCGCTGGAGCGGGCGGCGCGTGCAGTCAGCAGACGCGGTGTCGCCACTGCCGCAGCCGAGCTGGCCGAGCAGGCCCGCGAGCTGACGCCGTCGCAGGCAACGGCGCAATTCCGGCGCCGCGGCATCCTGGCTGCCGAGTGCCATCGGGTCGCCGGCGACCTTCGGCGGGCGCGCGCGCTGCTGGAGGAGGTGGTCGCGGCGACGCCGCCGGGCACCACTCGCGCGCACGCGCTCATGCTGCTCGGCCAGGTCCGCTACCACCAAGACAGCTTCCCCGACGCTGCGGCGCTGTTCGCGCAGGCGCGCGAGGAGGCCGCCGGCGACCGGCGGCTGCTCGGGCTGATCGAGGGGCAGCTGAGCTATGCGCTGCTCAGCGCCGGTGACTTGAAGGGTGCGGCCGCCCACGCCGCTTACGCGCTGGAGTTGCTCGAGGAGCTGGGCCCGCCGGCGGTGCTAGCCGACGCGCTTGCCTTCAGCGTCACGCTCGATGTCCTGCAGGGCCGCAGGCTCGACGACGACAAGCTGGCGCGCGCCCTGGCGCTGGAGGACCCCGACCGCCCGGTGATCGTCGTGTCGCGGCCGACCTTTCATGCCGGCTGTTGCATGCTGTTTGTGGGGCGAATCGCGGAAGCGCGCATCCGCTTCCTGGTGCTTCGCGAGCGGATGCTGGAGCGCGGCCAGGATGGCGAGCTGCCGGGGGTCGGGATCTATCTTGCGTGGATCGAGTGCATGCGCAGCGACCTAATGGCCGCCCATGCGTACGCGCGCGAGGCCTACGAGGCGGCCGCGGGGGTCGGCAGCGACTCGACCCGCGGTCTCACGCTCGCAGCGTGCTCGCTGGTCGATGCCTACCGCGGTCAGGCCGACGCGGTCAGGGCCGAGGCGGCGCAGGCACTGGCGCTGCTGCGCCAGGCGGGCTGGACGCTGGAGGAGCCGTGGGCGCTGTGGGCGGTCGGCTTCCTCGAGCTTTCGCTGGGGAATCCGGCGGCCGCGGCGCGCGCGCTCGAGCCGCTCGCGCAGCTGGTCGAGGCGGCGGGGACGGTCACGACGCCGCTCAGCGCGGCCTTGCCGGACGAGCTCGAGGCGCTGGTCGCGCTTGGAGAGTTCCACCGAGCCGAGCGGCTCCTGGAAATGCTCGAAGCCTACGGGCGCAGCTCCGGCCTTGCGTGGCCGCTGGCGACCGCGGCCCGTTGCCGCGGGCTGCTGCTGGCCGCTCAAGGGGAGACCGACCGGGCGCTGCGCGCGCTGGAGGAGGCACTCACCCACCACGCCGGCTTGGAGATGCCGCTGGAGCTTGCACGGACGCTGCTGATACGCGGTCAGATCCAACGCCGTCGCAGGCGCAAGCGTGCCGCCTCGAATTCGCTGGTCCAGGCGCTGGAGCTGTTCGAGCGGTCCGGCGCGGCACTGTGGGCCAAGCGGGCCCGCGAGGAGCTGGGCCGGGTCGGCGTGCTGCGGCCGCGCGCTCGGCAGGGCCTGACCGCCGTCGAGCGGCGGGTCGCCGAGCTGGCCGCCAGCGGCCTGACCAACCAGGAGGTCGCCGCGGCCGCCTTCCTGAGCCACAAGACTGTTGAGGCCAACCTCACGCGCATCTACCGCAAGCTCGGCATCCGCTCGCGCGCGGAGCTCGGCGTCCGGCTCGCCGAGCACAGCGGCCCGCTGGGCAGGCAGCGCAACGGCGCGTAGGGTCGCCTGCGAGGCAGATCGAGGGTATCCCCCGATTCCTTTCCCCCGGCAGCGTCGCAGGCTTGTGGGCATGGTCCGCATGTACGACGGTACATGCGCCTCCGGGGGGCCACCAGAGGGGGAGGCGTCGCGCCTCCCCTCTGGTGTCCCCGGGCCTATGTATCTGTACCGTCCTGGTTGGAGACGTGCGTTACAGATCACCGGAACAGAACAGAGTAGAGGGGAGTGAACTGCCCTGGGTTTGATGGAGGCCTGAACCGTTGGGTTTACCCGACCTCCTTGGACTGTTGGAGCTGACGGTAGTACAGGGCTTCGTGTTCTGCAGGTGGGATGTGGTCCAGCGCGCCGTGCAGGCGACGCTGGTTC
>JBKPDO010000327.1:0-4694 GCA_046727955.1 bacterium | reverse complement strand
GGTCCGCATCGACCTGATCTACACCGAGGCCGAGCGGGGCATCCGCGCCGACCTCGAACGCAAGTGGGCCGAGCACGACCAGCTCGTCGCGCGCATGGGCGAGATCATCCGCACCTACGGCCTGTCCCACGAGGCCCTGTCGGGGAGCCTGCGCCGCACGCTTGGCGTGAAGCGCCAGGAGGCGCGTGGCGAGGGCTACCTGCTGGTCTGCAACGACGCCGTCGAGGAGACCCGGGCCATGGCCTCCGACAGCGTCCACGCGATCTTCACCAGCATCCCGTTCGCCACCCAGTACGAGTACAGCCCGAGCTACAACGACTTCGGCCACACGCAGGACAACGCCCACTTCTGGGCACAGATGGACTACCTCACCCCCGCACTGCTGCGGGTCCTCAAGCCCGGCCGGGTGATGGTGATCCACGTCAAGGACCGCATCGTCCCCGGCGGGCTGACCGGCCTCGGCTTCCAGACCGTGCAGCCGTTCCACGCCGAGGCGATCTTCCACTACCAGCGGCATGGGTTCGCGTTCATGGGGATGGTGACGGTGGTCACCGACGTGGTCCGGGAGAACAACCAGACCTACCGGCTGGGCTGGACCGAGCAGGCCAAGGACGGCTCCAAGATGGGCTGCGGCATGCCCGAGTACCTGCTGATCTTCCGCAAGCCCCCCAGCGACACAGGCGACGGGTACGCGGACACTCCTGTGGCCAAGCCCAAGCCGGCGTACTCGCGGGCCCGCTGGCAGGTCGACGCGCACGGCTTCTGGCGCTCCAACGGCGACCGGCCGCTCGCCCCCGAGGATCTGGTGGAGCTGCCCGCTGAGCGGATTTTCAAGCTGTTCAGAGACCACCACCTTGGCGGCGTCTATGTCTACGAGCAGCACGTGGCGCTCGGCGAGGCCCTGGAGGCCAAGGGGCGCCTACCGAGCGGGTTCATGCTCTTGCAGCCACCCTCCTGGCATCCGGACGTATGGACCGACGTGGCCCGGATGCGCACCCTCAACATGCTCCAGGAGCGCAGGGGCGCCCAGCTGCACCTGTGCCCGTTGCAGTTCGACCTGATGGACCGGCTCATCACCCGCTACTCGATGCCGGGCGAGACCGTCTACGACCCCTTCGCCGGCCTGATGACGGTGCCGTACTGCGCGGTCAAGCTCGGCCGGCGCGGTGTCGGCGTCGAGCTGAACGCGGCCTACTGGCGTGACGGCGCCGCCTACGTCGAGGCCGCCTCGCGCAAGGCCTCGATCCCCACGCTGTTCGACCTCGTCGAGGAGAACGCAGAGTGAGCCAAGACCCGTTCGAGGCGATGTGCGCCGTCGGCGCCGTGATTGAGCTGGCGAGCGCTGCTGTTACTGGAGCGCGTTGTCCGTCTCGGCCCAGGGATCGTCCGCTGGGACGCTGAGCCGCCACTCGACCTGGTGTGCGCTGTCCTCGTCGGGGAAGCAGTCGAGTCCGGCGTCGAGCTTGATGCGGCGATCGATGCCGGCGACGCCGAAGCTGAGATGGATCCGGATCGCGCTGGCTGCCGCAAGCGCGGCCCGGAGATCACCGTCGAGCAGTACCCCGCCGGTCACAGTGGGCGTGCCGGGGCCTGTGATGTACAGACCGTCCTTCCGGCGCTCCACCCCGTGCAAGGGCGGCGTTGCAGGGATGACGGTCCGTACAGCCTGGGGTCTACCGTGGGCCGACTGGGGCGGCGGCAGGCCATCTGGGCTGGTGCTGTAGCTGAGTTTGCACCGCAGGGAACCGATGCCGCCGTCGGAGTCGATCCGGCCATGCATGAGGTGCGCGGGCAGCATCACCACGCCAGTCGACATGGCAGGCTGCTGGAAGAACACCGTGGCTTCCAGGTGGAGCAGAGTCTGACCTAGGCCTTTGCCTGCGCTTGGGTAGTAGCCCGGGTAGACCCTGGCCGAGAGCAACTGCGCCGACGGGGGCGCGACGGCGGGGATCAGCAGCCGCAGCAGCTCATCACGGCGCGCGCTGCGGGTGCGGGTGCCGTCGCGGATCGGCACCTCTCGGTCAACCGGGCCGCCCTCGTCGCCGACCCGGATCACGTAGGGCGACATTTCGGTGAGGAAACGCAGTGCAGTCACCGCTTGGCGTTCGCCCACAGGGACGACCAGGTCGTGTTCGAGGTCTGGGGCAGGCGGGTCGAAGCGGCTGGACACCGCCGCCCACCAGTCGGCAACCTCGACCGGGCCCGGCTGGGTGAGCACGTGAGCCTTCTCATCAAGGCCAACGATCCACAGGATCGCATCGTCGTGAGCCTTGTTGGCAAGGCCGGCGAGCTGACGCGCTGAAGAACGCTGCTGTGGGTCTGGCCACTGGCCTTTGCACTCCACGAGGTCGTCCTCGATCCGCTGGCCGGCAAGGACGAGGTCGACGAGCTCGATGACACGCGCCTCGAGCTGCTGGGGCCGCAGGCGCGACGGCATTGAAGGTTCCTCCTGACCTATCGGTCCTGGTGACTTGAGCACTGTAGTCGATCCGGCGCACGTAGCCTGGCCATGTGCCACAGGATGAACCGGTCCTCCTCGATGGTCCCCCGCCCTCGCCGAGGCGCTCGGCGAGGATCCCGCCCTGATCCGCAGTGGGCATCACGCGGCAAGCTCACCCGCCATGGTCGGGACGGACGCGGCCGGACCCTCTACGACCTGGCCGAGGCGTACCGCGTACAGGCAGAGATACGGCTGGGCCCTGGCGGCTCCAGCCGCTCGGCGCGGCAGCGGGCCAGCAGCGCCTCCCGCAGCCGCTCCTCGCCCAGCTCGACCGGGCAGACCTCCTCGGCCAGCCAGCCCGCGAGCTTGTCCTCGTCACCAACGGTGCACTCCCGGAAGCCGAGCGCACGGCGGATCTGCGCCCGATGGCCCTTGATCGATCGCCCGGACCAGTCGTAGGCGCCGAACGCGGCGGGGTCGACCTTGACCTGACCGGCAAGGTAGTCGATCGCGGCCCGGGGCACCTCGCCGCCGTGGCGAGGAAACCGGCCCTCCAGCTCGAAGAAATTCAACAGCAGGGCGAACCTTATCTTTAGCCGAGCGAAGCGGCGGCTTCCTGACCAGCAGCATTGCGTCGTGCATGGTGTGCGGGACGTGCTGTGGGCAGGGGTCTGGGGAGCAGCGGCGAGCGGATGGGTTGTTACCGAATCGATGCCAGCTCAGACGAGCGCGGCCAGCGCCTGCACCTGTGACGGGCTGACGCTGGGACCGGTGATGTCGAACAGGACGCCGCCCTCGACCCAAAGCAGGCCGCCGATGCCGTTGCCGCTCACCAGCAGCCCCTCCGTTGAGCGCACCGGAATCATTTGGAAGGCGTCGGCGGGCACGCCGGAGGCGTCCGCGCGCCGCCGCAGCCCCGTCAGCGTGAGGTGCGCGCTGCGCTCCTCGACGACGACCGTGCCGGCGGCCGGAAGGTGGTAGACGAACGCGACCGTGCGGTCGTGGACCGGGACCTGCGCCGGGTCGTCCACCTGGATCAGGGCCGGCCGGCTGGCGAACTGGGGCTCGCGGACCGTGAAGTGCATATAGTGGGCTGCCTGCGTGGCCGACGCCACGATCCGACCGCCGTGGAGGGGGACCTCCCAGTTGCTGGGCGGACGGCCCGGCTTGGCTGGGGGTGGCGGCTGGTCCCCGGTGCGCCGCGGCCGCACGCGGCCAGCAGGACCAGCGCCGCGCCAGCGCTGCCGACCATCCACGTGCGGGGCATCTGGAACGCCACCTCCGCTGGCCGATCAGGGACCGGTGACGGTGACCAGCACCTTCATGCCTACCGGGGCCGCGTGGAGGAGCTGCCACACCAGCACGCCCGTGCCGGGGCGCAGCGTCGCCGGCAGGTTGAGGACCATCGCGAACCCTACCTGCTGGCCGGGCCCGATCGCGGCCACCGGGGCGCAGTTGAGCAGGTGGCGCTCAGCGGCCGTGCCACCATTCTCGAGGCTTAGGCGCTCCTGGTAGCTGGGGCAGTCGCGCAGCGACACCGCGGCGGTCGTGGGGTTGGCGAGCGTCACCGTGTAGCGCAGCGGCTGCCCGGCCACCACCGATGGGGGCAGCGTGACCCGCACGTGGAGGCTGCCGAGCGGGTCGGGCGGCGGCTCGGGCTCCCAGGCGACGAAGGGGCCTCCTGACAGCCGCGACGGGGAGCCGGGCGCGTCGCAGCGCGGGGTCAGCTCCCGACGGATGTCGGGGTCCACGGTTGGGGCCAGCGTGCCAGGGTGGGGTGGGGGCAGGGTGACGCGCAGGCCGACCGGTCCGGGGTTGGGGCCGCACCAGTTCCGCCAGGCGAACTCCACCTGCGCGGCCAGCCCGGGCCGCAGCAGGACCGGGGGCGGGGCCGCTTTCCCCGTGCGTGGGTCGGCGGTCAGCTGCAGCGGCCGGCCGTGCCGGTCCAGCAGCTGGATGGTCGGGTAGCCGACCAGGAAGCAGGGTGCTGTTGCCCGGCTGCGGCTGGTGAAGGTCACGGCACCGGCCAGCGAGCCGGTCGCGCCCTGCCAGCTTGCCGACGCCTGGAGCTGGCCCGCCGTGCAGGCCGGCGTGCCGGGCGGGACCGCAGGCGGCCCCTGCGAGGCGTCCGGGGATGGGGATGGTCGCGCCGGCGTCGCGATCCAGGGGACGAGCTGCCCGCCGGGCGCCGGCGCGACCGTGGTCGGGCTGGTCGGGCGTGGCCGCGGTCCGGCGGGCAGGGTCGGTGCCGGCT
>JBKPDO010000326.1:0-2109 GCA_046727955.1 bacterium | reverse complement strand
TCCGGCCGAGTGATCGTTACCGGACTCGCTGCGGTGGTACCGGAAGGTGGCTCGTCACGGTTGCTGCGTGCTGTCCGGCGGTTGATCGGCACGGTTGCCCTCCAAGCGGTGATCGCGGCTTGCCGATGGCGCCGCCACGGGGTTGGACTTTACCGCTTGGCTCACAAGCGAAGCGACGCAGGACCCCGGCAAAGTCGAGATTTGTCCAGTTCGTACCACGGACGCGCTGGCCCCGGTCTCAGGTAGCAGGCAGCCCGCGTGTGGCGTCGCGAGAGCGCGCCAGGAGACCAACTCGGACATTTCGCTACTTTGCCGGAGCCCTGGATGGCCCCCAATCAACTATGCTTGGCCTATCGCTCGCCCCAGTGGGAGGAAGCGAGGCGAAGGTCTGTTGTTGCTCATCCTCTTCGAGTGCCTGGCCTGCGTCTTCATCTGGTGGGGAGGGGTTGTCATCGCCCTGCGCAAGCAGCCTGAGCACCGTAACTTGGGCATGCTCCAACGGCAGCGCCGCGCCGACTGGGTTCGGAACGAGTTCGAGCAGCGCCCGTGGTTGTGGCTAGCGTTCGAGCTAGTCGCGATGATCGCCCTAGCTGACTGGTTCAGGGAGAAGTGGGTGCAACGCCCGTGGCGAGTGGCGATGCTCTGGACAATTGCGATGATCATCGTGCTCGCGGTCGTCGTGACGCTTACCGAGCACTTTGGCTGGGGCATGAAGCCCGTCAAGGTCTAGGCGCGGTCTAGGCCCAATGCCGGTCAGTTAAGCCAGAAATCGGGGCTTTGAGCTGGGCAAACGTCGTGCGTACTATCACGATCGCCCGTAACTGACCGGCATTGGCGCTAGCCCAAGGCTAACCACTTCATCGCCGTGCACCTCAAGGACGTCGCCGGTTGGCAAGACGTACGCGGAGGTCAGCACCCTGGCGCGGCAGAATCCCAACAACGCGGCGCTGGCGGGTCAGGTGCAGACCTTGTTCAGGGGCGAGGCCCTTCGCGGACTGCTGCTCAACGCCTACGCGTTCTGGAAGATCGGGCAGATCGCGCTGATTGCAAGCATCGTCTCGTTCTCGCTCGCGGGGATCCTGCTCGTGCTGAGCGTCCTCGGGTCCTGGCACCTGCGTCGGGTGTCCCGGCCGAGGAGCTCGGGGTTCCCATCCCTCGGCTCGGCGAGGACGCACTTGCCTGCCTGAGCCGCGACACGACGACCGACGCCTCCCCGACCCGGCATACCCGGCGCGACGGGGAGGCGTCGCGATTTCGTCTTGACCTGAAGCTCGCCATGACCGTTGCGGTGGCCAACCCGGCTCCGCGCCTGCCGTTTCATCCAGCCCTGGGCCCGTCCGGCACAAGGCCAGCCCGACGGTCGCCGTCATGGAGTCCGCATCGTGCTACGATCCAATATCTCAGCACGATGTAACCCGCCGCATGGTCGGGGGTAGGAAATGGAAGCCGTCTTCTGGTTCGTGTTCGGGGCAGGCGTCGGCATGGCTGCCCTTCCCCACCTCCAGCGCATTGCCGCCCGGGTGCGGCACACGCTGGCCGAACTGGACCAGCCCAAGCGCCCCAGGTCCTAGTCGTAAGCTTGCTTAGGCACACCGCGGGCGGCCCTTGTGGTTGGCCCAGCCACCTGCGGACGACCCGCCCGCCCGACGGCTCAACGTGGAGGTCGAGGTCGATCGTTGGGCCCGGCTGGGGAAAGGCCCGGCCGGCGCGCGTCGAAGGCCGTGTCGAGCCCGTCCCACAGCGCTTCGAGCCGCGGCGCGAACCGCCTCAGCTCCTCCAGGTGCAGGGCGGTCAGCCGGGCGAGACGGTCAGCCCCGTCCGCGGTGAGGCGAAGCCGCACCGCCCGCAAGTCATCCCCATCCTGGCGCCGCTCCACCAGCCCGGCCGCCACCGTACGGTCGACCAGCTCGACCACGCTGTGATGGTGGACCAGCAGGTAGCCGGCCACGTCCCGGATGGTCGGGCCCTCCGGGTCGCGGTGGCCGCGGATCGCGAGCAGGAGCTGGTGCTGGGCCGGGGTCACGCCCACCGTGGCGGCCTGCTCAGCGCTCCAGCGCAGGAACCGTCGCAGCCCCGTGCGGAAATCAAGCAGCCGCTCATAGTGCCGTT
>JBKPDO010000325.1:0-7393 GCA_046727955.1 bacterium | reverse complement strand
ATCCTTCGGCAGTATGTCGGCCATTACAACGCCGAGCGTCCCCATCGCGGGCTCGATCTGGCCGCTCCGGAGCCGCCGAGACTCCGCGTCCGCAGTCGCGGCCCAGTGGCTCGTCGGGATCGCCTGGGGGGCTTGATCCACTGCAATGATGTGGCCGTGGCGGCCGTGGCGGCCGTGGCGGGGGTCTGACCCGCTGATTCACTGGCTTGGTGCCTTGTGCTCGACCTGTCGGCTCGTGCCGCGGCCACCACAGGCACCAACCGGGCGACCGTCACCTGATACGAGCCTGTGCACCCAGACCCGTTGCAGTGCTGTCCGCCCGCCCGGCTGGCGTGTGCCGTCCACCACCCGATCGCATAGAAGGGAGACGGCGATCATCACCATCGCACACCCCAAGCGGCCGCACATCACCGTCGGGGTCGACACCCACCTCGATGTCCACGTCGCGCACGCCAAAAACGAGCTCGGCCGCCGCTTGGCCACGGTCAGCATCCCTACCACCCCTGACGGCTACCGGGACCTGCTCGCCTGGGCACAGGGGCTGGGCGAGGTGGACGCCTGGGGCGTGGAAGGCACTGGCTGCTACGGCGCCGCGCTCGCACGGTTCCTGTGCGATCACGGCCAGGTCGTCCTTGGACTGGAGGTCAATCGGCCCGACCGCCAAGCCCGCCGCCGGCGCGGCAAGTCCGACCCGCTGGATGCCGAGGCTGCTGCCCGCGCCGTCCAGGCCGGCGAGGTCGCCACCGTGCCCAAGGCCGGCAACGCGACCGTGGAGATGATCCGCTCGCTGCGGGTCGCCCGGCAGACGGCGGTCAAGGCGCGCACCCAGGCAATCAACGCGCTCAAGGCGCTGCTGGTGACCGCGCCTGTGGACCTGCGTGAGCGGTTGCGCGGCCGCTCGGCCACCACGCTTGTGCGCCAGGCGGCCGCGCTGCAGCCAGGCATGCTCAACACGCCCACCGCAGCAGCCAAGCTCGCGTTGCGCTGCCTGGCTGAGCGCGATCAGGTCTTGAGCGCCGAGATCGCCACGCTCGACACCGAGCTGGACCGGCTGGTCGCCAAGGCCGCCCCCGGGCTGCTCGCCCGGTTCGGCGTCGGCCCTAAAAGCGCCGGTGCGCTGCTGGGGACAACCCCGACCGGCTGCGCTCAGAGGCCTGCTTCTCGATGCTGTGCGGGTCCTCCCCGATCGAGGCATCCTCGGGCAAGACCATCCGCCACCGCCTCAACCGCGGCGGCGACCGCCACGCCAACGCCGCGCTGTACCCGATTGTGGTCGTGCGGCTGCGCTGGCACCAGCCGACCCGTGACTACATGGCACGGCGGCTCAAGCAAGGCAAGTCCAGGAAGGAGATCATCCGTTGCCTGAAGCGCTACGTCGTCCGGGAGGTCTTCGCAGTGCTCCACCAGATGGCCAACAACACCCACACCCCAGCCGCTTGATATCTATACGAGCGTCGAGTACTACCGGAAAGCGGCGTGACGCCAGTAAGTGCACCCCTCAGGATGCTGGTGTTATCGGATTGATGCCATCCTCCAGCGCCAAGGAAGCGACGGCCCACCGTGGTCAGCCGAGGTTGGCCTGCGTCATGTGGTCAGCTGCGCTGGACCCAGGCGTCGTCGGCTGGGTGCTGGACGACGACACCACCCCTATTGGATGCCGGTGAAGCGTAGGGCCTCCTGCCGATCGTGGCAGGCGCGCAGGGCGACGATCCGCCCGTCCTGCACAGTGAACACGTCGTAGTTGCGGTCGTCGGCCTGCTGCACGCGATACGCATCGATCCCGGGGGTGCGCACCACCACCATCACCCGGTCGCCGTGCCCGAGGATCTCTTCCAGCTGTGCCCGCAGGCCCTGCTTGGCCTGGCGCTGCAGTGCGGACTGGAGCTCGTGGCGGCCGTGGCAGACCTGTGGCTGGGGATCCTCAAGGCTGGGATCCAGGTAGGTCCATTCCAGGTCGGGGTCGACGACCTCGAGTATGGTCGCCAGATCACCGCGCGCATAGGCGTCGTAGGCCCTTCGGATCAACTCCACGTTCTCGTTCGACATACCTGTTCTCCTGCTGCGTCATCGGATCATGGAGCAACGTGACGGCGGGGCCGAAGCCCCATCGGCAGGGGGAGCCCGCGCCGGTGCTGAGCCCCGGTCGGGGCGGCGACGGCAAGCGGCAACGACGGGCGGGTGGCCCGTCGGCCCGCCCGTCGGGTCGCCTGGGTGGGGTGCGCCAGGCGTTCAAAGTCAGCCGAACGGTCGCATCTCGTCGACAAGTATCGATCAGGTCGCTTTGAAGGGCAACGCAAATCCTGTGGCGGGGCGACGGTCGTGGTGTCGTTGTGTCAGGGGCGCTGTTGCACCTGCGGTCAGCGAGCCCGGAGCAGGCAGACTGTCGCCATGAGAACGCGCCGCTCCCGCCCCGCTCCACAAGGGAGGCCCGATGGCCACCGCGCCACGCAGACGCCCACCGTGGGCGCTGCTGCTGGTGGTCGCGGCCGGCCTGACGACGCTCACCGCCCGGCGGGTCAGGCGACGACACCAGGCCCGCGACGACGACCGCCCGGTCGACCTGGGCTTCATGCGCGCCCTCCACGCCGGGTTGCGCCGTGACGCCGCCCGCCTCCAATCCCTCGCCCGCAGCTGGAACGGCAAGGCGGCGCGCCACAAGACGTGCCGAAGGGCTGGGCCACCCTCCGCCGGACCCTGCACGTGCGCCACGCCGCCGAGGACGACGACCTGTGGCCGTGCTGCAACGCCATCTCACCGACGACGAGGACGTCCACCAGCTTGACCTCATGGTCGAGGAGCACCGCGGCCTTGGGCCGGCGATCGGCGATCGGCGCGGTCGACGCCGCCCTGGCCAGCGGCGAAGGCGTGACAAGGGCCGCCGGTGCGCTCGGCGAGGTCCTTCATGGTCATCTGGACCATGAGGAGCAGCGCGTCTTCCCCTTGCTCCAACGACACCTGTCCCGGCGCGAGTGGCGAGGGTTCTTGCGCACCGAACGGCGACGGCGCTCGCCTGGGGAACGACCCGAGTTCCTGACGTGGGTGCTCGACGATGCCAGCGACGAGGACGCCGCCGCGGTCATGGCCGAGCTCCCGCGCCCGGCCCACCTGGTCTATCGCCTCATCCTGCGGCCCCGATACCTCGCCAAGCGGCGCTGGCAGCCAGCGTGACGCCCCCGCCCCTGGGGTGCGCACGGGCGGCAGCGAGCCGATCGCATCCAGGCACCCCTTCGACCCCGTGGCGACCGCCGCGGCTTCACCACCACCGTGAGGGATCGCTGTGACCGGGCCCACCACGACGCCGAGATCGGGACCGGCCTCAACCCGGCCGATGCCCGGTGGGGTGCCAGAAGGGCGCTGTTGCGTTGCGCCAGGCTGGGGCATGGGGAGGCCGCGATCTCCACCTTGGTGTGTGGCCCCAGATCGCCATGGCCAGCGCGGCGGACGCAACCGCTACCCGCCGGTTCGCCGGCGCCTCAGCGGCCCACTCGTCGTGGCCTGGCCGGAGGTTGTGGGCGAAGGCATGGCCGGCAATGATCACGCTGGCGTTACGGTCCTGCTTGAGCCCGCGCGTCGGTCACAGCCGCGCCCTCAGGCGGCCGTGATCCATTTCGACATGGTTGTTGGCGTACGGCTGGGTGCGGTGCCATGCCATAGGCGGCAGCTCCTCCAGCCCCATCGGGTACGTCGCCGCTCAGTTGGTGACCACCTCGACCCCTCCGAGGGAGTCCAGTTTGCGCCGACTAGTTGGATGCGGCTATCTTGCGTCGGCCGTCGTGGTGTCGCCCGTTTCCCCGGAGGTCCGAGATTGGCTGCGCGTCGGCCGTACGTGCGCTGGTGGCTGGCCGCCACCCTCGCTGTGGCGACCGGGGCCTGCAGCGGCAGGCAGGTCTCCGACCAGCAGGCGCAGACCGGACCCGGCCCGACCGCTGCCCAGTCCAGTGCTAGTGCTGGACGGACGTCGCCGGCCGCGACCACGGCGCCGGCATCCGACGGGCCGCCGACCCGGGAGGAGCTCGCCCGAGTGGCGGTGCGGGTGGTCCGGGTGGCCAAGCTGGACCAGCCGGTGGCGCTGGCCGTGGCCGGCGACGCCACGACGTTCTACGTCGCCGAGCGGGCAGGCCGGGTGCGAGTCATCCGTGGCGGCCAGGTGGCGCCGCAGCCGGCGCTGGATCTGTCCGCTGAGGTGGGGACCGAGGGCGAGGGCGGCCTGCTGGGCTTGGCGGTCGCGCCGGATCGCCGCCATCTGTACGCCAGCTTCACCGACCGGCGGCACGCGGTCCGCCTTGTCGAGGTCGCCCTCGGGGCGCACGGTCCCGACCCGGCCTCGCGGCGGGATCTCCTCACCGTGGCGCAGCCCTCGATCCGCCATCACGGCGCAACATCGTGTTCGGTCCCGACGGGATGCTCTGGCTCGGGCTTGGCGATGGCAGCGAAGGCGGGGACCCGGCCAACGCGGCCCAGTCGCTGGCCGTCCTGCGCGGCAAGCTGGTGCGCATAGACGCCGCACCCGCTGGCGCTGGTCCCTACACCGTGCCCGCGACCAACCCGTTCGTGCACCGGCGTGGCGCCCGACCCGAGATCTGGGCGTTCGGGCTGCGCAACCCGTGGCGCTTCTCGTTCGACCGGCTGACGGGCGAGCTGTGGATCGGCGACGTGGGCCAGTACATCGTCGAGGAGATCGATGCCGTCGCGCCGAGCACGGCGGCGGGTGCCAACTTCGGATGGAGCAGGCTGGAGGGCCGACGCCGCTTTCGTGGCAGCCCGCCGCCCCACGCGGTGCCGCCGCTTCATACCTACAACCACGCCGAGGGCCGCTGTGCGGTGGTCGGCGGCGGCGCTGTTGCATCTGCGATGGGCGGGCCCGAGTAGGCAGACTGTCAAGATGAGCCACCGCCATCACCGTCCCACGCCCATTGATCGGTCCGCCTTCGCCGGCTTCTGCTTCCCGCCCGAGGTGATCGTCCTGGCCGTGCGCTGGTATCTCCGCTTCGGCCTGTCCTACCGGGATGTCGAGGAGCTGCTCGCCGAGCGTGGCGTGGAGGTCGACCACGTCACCGTCTACCGCTGGGTGGTGCGGTTCACGCCGTTGCTGGTCGAGGCCGCCCGGCCCTGCCGTCACGTGGTCGGGGACCGTTGGTGGGTGGACGAGACCTACGTGAAGGTGGCTGGCAGGTGGCGGTATGTCTACCGGGCGATCGACCAGTTCGACCAGGTCATCGACGTGTTGGTCTCCCCGCGGCGAGACGCCAAGGCGGCCCGCCGGTTCTTCGAACGGGCCATCCGCACAACGACGACGCGACCTGTGGAGGTTGTCAGCGACCGAGCGCCGACCTACCCGCTGGTACTGGCGGAGCTGCTGCCGGCGGCGTGGCATCGCACCGATCGGTACGCCAACAACCGGATGGAGGCGGATCACGGCCGGCTGAAGGCACGGCTGCGTCCGATGCGAGGACTCAAGCAGGACCGCAGCGCAACAGTCACCATCGCCGGGCACGCCTTCGTCCAGAACATTCGTCGATGGCGCTACGAGCTGGCGGTCGAGGAGCCGCCGAACCGACGGCTGGCGGTCGCGTTCGGCGAACTCTCGCTGGCGATCTGATACCAGATCGTCCAATGCAACTTCGGCATGCCATCGACTGATCAGACGCAACAGCGCCTGCCGTAGTGGCTCGCCGTAGACTATTATCAAGTAGACACTTTCACAAGTAAAGACTTGTATTCACTGGTAGGAGACGCCGAGCGTTGAGCGCCGAGGCCGTCCTGAAAGCCCTCGCGGAGCCCAGCCGGCAGGCAATCCTGCGCCTGGTCCGCGTCACGCCGCGCTCGGTCGGCGAGATCGCCGCAAAGGTCGACCTCACCCAGCAGGCGGTCTCCCAGCACCTGCAGGTCCTCAAGGAGGCAGGCCTGGTAGCCGCCCACCGCCAGGGCACCCGGCGGCTGTACGCCATCCGACCTGAGGGCCTGGAGTCGCTGGACCGGTTCCTGGCCGAGCTGTGGCCGGCCGGGCTCCGCCGGCTGAAGGCCGCCGTAGAGTCCGACCCGGTGGAGGATGCGACGGAGGTCGACGACACGTGACGGCCAGCGCACCCTACACGGCCACGGTGCACATCGACGCCGACCCCGAGCGGGTCTTCGACTACTTCACCAGGCCCGAGGCGATCGTGCGCTGGATGGGCGACTACGCCGTGCTGGACCCCGTGCCCGGCGGCCAGTTCACCCTCGACATCAACGGCGTGCCGGTCCGCGGCCGCTACCTCGTAGTCGAGCGGCCCCGGCGGCTGCTGCTCAGCTGGGGGTACGCCGGCTCCGAGCGGCTGCCACCCGGCGCCTCCACCGTCGAGATCACCCTCACCCCAAGCGACGGCGGCACCACCGTGACGATCCTGCATGCCGGCCTGCCCGCGCCCGAGGACCGCCAGCACCGCCAGGGCTGGCCCCATTTCCTGGACCGGCTCGCCATCGCCGCCGCTGGTGGCGATCCCGGCCCTGACCCCTGGGTCGACGGGCCTGCAGCCACACCGCCCACCACCAGCTCACACCCAAGCCGGTGATCAGGCAGCCGCCCACCCGGTCGTAATAGGCGTCCTGGCCGCCAGCCTGGTTGAAGGGATATCGCTCACTTGCGGTATCGACCGAGCGCATTGCGTCGGCGAGATCTGCACCCAATCGCGGCATTGAGGTCGCAGCATGGACCTTGCGGGCGGCGCGCTGATCACGGTCGGTGGGAGTGGTTGAGCTGGCCTGCGCGCCCGCTGTGCGACGGCGCCGCGCTGTGTGGACCCACTGCGAGTCGGCGGCGATGAGCTCCAGATCAGGTCGCGCGGACCAGGCCCTTGACCATGGCCGTGGTCTCGGGGGTCAGCTCCATGTCGGGATGGGCCTCGCGGACGTGGAGCTCGACGTGCTGCATGAGCTCGTCCTCGGTCTTGGTGGTGAACTGGCCAGGGCAGTCCATGCCGCTGTCCGCGCACCGCAGGGTGTAGGCCATCTGGCACCTCGCTTGGAGGTCGACAAGACGGACGGCTCATCTTCATGGTGGCGCCACCGGCCCGCAAGCCCGCCAGGCAGGGTGTGGGGTACGTAAACCCGGACGTGGTGTGTGAGCTGCGGGGTTCGCAACCGGTCAGGCTCGATAGGGTGACGCCTCCCAAGCCCTGCGGAGGCCGTCCTGCGTGTACCGAAACTCGTCTATCTCACCTTGTGCCGCACCGTCCAGCTGCTCGCCCTGCGTGGTCGCAGTGACGCCCGTAGAGTTCATAAACCCGGTCGGGTACGTTGAGCAGCGAGGACCGGGCCAAGCTGTGCGCAGGGGTGGTCGATGGCTGACGCGCCCGACTGGCGGTTCTGTCAGGTTGGTCGCGCGACCGTCAAGCCGAGCTGGTTGGCTGCCGCG
>JBKPDO010000324.1:0-22355 GCA_046727955.1 bacterium | reverse complement strand
CTCCTGGCGTCGGCGCGCCGCCGCGCGTCGTCTACCTCTTGCCTCGAAGGGTCGACCCGCACCTCGCCAGTGCTGCCGTCCACGATCACCAGCACGCCGTCGGCCAGCCCGGTCGCGCCGGCACAGCCGACGACCGCCGGGACCCCGAGCGACTTGGCCAGGATGGCCGTGTGGCTGGTGGGCCCGCCCTCCTCGGTCACGAAGGCCAGCACCGCGGCGGTGTCGAGCACCGCCGTGTCCGCCGGCGCGAGGTCGCGGGCGACCAGCACGAACGGGTGGCCGGGGTCCGGCACCCCGGGCACGGGCACCCGGAGCAGGCGGGCCACCGCCCGCGCGCGCAGGTCGTCGAGGTCGGCGGCGCGCGCCGCCATGTACTCCCCGGCGCCCGCCAGCGCCTCGTGGTAGACGCCGAATGCCTCCCAGACCGCCCGGGCGGCGGAGCGGCCCTTGGCGGTGAGCTGGCTGAGCTGCTCGTCGATGCCCGGGTCGCGGACCATCAGGACCTGGGCCTCGAGCACGTCGGCGGCGACGCCGCCCGCCGCCCGGGCGCGCGCCTCGAGGTCAGCGGCCACCGCCTCGAGCGCGCCCCTGGCCGCCCCCAGCTCGGCGGCCGGGTCACCAGAGGGCGGGGCTGCCTCCCGCGGCTCCGGCACCTCGCCGCCCATCGCCGCGACCGGGCCGACCGCGACGCCAGGGCTCACCCCGACGCCTTTGAGCGTTACGGCCATGGCCATCACTTGGCGTCGTGGTCGGTGGCGACCACGGCGGCCAGCTCGTCCAGTGCCGCCTCGGCGCCGTCCCCCTCGGCGGCGAGGATGACCTCTTCGCCGCCGTGGACGTCCAGGGTGAGCACGGCCAGTATGCTCTTGGCGTCCACCGGGGCGCTGGCGTCCTTGGCGATGGTGACCTTGACCGGCTGCCTGGCCGCGGCCTGGACGAACAGCGCGGCTGGCCGGGCGTGCAGCCCGACCTTCGAGCCGACCACGACGCGACGCTCTGGCATCGATCAGCCTCCGGGTCCTGGGATCTCCGATGGTCCTGGGCCAGCCTACCTGCGTTCAGCTCTCCGCCGAGAAGATGTCGAGCGGCAGGAACGCCGACACCACGAAGTTGGGGACGTCGACCACCTCGCTGACCTTCAGGTCGACCGCCACGCTGCAGATGGTGTACGCCTGCTGTCGCGACCAGCCGCCGTGCTGGACCAGGTGGTCGATCATGTTCAGCAGGGCGTTGCGGGCGGCCAGGGTGAGGTCCTCCGGCCGGTTCTCGCCGGCGCGGGTGACCGACCGCCCAGTGGTGGCGAAGAAGCGGCGCGGCGCGGCGAACTCCGCCGGCAGGAAGTAGTCGTCGCGCGCGAACTGCAGGTCCTGGATGCCACGGGAGGTGGCCAGGCCCTTGTGGATGGCGAAGCGGACGTGCAGGGTCGCCCGCATCTCGATGGCGGTGCCGCAGGTCTCGCAGTCGCCCTGCGCGAAGTGGGCGTCGCCGGCGGAGAACAGACCGCCGAGGGCGTATACCGGGACGTACAGGTGCGCGCCGGCCCCGAGCTGCTTGATGTCCACGTTGCCGGCCGTCTCCCGGGGCGGGATGGTGCGCAGGGCCTCGCGCGCGATGGCCTCGTCGGCCGGCACCGCGTCGGTCGGGTCGGGCGGGAGCACGAAGCCGCCCCGATCGAGGGCGGCCTGCTCCCGGGCGGTGGTCACCTCTAGCAGGTGCCGGTCAGGAGAGAGGCCGATGGTGCCCATGAACGGCGAGCCCGGTATGCGCACGCCGGGCAGGCCGTCGGAAGTGGCCCAGCCGCCGGCGATCGACCAGTGCACCGCGAAGGGCTCGGGGAACTCGTCGCGCAGGAAGCCGAAGCCGGGCACCTGCACAGTGAAGCCGTAGTCGTCCGGCTCGATGTGCAGGATCTCGATCTCGAGGACGTCGCCGGCCTCGGCGCCGTTGACGTACACGGGTCCGGTGAGAGGGTGGACGACGTTGAGGTTCACGGCGCCCACGCTTTCCGGCGTGGCCCCGGGACCAACCTGGCCGTCGAGGGCGTCACGGGTCGGGAGGACCACCTCGTCGCCCGGGTCGCAGCGCACCACCGGCGGGATGTCGGGGTGCCAGCGGTTGTGCCCCGTCCACGGCTGCTCAGCGAGGGTCTTCGACCAGTCGACCTCGACCTGATGGGTGGCCATCGGCCCCTCCTTCGCCCTACAGGCGCCCGAAAACGCCCGTCACCGACACACCAGGCCCCGATGATCCCCCCAGACTCCCAGGCCGTCGAGCAGGGGAGTCTCCTCACTCCGGGGGATCGGGGGTGGGGACGGTGGTCCAGCCGAGGTCGGTGACGATCAGGTGGTCGAGGAAGCGGAGATCGACGAGGCGGGCGGCGATCGCGACCGCCTCGGTGGCGAGCAGGTCCTGCCGGCTGGGGGTGAGGTCGCCGGAGGGGTGGTTGTGGGCAAGGGCGAACGCCACGCCGTCGTTGCGGAGGACCGCGTTCAGCACCTCGCGGACCGGCAGGAGCGAGCGGTCGACCGAGCCGTCGGTGAGGCCCACGACCCGCTGGACCCGGTTGCCGGCATCGAGGATGAGGACCAGCACCCGCTCGCGACGTAGCCCGGCGAGCTCCCGCAGGGCGAAGGTGGCGAGGTCGTCGGGGCGGCGGACGGCTGCCGGAACCGGGCTGTTGCCGAGGTTCCTGGCGAGCTGGAACACGGCCAGCAGGGCGGCGGCCTTCGCCTGACCGACGCCCCGCCGTGCCGCCAGCTCCTCGGCTCGCGCGCTCGAGAGGCGGTCGAGGCCGCCGTAGTCGGCGAGCAGGCCCGCCGCCAGCTCGAGCGCGCTCTCGCCCCTGCGCCCATGCCGCAGGACGAGCGCGATCAGCTCGGCGTCGCTCAGCGCGGCCGCGCCCTTGCGCCACAGGCGCTCCCGTGGCCGCTCTTCCTCTGGAAGGTCGGTGACTCGAATTGACATGCCAGCAGGCTAACCCGCGCACGTCGCCGGTGCTTCGCGCTATCCACAGCCATTGACCTGCGCGAATGCGGCTGACCAGGAAAGCAGACGGCCCGGACCTGAGAATTGGCCCGGGCCGTCTGCTGTGTGCCGGTGGCTACGACTCCTCGTAGGCCTGGTAGCCCTCTGAAGAGGTGTAGCCGTCGCCGTCGCCGTCGGAACCGGCGTCCGGCTGCTCGGCGGAGCCGGGCTCGACGGGCTCGTCGCCCATCTCGCCGGCCATTTCGCCGCCCATCATGAGGTCGCCGTTGCCGCCGTCCTCGCCGTAGTAGACGTCGCTATAGCCGTCATAGCCGTCGCCGAAGCCCTCCACCGCATAGCCGGCGGAGGCCGGGGCGCCCGCCAGCACCGGCTGGACGCTGCGGTAGCGCACCATGCCGGTCCCGGCCGGGATCAGCTTGCCGATGATGACGTTTTCCTTGAGGCCGATGAGCTGGTCGCTCTTGCCCTCGATCGCCGCCTCGGTGAGCACCCGGGTGGTCTCCTGGAAGGAGGCCGCCGACAGCCACGACTCGGTCGCGAGCGACGCCTTGGTGATGCCGAGCAGCTCGGGACGGCCATTGGCCGGCGTGCTGCCGCGCTCGAGCGCCTCGCGGTTGGCCCGCTCGAACGCCGAGCGCTCGACCAGCTCGCCGGGGAGCAGGCCGGTGTCGCCGCCCTCCAGGACGGTGACCCGCTTCAGCATCTGCCGGACGATCAGCTCGATGTGCTTGTCGTGGATGGTCACACCCTGGGAGGTGTAGACCTTCTGGACCTCCTCGACCAGGTGCCGCTGGGTAGCCCGGATGCCGAGAACCCGCAGCATCTCCTTCGGGTTCGGCACGCCGTCGATGACCGGCTGGCCCACGTCGAGCTGCTGGCCGTCCTCGACCCGCAGGCGGGCACGGCGCGGCACGATGGTCTGCCACTCCTCGCCGTCGTCGGAGGTGACGGTCACCTGGACGCCCTTGTCCACCTCCTCGATGGCCACGCGGCCCGAGAACTCGGCGATGGGCGTCATGCCCTTGGGCGTGCGGGCCTCGAACAGCTCCTGGACGCGCGGCAGGCCGTGGGTGATGTCCTCGCCCGCGATACCGCCGGTGTGGAAGGTCCGCATGGTGAGCTGCGTGCCCGGCTCGCCGATCGACTGGGCGGCGATGATGCCGACCGCCTCGCCGATGTCGACCAGCCGGTTCGAGGCCAGGC
The DNA here is from genome assembly GCA_046727955.1 of bacterium. Classification (GTDB taxonomy): domain Bacteria; phylum Actinomycetota; class CALGFH01; order CALGFH01; family CALGFH01; genus DASVXQ01. The sequence continues at coordinate 18,167 of JBKPDO010000324.1, read as the reverse complement.
TGCGGCCGTAGCAGAGCTGGCACACGCCGATGGTGGACTCGCAGGTGAGCACCGAGCGGCACAGCACCTTCGCGATCCCGTGCTCGACCAGGGCGTCGACGACGTCCTCGTCGATCTCGGTGCCGCGCTCGGCCACCACCTCACCGCTCGAGGGGTCCTCGACGTCCTCGGCGAGCACGCGCGAGAGCGCCTGGGTCTCGACCTGCCGCGAGCGCAACCAGTCGTACTGCCCGCGCGCGCCCGGCCGCGGCCGGCGCGTGGAGATAGTCACGTCGATGCCGCGCTCGGTGCCGCAGTCGGCCTCGCGCACGATGACGTCCTGGGTGACGTCGACCAGACGCCGGGTGAGGTACCCGGAGTCCGCCGTGCGCAGGGCGGTGTCGGCCAGTCCCTTGCGGGCGCCGTGGGTGGAGATGAAGTACTCCAGCACCGACAGGCCCTCACGGAAGTTGGCCTTGATCGGCCGCGGGATGATGTCGCCCTTGGGGTTGGCGACCAGCCCGCGCATGCCGGCGATCTGCCGCACCTGGGTCATGTTCCCGCGCGCGCCGGAGGTGGCCATCATGTAGATGGGGTTGAACGGCTCCTGCTTGAACCGGTCCTCCATGTCCTCGCGGACGCGCTCGGTCGCCTCGGTCCAGATCTCGATGAGCTCCTGCCGCCGCTCGTCGTCGGTGATGATCCCCTTGCGGAACTGGCTCTCGACCTTCTCCGCGCGCTTCTCGAACTCGTCGAGGATCTCCTGCTTGTGCGGTGGCTTGAGCACGTCCTGGATCGACACCGTGACGCCGGCGCGCGACGCCCAGAAGAAGCCGAGGTTCTTCAGGTTGTTCAGCACCTCGGCGGTCATGGTCTGGTCGTAGCGGTCGGCGATCCGGGCCACCAGGGCCGAGATCTCCTTGGACTGGAGGGTGTCGTTGATGAACGGGAAGTCGTCCGGCAGCGCCTCGTTGAACAGCAGGCGCCCCACCGTGGTCTCGATCTTGGCGTCCCCGTCCGGGTCGGCCAGCTTGCCCCGCGGAAGGCGGACGACGATCGGGTCCTGCAGCCCAACCGACTTGAAGTCGTAGCCCATGATCGCTTCCGCAACCGACGAGAACATCGGAACGACCTTCTCGTCGGAACTCTTATCGGACTTTCCACTCGCCGAAGGCGTCTTCGACTTTCCGTTCGCCGAAGCCGGAGGCGAAGGCGTCATGTAGGTCAGGAAGTAGACGCCGAGGACCATCTCGTGGGTGGGCACGGCGATTGGGCGGCCGTTGGCCGGCGAGAGGATGTTGTTGACCGAGAGCATCAGCACCCGCGCCTCAGCCTGGGCCTCCGACGACAGCGGCACGTGCACCGCCATCTGGTCGCCGTCGAAATCGGCGTTGAACGCCTTGCAGACGAGCGGGTGGATCTGGATCGCCTTGCCCTCGACCAGCACCGGCTCGAACGCCTGGATGCCGAGGCGGTGCAGGGTCGGCGCGCGGTTGAGCAGCACCGGGTGCTCGCGGATGACCTCCTCGAGCACGTCCCACACCTGTGGCCGCGAGCGCTCGACCATGCGCTTGGCCGACTTGATGTTCTGCGCGTAGGAGAGATCGACCAGCCGCTTCATCACGAACGGCTTGAACAGCTCCAGCGCCATCTGCTTCGGCAGGCCGCACTGGTGGAGCTTGAGCTCGGGGCCGACCACGATCACCGAGCGGCCCGAGTAGTCCACGCGCTTGCCGAGCAGGTTCTGCCGGAAGCGGCCCTGCTTGCCCTTGAGCATGTCGGACAGGCTCTTGAGCGGCCGGTTGCCCGGCCCGGTGACCGGACGACCGCGGCGGCCGTTGTCGAACAGGGCGTCGACCGCCTCCTGGAGCATGCGCTTCTCGTTGTTGACGATGATCTCGGGCGCGCCAAGGTCCAGCAGCCGCTTCAGCCGGTTGTTGCGGTTGATGACCCGCCGGTACAGGTCGTTCAGGTCGCTGGTGGCGAAGCGGCCGCCGTCGAGCTGCACCATGGGGCGCAGGTCCGGCGGGATCACCGGGATGCAGTCGAGCACCATGCCCAGCGGCGAGTTGCGCCGGCCGATGAAGGCCGACACCACCCGCAGCCGCTTGATGGCGCGCTGCTGCTTCTGCCCCTTGGAGGTGGCGATGATCTCGCGCAGCCGGTCGGCCTCGCCCTCGATGTCCTCGCGCAGCAGCAGGTCCTTGATGGCGTCGGCGCCCATGCCGGCGGAGAAGTACTCGCCGAAGCGGTCCCGCAGCTCGCGGAAGTACTGGTCGTCGGCGAGCAGTTGCTTGGGGGCCAGGCCCTTGAACATCTCGAGCACGCGCTCGAGGAGCTCGACCCGCTGGGCCGCCTTCTCGCGCACGTCCTTGAACGACCGCTCAGCCTCGTTACGGACCTTACGGCGCTGGTCGGACTTGGCGCCCTGCGCCTCCAGCTCCGCCAGGTTGCCCTCGAGCCGGGCCTTGATCTCCTCCTCGCGCTTCTGCTTGTCGAACTCGACCTGCTCGCGCTCGTGGGCGATCTCGGTCTCGATGCGAGGCAGGTCCTCGTGGCGCCGGTCCTCGTCGACCCAGGTCACCACGTTGGCCGCGAAGTAGATGATCTTCTCGAGGTCCTTGGGCGCCATGTCGAGCAGGTAGCCGAGCCGGCTCGGCACGCCCTTGACGTACCAGATGTGGGTCACCGGAGCGGCCAGCTCGATGTGGCCCATCCGCTCGCGGCGGACCTTGGCACGGGTCACCTCGACGCCGCAGCGCTCGCAGATGATCCCCTTGAAGCGGACGCGCTTGTACTTGCCGCAGTAGCACTCCCAGTCCCGCGTCGGGCCGAAGATCTTCTCGCAGAACAGGCCGTCCTTCTCGGGCTTGAGGGTGCGGTAGTTGATGGTCTCCGGCTTGCGGACCTCGCCGTTGGACCACATGCGGATCTGCTCGGCCGTGGCCAGGCCGATCCGCAACTCGTCAAAGTAGTTGACGTCGAGCACGAAAGTTATACCTCCTCGACCCGCGAGGGCTCCGGCCGGCTCAGATCGATGCCGAGCTCTTCAGCGGCGCGGAACACGTCCTCGTCGGTCTCCCGCATTTCGATCTCCTGGCCCTCCGCCGAGAGCACCTCGACGTTCAGGCAGAGCGACTGCATCTCCTTGATGAGGACCTTGAACGACTCCGGGATGCCGGGCTCGGGGATGTTCTCGCCCTTGACGATGGCCTCGTACACCTTCACCCGGCCCAGCACGTCGTCGGACTTGATGGTGAGCAGCTCCTGCAGGGCGTAGGCGGAGCCGTACGCCTCCAGGGCCCAGACCTCCATCTCGCCGAAGCGCTGGCCGCCGAACTGGGCCTTACCGCCCAGTGGCTGCTGGGTGATCATCGAGTACGGACCGGTCGAGCGGGCGTGGATCTTGTCGTCGACCAGGTGGAGCAGCTTCAGGATGTAGATGTAGCCAACGGTCACCGGCGTTGGGTACGGCTCGCCGGTGCGCCCGTCGAACAGGATCGCCTTGCCCTCGGCGTCCACCAGCCGCCGCTCCTCGCCGGTGACGGGCTCCTCATAGGTGCCCTGGGTGGCGGTGAGCAGATCCTCGATCGCCGCCTCGGCGGCCCCGTCGAACACCGGCGTGGCAAGGTTGTTGCGGCCGTCGCGGTGGGCGCTGCCGTCCGACCAGCCGCCCGTCTTGGCCCAGTCCGGCAGCTTGTTGAACGACCAGCCGTGTGCGGCGACCCAGCCGAGGTGGGTCTCGAGCACCTGGCCGATGTTCATCCGGCTCGGCACGCCGAGCGGGTTCAGGATGACGTCGACCGGGGTGCCGTCGGCCAGGAACGGCATGTCCTCCTCGGGCAGGATCTTGGCGATCACGCCCTTGTTGCCGTGGCGACCGGCCAGCTTGTCGCCGTCGGAGATCTTGCGCTTCTGGGCGACGTAGACCCGCACGAGCTGGTTCACCCCGGGGTTCAGGTCGTCGCCGGCCTCGCGCGAGAACACCCTGACGCCGATCACCTTGCCGTTCTCGCCGTGCGGCACCTTGAGGCTGGTGTCGCGCACCTCGCGAGCCTTCTCACCGAAGATCGCGCGCAGCAGGCGCTCCTCCGGGGTCAGCTCGGTCTCGCCCTTCGGGGTGACCTTGCCGACCAGGACGTCGCCGGGGGCGACCTCAGCGCCAATGCGGATGATGCCGCGCTCGTCGAGGTCCTTCAGCACGTCCTCGGAGACGTTGGGGATGTCGCGGGTGATCTCCTCGGCGCCGAGCTTGGTGTCGCGGGCGTCCACCTCGTGCTCCTCGATGTGGATCGAGGTGAGGACGTCGTCCTTGACCAGCCGCTCGGACACGATGATGGCGTCCTCGTAGTTGTGGCCCTCCCAGGGCATGAACGCCACCAGGAGGTTCTTGCCGAGCGCAAGCTCACCGGTGTCGGTGCAGGGCCCGTCGGCCAGCACGTCGCCGGCGGCCACCTTCGCCCCCTCGGCGACGATGGGCCGCTGGTTGATGCAGGTCCCCTGGTTGGAACGCTCGAACTTGCGCAGCCGGTAGACCCGGGAGGTCCCGTCGGCGTGGCGGACCGTCACGGCGTCAGCCGACACCTCCTCGACCGTGCCAGGCTGCGAGGCCACCACCACGCCGCCGGCGTCCACGGCCACCCGCCGCTCGATGCCGGTGCCGACCAGCGGCGCCTCGGAGCGCAGCAGCGGCACCGCCTGGCGCTGCATGTTGGCGCCCATCAGCGCCCGGTTGGCGTCGTCGTGCTCGAGGAACGGGATCAGCGCGGTCGCCACCGATACCATCTGGCGCGGCGACACGTCCATGTAGTCGACCTCGTCGGGCGGGACCAGGGCCATCTCACCGCTGGCCTCGTTGCCGAGGCTGCGCTGCTGCCCGGCCACCGCGGCCGAGCGGCTGCCCTGGCGCACCAGCACGCGGTCGCCGACGAACTTGCCGTTCTTGTCGACCGGCGCGTTGGCCTGGGCGATGACGTAGAGGTCCTCGTCGTCCGCGGTGAGGTACTCGACCTGGTCGGTGACGCGGCCGTTCACCGCCTTGCGGTAGGGCGTCTCGACGAAGCCGTACTCGTTGATGCGCGCGTAGGTGGAGAGGCTGCCGATCAGGCCGATGTTGGGGCCCTCCGGCGTCTCGATCGGGCACATGCGGCCGTAGTGCGAGGGGTGCACGTCGCGCACCTCGAACCCGGCGCGCTCCCGCGACAGCCCGCCCGGGCCGAGCGCGGACAGGCGCCGGCGGTGGGTCAGGGCGGCCAGCGGGTTGGTCTGGTCCATGAACTGGCTCAGCTGCGAGGTGCCGAAGAACTCCTTGATCGCGGCCACGACCGGCCGGATGTTGATCAGCGTCTGCGGCGTGATCGCCTCGGCGTCCTGCGTGGTCATGCGCTCGCGCACGACCCGCTCCATGCGCGACAGGCCGATGCGGACCTGGTTCTGGATCAGCTCGCCGACCGAGCGCAGCCGGCGGTTGCCGAAGTGGTCCTGGTCGTCGGTGCTGGTGGTCGGGTCCCCCTCGTGGAGGCGGACCAGGTAGTCGACCGTTGCGGTGACGTCGTCGACGGTGAGGGTCAGCTCCTTGTGAGACTCGTCGAGCCCGAGCTTCTTGTTCAGCTTGTAGCGGCCGACCTTGGCGAGGTCGTAGCGCTTCGGCTGGAAGAACAGCCCGTGCAGGAGCTGACGGCCGGACTCGGCGCTGGGCGGCTCGCCCGGGCGCAGGCGCCGGTAGATCTCGATGAGGGCGTCCTCCTCGGTGCGGGTGTGGTCCCGCTCGAGGGTGAGCATCATGGTCTCGGAGTGGCCGAAACGCTCGCGGATCTGCGCCTCGGTCATGCCAAGGCCGCGCAGCAGGACGGTGACGGGCAGGCGGCGCTTACGGTCGAGCCGCACGCCCACCGTGTCCTTCTTGTCGACGTCGAACTCCAGCCAGGCGCCCCGGGCGGGGATCACCCGGCAGGAGGTGATGACCTTGTCGAGGGTCTTGTCCGGCTCCTGCTCGAAGATGACGCCGGGCGAGCGCACCAACTGCGAGGTGACGACGCGCTCGGTGCCATTGATGATGAAGGTTCCCTGCTCGGTCATCACGGGGAAGTCGCCCATGAAGACCGACTGGGACTTGATCTCGCCGGTGGTACGGTTCTGGAACTCTGCCTGGACGTGGAGCTTGCGTGAGTAGGTGTGGTCCTTCTCTCGGCACTCCTCGACAGTGAGCTCTGGCTCCTCGAAGCGATGCTCACCGAAAGTGAGCGCCATCTGTCCAGTGAAGTCCTCGATCGGGCTGATCTCCTCGAAGACCTCACGGAGGCCGTCGGTGATCAGCCATTCGAAGGAATCGCGCTGGATGGCGATCAGATCGGGGAGGGGAAGAATCTCGGGGATCTTGCCGAAGGAGAGTCGTGGCGATGCCGGGGTGCGCGGGTCGCTCAACAGGCGTCTCTCCCCTTTCGCGGGAAGTAGGTGAGTGGGGTGGCACGTGGGCACGCCAAAGCCACGAAGGGTGGCTGGTCAAAGGCGCGCGGAGACATGCGAAAGAGCAGTGTAGCGGCAATCTACACTGCTGTCAACACCGAACTGAGGGTTTGCGTCTGCACCTCACTTCGTCTAGATGAGCGGGAGTGTGCCGCCCACGTATGCCGGTGTCAAGAGGTCAGCCGCGAAAAACGCCTCTGACCTCGTCTTTCGAGGTTGGGTCGAGGGGCGAAGCCCCTCACCGCTTTGGGGGGTTTGCGGGGGGCGCTGGCGCCCCCCGCAGTCTATTTCAGCTCTACGGTGGCGCCGGCGCCCTCGAGCTGGGCCCTGGCCTTGTCGGCCTGCTCCCTGGGCACGCGCTCGAGCACGGGCTTGGGGGCCGAGTCGACCAGGTCCTTGGCCTCCTTCAGGCCGAGGCTGGTGAGCGCGCGGACCTCCTTGATGACCTGGATCTTCTTGTCGCCGGCGGAGGTGAGGACCACGTCGAACTCGGTCTGCTCCTCCTCCTCGGCCGCCTGCGGCGCGGCCGCACCGCTGGCGGGGGCGACGGCGGCGACCGGTGCGGCCGCGGACACACCGAACGCCTCCTCGAACTGCTTGACGAAGTCCGAGAGCTCCAGGAGGGTCATCTCCTTGAAGGCGTCCAGGAGCTCGTCGTTGGAAAGCTTGGCCATTGGCGGTTGTCTCCTTGTTCCTCGTCCCGGGCGCTGCCGCTCGGCGACCTCGCCGCCCGGGTCTGGCGGGTCATTACGTTTGATCGCCTGTCTGGTCGCCTGTCTGGTCGCCTGTCTGGTCGCCGCCCGACTCCTCGAGCTTGTCCCGCAGCGCGGTGGTCATGGTGGCCACCTGACGTAGCGGCGCTGCCAGCACGATCGCGGTCCGCTGCAGGGAGGCCTGGAGCATTCCGGCCAGGCGAGCCAGCACGACCTCACGCGACTCCAGCGTGGCCAGCTGCCGGACCGAGCCGCCGTCCAGCACCTTGCCGTCGAGCACACCGCCCTTGAGCACCAGCGCCGGGTGCGTGCGGGCGAAATCGGCCAGGTCCTTGGCCGCCTGGACCGGGTCACCGTGGACGAACGCCACCGCGGTCGGTCCGTCGAGCAGTGGCACGAGCTCCTCGTAGCCCGCCTCGCGCACGGCGATGCCGGTCAGGGTGTTCTTGAGCACCCGGTAGTCGGTCGAGGAGCCGCGCAGCGAGTCGCGCAGCTCGCCCATCTCCTTGACCTTGAGCCCGCGATACTCGGTGAGCAGCGCGGCCACCGAGTCATTCAGGTATCGCTTGATGGCCTCTACCTCGGCGACCTTGCTCGCGTTCGGCACGGCCTCACCTCGTTTCGATCCAACCCACCTTCAGGAAGCGGGCACGACGAAAAACGGACGGTCCCATGGACCGCCCGCTGCGATGGCACCGCGACGTGCGCCGTGACCCGGGCCGAGCTTGCTCGGTGGGCCTCGCCTACGCCGGCGCCCTGCTGGGCTTTCGTGCCATGCGGCAACCGGGCGGTCTCTGGCTCGCCCAAGAGTAGCGACCGTCCGCTTTCCCGGCAAACGAGCGCCGACCCCCTTGGTCGTTTCTGATCCGTCGCGACTCGCAAGGGGGGTGTGGATAACCGTGAGCAAGCCATCCGGTGAGGTCGTAGCATCGCGGGCGCCTCGAGGCGGGCGAGGGGCAGCAACCGACCGAAGGAGGCACGATGACCGTACCGGTCATGATTGGCTTGCTCATCGGCCTGGTAGCCGGCGGTGCCGCTATGGCGCTGTGGGCCGCCGGCCGGATCGGCGAGGAGGCCGCGCGGCAGTTCGACCGCGGCTTCGAGCGCGGCCGCTGGCTGGCCGACCTGAGCGTTACTCGTGCGCTCGAGCCGCCCCAGCGCGTCCCCCGGATCCGCCCACTCCCGCCGCGCGGCACCACCTCTGTCACATCCGATGTCACATCCGGCGGCTCAGAGCCCGACCCGCCGTCCACGCTCCTCCTGCCCAGGGCAGGAGCCATCCTGGCAACCCGTTCAGAGCTCGAAAGGTTCGATCGAAAATGAGACCTCAAGGACCTGCGGACGTTGGCGGCGGGGCTCGCGGACGTGCATGTCGAGGTGGTCTAAGCGGTCGGCACCGGTGGCAGCCGGGCGTTGTCTGCAGGGCTACATGCCGGCGAGGGCGGGGTCGGTGACGCGGATGGAGACGACACCGTCGATCGGGGGCGCGAGCAGGCCGCGAGCGGAGAGGCTCTCGAGGGCGGCGTCGACGGCCAGGGCGTACGCCCACGCCAGGAAGGCACCCTCGTCCTCGGCGCCCGGGATGCGGCGGCGCTGCGGGTCCAGCCCGGGCACGGCGTCCTCCACCAGCTTGACGATCGACCAGCCGATGCCCTCGACCAGCGCGCGCAGGGCTGGCTCGTGGCTCGCGGGCAGCGCGGGAGCCGCCTCCGGCTCGACGGCGGCCAGCTCCCACTGCGGCGCGTCGGGGCGGCCGAAGCGGACCAGGTGGCCCCGCCCGGGCACAGTGGTCACGCGCGCGCTCCACAGCCCGGCGACCGCTCTGGTCTCGCCCTCCGCCAGCCAGGCGAAGGCGCTGCCGAACGGCGGCGCGGCCAGCCCCTGGAGCCGCAGCAGGCGGCGCACCCCCACGTCGAGGACCAGCCCTCCGACCACCAGGAAGGCGATGGTCGGCTCGCCGGACCCGGCGACAGTGGCATGGACCGGCTCGTACTCCACCTCGATCCGGCTCCACTCTCCGGCCAGCAGGCGCGCGATCGCGCCGCCCAGGTCGTCCGCCGCCGCGCGCAGCCCCTCGGCCTGCTCGGCCGTGGCCACCGGGAACCGCGGCATGCCCGCTGTCGTGGCCAGCCCAGCAGCCTTGAGCACGTCGAGGCGGGCTTGCCCCAGGCGGTCGAGTGGGGCACCCGAGCCGGCCGCGGCGAGCAGCGGGCCGTGGACCGCAGGGTCGATCAGCTCGTCCGGCTCCACCGCCGGTGGCAGCGGGGCCCACCAGCCCAGGTACCAGGCGACGGAGGACATCGGCGGAAGGTGGCGGTGGGAGGCGAGCGCTAGGCGGTCCGCGCCTCCTGGGCCACGTTGCGGGTCTGGGACGGGTCCACCCTGATGCCCGGGCCCATCGAGGTCGAGAGGGTGATGCTCTTGACGTAGCGGCCCTTGGCCGCCGCCGGCTTGGCCCTGATCACCTCGTCCAGCACGGCCTGGTAGTTCTCGGCGAGCGCCTGGGTGGGGAACGAGGTCTTGCCGAGGATCAGATGGACGTTGCCCCAGCGGTCGGTGCGGTACTCGAGCTTTCCGCCCTTGATATCGGAGACCGCCTTTGCCACGTCGGGCGTGACCGTGCCGGCACGGGGGTTCGGCATCAGGCCGCGCGGGCCGAGGATCCGGCCGAGCCGGCCCACCTGGCCCATCATCTCGGGGACGGCTACGGCGGCGTCGAAGTCGAGGAAGCCGCCCTGCACCCGCTCGACGAGATCCCTGGCGCCGACCACGTCGGCCCCGGCCTCCTCGGCCTGGCGGGCGGCCTCGCCCTCGGCGAACACCGCCACGCGGACGGTCTTGCCGGTGCCGTTCGGCAGCGAGACCGTGCCGCGGACCATCTGGTCGGCCCGCCGCGGGTCGACCCCGAGCCGGAAGGAGACCTCGACGGTGGCGTCGAAGCGGGTCGGGTTGGTGGCCTTGGCCAGCTCGAGCGCCTCGTACGGTGGGTACAGCCGGGACCGGTCGACCTTCTTGGCCGCCTCAGCGTACTTCTTACCGCTCATGCGAACGATACCTCCCTGTGGTCAGCGGGCCCTACTGGCCCTCCCACACGCCGATCCGCTCCGCGGATCGGGCGTAGCTCTGATGATCCGATCGCCGCCAAAGGCGGCACGTAGCAGTTCTCAGGCCCCTTACTCCACACCATCGCCAAGGCCATGGTTCCACCCCGGCAGCGGGGTCGCGGGCGTCAGCCCGCGACCGTAATCCCCATCGAGCGCGCGGTGCCCTCGACGACGCGCATCGCGGCCTCGATGTCGCGGGCGTTGAGGTCGGGCATCTTGGTCTCGGCGATCTCGCGGACCTGCGCCCGGGTGACGCTTCCGACCTTGACCTTTTGCGGCTCGGGCGAGCCCTTCTCGACCCCGGCCGCGTTGCGCAGCAGCACCGCGGCCGGCGGGGTCTTCAGTACGAAGCTGAAGGTGCGGTCCTCGTAGATGGTGATCTCGACGGGGACCACGGTGCCCGCCTGCGCCTGCGTGGCCGCGTTGTACTGCTTGACGAACTCCATGATGTTCACGGCGTGGGGGCCGAGCGCGGTGCCCACCGGCGGGGCGGGCGTGGCCTGGCCGGCCGTGAGCTCGATCTTGATGACCGCCGTCACTCTGCGGCGGCGGGTCTGCTGGGGTGGCATCTGACTTCTTTCGCTCCTTTGGCGTTCCGAACGCTTGCAACCCTTGCTACAGCTTCTGCACCTGGTCGAATGAGAGCTCGACCGGGGTCTCGCGGCCGAAGATCGACACCAGCACCTTGACCTTCTGCTGGTCGGGGTTGATCTCGGCGATCGTGCCGGGCAGCTGAGCGAAGGGACCCGAGATGACGGTCACCGACTCACCGACCTGCCACTCGACGCGCGGCTTCAGCTTCTCCACCGGCTTGGTCTCGAGGATCCTGGCCACCTCCTTCTCGGAGAGCGGCGTCGGCTTGGCGCCAGACCCCACGAAACCGGTGACCCCGGGCGTGTTCCGCACCACGTACCAGGAGTCGTCGTCCAGGTACATGCGGACCAGCAGGTACCCCGGGAACACCTTGCGGGAGACGACCTGCTTCTTGCCCCCCTTGATCTCCATGACGTCTTCCATGGGGATGACGACCTCGAAGATCTTCTCTTCCATGTTCATGGACGAGATGCGGCTCTCGAGGTTGGCCTTGACCTTGTTCTCGTAGCCCGCGTAGGTGTGGACGACATACCAGTCCCCGGGGCCGTAGTCGTGACCGGCCTCCTCGGTGACGATGTCCTCGATACTCATGGCACTCCTGGTGGTTCGATGAATGACTAGCCGAAGATCGCCAGGACGAGCTTCCCGAACGCCGTGTCCAGGCCGAAGATGATGGCCGTGATCACGCTCACCGAGACGAGCACGACCATGGTGTACCCGTACACCGTGCGGCGGTCGGGCCAGTTCACCTTCCGCAGCTCGCTGGTGACCTCGCTGCCGAAGTTCCCGATGCCACGCAGCCGGGACCTCCGCCCGGCGGCGGCGCCGTCCCTGGCAGTCCTGGCGGTCTGCTGACGGGCGATCTGCTGCTTGCGCAGCTGCTGCAGGCGCGCCGCCTGATCGGCGGTGCGCTGCTGGCGCTGCATCGCTCGCTTGGTTTCCCTGTTCATCGCAAGCCCTGCTCCTCGCGCCGGGCGGCGCACTGATGGTCGTCAACCCTTGTCCCGATGGCGAGCGTCAGAGCCTCTCGATCACGGGACAAGGGGCTTGCAGGCCAGGAGGGACTCGAACCCCCAACCACCGGTTTTGGAGACCGGGACTCTACCAATTGAGCTACTGGCCTACGGGTGCCCGTGCCGGGCCCCCGAGCCCGAAGCTCAATGAGTATAGGGGTCGCCATCCAACCCACTCAAGGTGCCTGGCGTTTGTACCCGGACACTCCGACGCCTCCAGGTTATCAAGCCCGCCGCGCGTGGGGCACGTCCTTCCTACCCGAGCTGGCCGGGGTAGAGCAGGGCGAGCTCGTGCGGATGGGCGGCGAGCAGGCGCAGCTCGTCGTCGGTGAGGGGGTGGCCGGTGGCGGCGTTGCTGAGCTGCACGAGCGAGAAGACCAGGCCCTCGTCGGCGGGCGCCACCTCGATGCCGAGACCGTCCAGCACGTGCCGGAAGCCCGCTTTGCCGCCGTACTCGCCCGTCAGCACCACGCGGCCCTGGCGCGCGTGCCAATCGTGCGGGAACGGCCCGAGCGCCTCGTCGTCGTACAGCTCGTAGTTGTGGCGGTCCTTGAGCGCCCCGTCCGCGTGGATGCCGGACTCGTGAGCGAAGGCGTTGCGACCCACCCCCGGCTGATTCAGCGGCAGTGGCTGACCGAACGCGTAGCTGGCCCACAGGCCGAAGCGGCGCGCCCAGGAGAGGTCGAGCGCATCGGCCACCTCTACCCGCTCGGCGACGCCGAGGCCATAGCGGAGCGCGAGCACCGTGCTCAGCAGGTCCGCGTTCCCGGCGCGCTCGCCGATGCCGTTGACGCAGGTGTTCACCCAGACGTCCTGGCCCGCGTCGAGGGTGCCGAGCGCGCCGGCGAGCGAGTTCGCTACCGCCATGCCGAGGTCGTTGTGGCAGTGGGTCTCCATCGGCGTGCTGGCCGCCGACGCCAGCCAGGCGAAGCGCTCGCGGATGCGGTGCGGGGTGTCGCCGCCGATGGTGTCGCAGTAGCGCACCCGGTCGGCACCGGCCTCCCGCGCCGCCTGGGCGAACTCGAGCAGGTAGCCGTCGTCGGTGCGCGAGGCGTCCTCAGCGTTCACGCCGACCGTTACCACGCCCGCCGCCTTGGCCGCCCTGGTCGCGGCGGTCATCTCGCGCAGCACCGCCGCGCGGTCCAGGCGGCCGCGGAACTTGTGGCGGATCATCTGGTCGGAGGTCGAGATGGAGAGGTTCATGTGCTCCAGGCCAAGCGGCACCGAGCGCTCCACGTCCTCGACCACCGCCCGGGCCCAGCCCGACAGCCTGAGGTCCCCGAAGGCGCCCGCCTTGGCCAGCGCCAGGTTGGCGCGCACGTAGGGCACCTCGTGGAACAGGAACGGGAACCCCAGCTCGGACTGGGCCACGCCGAGCTTGCCGAGGTAGAAGTTGACCATCGTCTTGCCAAACTTGGACAGGTTGATCCTGGCGGTCTGAACGCCGTCGCGGTTGGTCACGTCGAGGAAGTGCACGGCCGGCATGGTTGCCTCCAACGTCAGCTGCTTCGCCTTCCAGGGTGACCGAGCGCCGCCATTACCGCCATTGACCCCGAGCGCTTGACTGCCGCGCTGCCGCGTGAGTAATTCAGGAGGCCCCGTGCGTTCCGGAGGAGGGATGCCGATGTCGTTGGCCGGTGGCTGCAGGACCCCGGCGGACTTCGCGAAGCTCCCGCTGGGAGCGGGCCAGGTGGCGCTCTGGTGGCTCGGCCAGGCCGGCTTCGCCCTCCGGGGCGCCGGCGTGACCCTGCTGCTCGACCCGTTCCTCTCCCTGCATCACAACCGCGCGGTGCCGCGGCCGTTCGCACCCGAGGAAGCCAGCGGCGTGGACGCGATCCTGTGCACCCACGAGCACATCGACCACCTGGACGCCGACTCGCTGCCGGCGATGGCCGCCGCCTCCCCGGCCGCCCTCGTGGTGGTGCCGGCGCCGATCGTCTCCCAGGTCACCGACCTCGACATCGCGCCGGAGCGGGTCATCGGCGCCCAGCCGGAGCAGCCGCTCGAGCTGGGCGACGTCAGCATCCACCCGCTGCCCGCCTGTCATGGCGTGGAGGTGGCCGACGCCTACAGCTTCGGGCAGGAGCTGTCGGGCGGGCGCTACCGCTACCTCGGCTTCGTGGTCGAGGCCGGCGGCATGCGCGTGTACCACGCGGGCGACACGATCGTGTACGAGGGGATGGAGGACTGGCTCCGGCTGCTCGCGCCCGACGTCGCGCTGCTGCCCATCAACGGCCGCGACCGCTTCCGCGAGGACCAGAACATCGTTGGCAACATGGACCACCGGGAGGCCGCCCAGCTCGCCGCCAGGGTCGGCGTGGGCCTGCTCATCCCCATGCACTACGACATGTTCGCGGGCAACCCGGGCTTTCCGGCCCACCTGGTCGACGTGGTCCAGCGGCAGCACCCGGACCTGGCCGTGATGATCCCGACTCGCGGGGGGCCGTTCGTGCTCGGCTCCTGAGAGGCCGACGGGTCGCCGTAACGCCGTGTGACCCGGCGGGCTCGCGTGCCGCGCCGGCGCGCCGTCCGGCGCGGGTACTGGCTGGCTAGGGCCTGGTTGCAATGGTGATCCGCGACACGGGGAACCTGCCCGATCGCGGCGCTGACCCACAACCCAGGGATCACGTCGAGGTAGCCGATGGGGGGTTCGGGGCCGGAGGGGTCCGGGGAACCCCAAGGGGGTGCCCCCGGTGGATCGCCCCGTCTCGGGCTCCCCCCGAATGCGAACAGGCCCTACTTGGCCCGCGCCAGGACGGGTGCGGTGAGCGCCGCCAGGCCGGGAAGCGGGCTGGCGCTGCGCGGTGCGCTCGGCGGCGTCCTGCGCCGCTGCCGCAGGGCGCGGGCGACGACGAGCGTGGCGACCAGGGCGCCGGCGGATCCGGCGGCGAACATCGCCACCCGCGGATCGGTCATGGTGAGCGCTCGGCGGCGGTCGATGACGGCCAGCGCGCGCTCGAGCGTCCCGGCCACTGGCTCCGCCTCCAGGGCGGCCATGGCGGTCAGGGCGCGCACCAGCCGGGTATAGGCAGCGGCCTCGGCTGCGCAGCGCGGGCAGGTCGCGACGTGCTGCGCCCTGACGCGCGCCTCCAGCGGGGTGAGCTCCTCGACCCGGGCCGGCAGCAGCGGGCGGACGTCGTGGCAGCCCATCACGACCGCCGACCCGACGCGCGCCGGCGTCCGGCCAGCGCCACCACCTGCCCACCCTCGGCCGCTTCGAGCTGGGCCTTGAGCCGCTCCCGCGCCCGGAACAGGCGCACCTTGACAGCTCCGGGCGTCAACCCCATCGCACTCGCCACCTCGTCCGTCGACTGGCCGTACACATCCCGCAGCACCAGGACCTGGCGCTGGCCCTCCGGCAGCTCGGCCACGAGCCGCTCGAGCCGGCGGGCGAGGGCGACTGCCTCGGCGCGCTCGGAAGGGTCGGGCGAGGGATCGCGGGTCTCGGCGGGGACCACCGCCCCCTCGATCGCGATCCGCCGCGTCCGGTGCTTCAGGCTGCTCATGGCCACGTTCGTCGTCACCCGATTCAGCCAGGTTGAGAAGGAGGCCTCGTGGCGGAAGCCCCCCAACTTGCGGACCACCCGGACGTACACGTCCTGGGCGACGTCGGCGGCGTCGTCCGGGTTGCCCACAAGCCGGAGCGCGCACGTATAGACGCTCCGGTGGGTCTGGCGCACCAGCTCCTCGAGCGCCCAGCGGTCACCGGCCTGGGCGGCCTCGACGAGCTCCCGGTCGACCTCCACCTCGTTCCCCTTGCTACTGCTGAACGTTAGACCCCGAACATGACACACGGGTTACCGCTGGCCGGCCGTTATGATCTCGGGTGCGTTCAGGCGATCCTACCGCGCCGGTCGCGGTGTGTCTCGGGTCGGGGGTCAGCCCGGTCCGCCATCGGGCGGGTGACGGTGGTAGCCGGTGAATCCCTGGGTGAGCAGCTCCGTGCGGAATTTCCAGCGGGCGAGGAAGCGGTCGTAATTTCGCTTCGAGGCGCGCTCGCGTTGCACCGGGTCGATCTCGTGGTATGCCCGGTGACGGTGGCGCCTGGCGGGCACCGGCACGCGGAGCGCCCGCAGCGGCGCCGTGCCCGCGGTGCCGCCGGCCCGGCCGCCGAGGTCGCGCACGGCGAACGAGAAGTCGAGGTCGGCGTTGCGGTAATAGCGGTGCCCGGGGTCGGGCCGGACCAGCGCGGCCAGCGATCTGGGCACCGCGAGCAGGTAGCCCTCGATGGCGTCGACCTCGGGTCCATCGTCGGCCTCGAAGTCCAGCATCGAGTGGCTCACCACCCCCCAGCCGCCGGCCAGCCCCACGCGCGGCTCGGCGAGCGCGTCGACCAGCGGCGTGAGCAGGTCGCCGGTGGCCTCGACGTGCGGGTCGAGCCACACCAGGACCCGGCTGGTGGCCTGGCTCATGCCGAGACCAATGGCCGCCCCGAAGCCGACCGCGGGGTCGAGGTGCAGCGCCCGCACTCGCGCATCGGTCGTGGCGAGCTCCTCGGTGGCCCGCGCCGTCTGGTCGCCCGCGCCGTCGTCCAGCAGCAGCACCTCGTAGTCGACGCTCGCACAGTGGCTCGCCAGCGCCACCACCGCTCGGGCAACGTCGTCCGGCCAGCCGAGGACATGGATGACCACCGAGACCAGGTGGCGGTCGGGCTCTTCCCAGCGCGGCGCGAGGCTGGAGGGCTCGACCGGTCGCCACGCCGGCGCCTCGACCAGCTCAGGGCCGGCTGGCGTGTCCCTGATCAGCCAGCCGGCCGCCAGCACCTGGTCACGCAGCTCGTCGGCGCGGGCGAAGTCACGCAGCTCGCGGGCGGCCTGCCGTTCCGCGACCAGATCGAGCACCCGCTGGGGCGCTCGAGGCGACTCCGGCATGGCGGTCTACGCCACCTCAGGCAAGCTCCAGCTCGGCCTCGCCCTTCGAGAGCACCCGGTTGCCGGCCTCGTCCTCGCCCCAGAAGCGCAGCGACACCTGCTTGCCGTCGACAGCGGCGACCTCGCCCCCGACGGTCAGGGTCTGACCGGGCCGGATCATGTCGGAGAACCGCACCCGCAGCCGCTTGATCGCGGCCGGGTCACCGGCGTAGGCCGAGATCATCCTTGCGGCAACCCCCATGGAGAACATGCCGTGGGCGATCACCCCGGGCAGGCCGACCGAGATGGCCCACTCGTCGTTCCAGTGGATCGGGTTGAAGTCGCCGGACGCGCCCGCATACTTGACGAGGTCGGACCGCTGGACGTCGTGGTGGACCGGGGACAGCGCATCGCCGGGGGTGACCTGCACCACCTCGCGCCGCGGGCTCATGCCGGCCCTCCAGAGGCACCATCGCCGTCCGGCCGCGGGGCGGTCCCTCTGGAGATGAGCGTCACCACCGCGCTGCAGACGGGCTCGCCCGCCTCGGTGGTCACCCTGGTCTCGATCGCCAGCACCTCGTGGCGGCCCTTGACCTCGACCGCGGCGACCCGCCCGGCGGCCAGCAGCCGGTCGCCGGCGAAGATCGGCCGGTGGTAGCTGAACTCCTGCTCGCCGTGGACCACGCGGCTGTAGTCGAGGCCGAGCTCAGGGTCGTTGTAGACCTTCTGCCCGACCCGTAGGGTGAGGATGACCGGAAAGGTCGGGACAGCCGGGATGTCAGGATGGCCCGCCGCCCGGGCCGCCTCCTCGTCGTGGTAGACCGGATCGGTCTCGCCCACGGACTCGGCGAACTCCCGGAGCTTCTCCCGCCCGACCTCGTACCGCACGGGAGGGTATTCCTTGCCGAGCAGGGCTCGGTTCAGTGGCATGGGCGGCTCGCTCCTCGTAGACGACGCTCCGGACCGACGACGCTAGCCCGCTGGCAGCGCTGGAGCAAGCGAGAGCCCGGCGCGAGGCCGGGCTCTGGTGACTGTGGTAGGGGGTCTGGCTAGCGGGTCTCACGGTGGGCCGTGTGCCGGCCGCACCATCGACAGTACTTCTTCAGCTCGATCCGGTCCGGATCGTTGCGCCGGTTCTTGGTGGTGGTGTAGTTGCGGTGCTTGCAAACTGTGCAGGCGAGCGTGATCTTGGGTCTGGTGTCGGTCGTTGCCATCGTCGGATCCTTTCGGCCCCTGAACGTGCTGTGAACAGGAGCCTACCGCGCGACCTCCGGCCACGCGATCATCTGGTTCACGGATCCATCCTATTTGAGGATCTTGATGACGCGGCCGGCGCCGACGGTGCGGCCACCCTCACGGATCGCGAACCGCAACCCCTCCGCCATCGCGATCGGGGCGATCAGCCGCACCGTCATCTCGGTGTTATCCCCCGGCATCGCCATCTCCGTC
>JBKPDO010000323.1:0-19885 GCA_046727955.1 bacterium | reverse complement strand
TCCTCGCCCCGGGTTCCGGCCTGGTCGGCCAGGTGGGGCAGCCACTCGGCCGGCGCGGCCAGCAGCGCCTGCTCCACTTGCTGGGCGGGCAGCGGCAGCTGGATGAAGTAGCGCAGGAACATGCCGCGATGCTGCCGGGCGCGCGGTGCGCTGTGCTAGGGCCGGACGGCCCGCCGCGCCCGGGTCCTGGTGCCGATGGTCCCGCGCGGGGCGGCCCGTCTGGCCGGTGCCATCCCGCCCGCCTGGTTGGACGCTGCAGTCGGAAGCGTTCGCGAACCGGGCGTTGACCCGACCGGTCGGCACAGGAGCATTGCGATGGCCACAACCACACCAGCGGCCGACCTGGCCGGTCGCGAGACCGATGTGGTGCTGCGGGACGGGACCACGGTGCATGTGCGACCCGCGCGGCCTGGCGACGCGCCTGGCGTGGAGCGGCTGCTGCGGGGGCTGTCGGAGGAGTCACGCTACCTGCGGTTCTTTACGGCCGCGGTCGACTTCACCAGGGTCGTTGGCTGGGCCACCGACGTCGACGGTCAGCGCCGCGACGGGCTGGTCGCCACCACCGGATCCTCCGGCCGCATCGTCGCGCACGCCGGCTGGGAGCGAGAGGCCCAGCGGCCCGAGCGGGCCGAGGTCGCGCTGGTGATCGACGACGCCTTCCAGGGTCGGGGGCTTGGCACGCTGCTGCTCGGCCAGCTCGCCCAGTCCGCCCGCGCCCAGGGCGTCGAGCTGTTCACCGCCCAGGTGCTGCCCGGCAATTACCAGATGATCCAGGTGTTCCGCGATAGCGGCTTCGCCGTCCGCATCCGCTCGGAGCCCGGCCTGGTCATGGTCGAGGCGCCCACGCTGCTGACACCCGACGCGCTGGAGCGCTTCGACCAGCGCGAGGAGCAGGCGGCCGCGGCGGCGCTGCGGCGGGTGCTGGCGCCACGGTCGGTGGCGGTGATCGGCGCCTCGCGCCGGCGCGGCACGGTCGGCGGAGAGCTGTTCCACAACCTGCTGGCCGCCGGGTTCGCCGGTCCCGTCTACCCGGTCAATCCCAGCGCCAGCGTAGTCCAGTCGGTGGCCGCCTACCCCTCGGTCACCAAGGTCCCCGGCCCGGTCGACCTGGCGGTGCTGGCCGTCCCGGCAGACGAGGTCGTGCGGGTCGCGCGCGAGTGCGCGGCCAAGGGCGTAGGCGCGCTGGTGGTGCTGTCGGCCGGCTTTGCCGAGAGCGGCCCACAGGGCGCCGGGCGCCAAGAGGCCCTGCTGCGGATCTGCCGGCAGGCCGGCATGCGGCTGGTCGGGCCCAACTGTCTTGGCGTGATCAACACCGATCCCGCAGTGCGGCTGGACGCCACCTTCGGCCCGACCCTGCCTCAGCGGGGCCGGGTCGGCTTCATGTCGCAGAGCGGCGCGCTGGGCCTTGCCATCGTCGACTACGCCAACCAGCTTGGCCTTGGCCTGTCGAGCTTTCTGTCGGTGGGCAACAAGGCCGACATCTCCGGCAACGACCTGCTCGGCTACTGGCAGGACGACCCCGACACCGACCTGGTGCTGCTGTACCTGGAGTCGTTCGGCAACCCCAGAAAGCTCGCCCGCTTCGCCCGCCGCCTGGCCCGCGCCAAGCCGATCATCGCGGTCAAGGCCGGCCGGTCGGTGGCGGGCGCCCGCGCCACCGGCTCGCACACCGGCGCTCTGCTGGCCGCGTCCGACGTGCCGGTGGACGCGCTGTTCCGTCAGGCCGGCGTGATCCGCACCGACACTTTGAGCGAACTGTTCGACGTCGCCAAGCTGCTCGCCGCCCAGCCCGCCCCGCGTGGGCGGCGAGTGGCGATCGTCACCAACGCCGGCGGTCCCGGCATCCTGTGCGCCGATGCCTGCGAGGCGTCCGGGCTCCAGGTCCCGGCCTTCTCCGAGCAGCTGCGCTCGCGCCTGGCCAGGGTCCTGCCCGCCGAGGCCGCCAGCGGCAACCCGGTCGACCTGCTGGCCGCCGCCCCGCCCGAGCGCTACCAGCAGGCGATCGAGCTGGTGGCCGCCTCCGGCGAGGTCGACGCCGTGATCGTCATCCACATCCCGCCACTCGCCGGCGAGCACGCGACCGACCAGATCGCCGCCACCATCCGCCAGGCCGCGGAGCAGGCCCCCGCCGAGACGACGCCGCTGGCCGTGCTGATGACCTCCACAGGCATCCCGGCCGAGCTCCACACCGGTCCACGGCCGATCCCCTGCTACGCCTTCCCCGAGGAGGCCGCCCGGGCCGTCGCGCGTGCCGCCGAGCGGGGCCAGTGGCTGCGCCAGCCTGAGGGGCACCTGCCCGACCTGCACGGCATCCGCCGCGACGAAGCCGCCGCTGTACTGGCCGAGGCGCTCGCCACAGGACCACGCTGGCTCACCGTCGAGGAGGCCGCGCGGCTGCTCGGCTGCTACCGCCTGCCGCTGGCCCCCTGGCGCCTTGCCCGCACGGCCGAGGAGGCGGGGAAGGTGGCCGAGGAGCTTCCAGGGCCGGTGGCGCTGAAGGCCGTCGCCCCGGGGCTGCTGCACAAGACCGAGGTCGGCGCGGTCCGCCTCAACCTCCAGGGACGTCAAGAGGTCACCCGAGCCGCGACCGACCTGGCCCAGGCCGTGGCGGCCGCCGGCCACCCGCCAGAGGGATTGCTGATCCAGCGGATGGCGAGCGGGGTCGCGGAGCTGCTGGTCGGGGTGGTCCACGACCCCACCTTCGGTGCAGTGGTGGCTTGCGGCGCCGGCGGCACCAGCGCCGAGCTGGTTGGCGACGTCGCTGTGCGGCTGGCCCCGCTGACCGACCGCGACGCCGGCGAGCTGCTCCGCTCGCTCAAGACCTACCCGCTGCTGGACGGCTGGCGCGGCGCTCCCAACGCCGACCTGGCCGCCCTCGAGGACCTGCTGCTGCGCATCGGCGCCCTTGCCGACGACCACCCCGAGATCGCCGAGCTGGACTGCAACCCCGTCATCGCCGGCCCGGACGGCGCCACCATCGTCGACGTGCGCGTGCGGGTCGAGCAACCAGCTCCGCCCCTGCCACTCAGCGCCCGCCGCCGGTAGGTGGCGATGAGAAGAGCTGTGGGCGCCCTGGCTCCACGTCATCGGGGGATGGGACAATCATCGGCTCCGCCGCCGTAGGGAGGATCCCGATGCTCCGCAAGATAACCGCCATCGTCGCGCTCGCCACACTGGCGGCGCTGTCAACGGTGTCGCCGGCACGAGCCGACCAGAACACGGCGCACACCATCGAGCAACTGACGGCGCATTACCAGGACCCCGCACTGGAGCCGCAGAACAAGCCCTTCGCGCTGCTCTACTTGCGCACCACCGAGGCAATGCGGGACGCCAACGAGGCTGGCGAGTTCTCCGATCCGCAGTTTTGGGACCGGGTGGTCATCCCCACCTTCGCGAACTACTACCTCGACGCCTACGCGGCCTGGAAACGCGGCGACGACAACGACGTCGACCCGGCGTGGCGTATCGCGTTCCGCACCGAGCCCGAGCGACTCAACTGCACGCAGATGCTCTACCTCGGGATCAACGCCCACATCAACAACGACCTGGCGTTCATGATCGAACAGGTGGGCCCGCGCTACCTGTACTCGGACCACAAGCACGTGGACGACGTGCTTGCGTTCCGCGCGTACCCGGCCGCGTACCCCGAGATCCAGCGGGACCTGTGCC
Organism: bacterium; assembly: GCA_046727955.1. Classification (GTDB taxonomy): domain Bacteria; phylum Actinomycetota; class CALGFH01; order CALGFH01; family CALGFH01; genus DASVXQ01. The sequence goes on along the minus strand of JBKPDO010000323.1, from coordinate 16,216 downwards.
CTGGCCTGTTCTCGGAAACGGTCCCGCCAACCGCCGACGCCGACATCTTCGCGTGGAGGCAGCTGGCGTGGGACAACGCGCAGCGGTTGCTGAGCGCGCCCACCCCGGGGGCGCGAGAGGTCGTCGCCGACGAGATCAGACAGCACGCTCGGGACACGGCCCGCGAGATCATCCGCTGGTATCGGTAGTCACCGGTTGGTAAACAGCAGGTGGGCAGCCATCCGTGGCCAGGAACTGGGCTTCGTAGATCATCACCAGGGGAACGCAAAGTCGTACGACTCGAGGTTGGTCCTGGTCGCGATCTCGCGCGACCCGGCCAATCATCGCCTCAATACTTCCAGATCCCAAGGTTGCGCTCGTCCAGGATGTCGCGGAGTACGAGCTGGCCGTGACGGGCCGGGACGTCGAACACCAGCCAACCAGAGATTCCCTCGCCCTGGCTGAGGGTCAGGGGTTCCAGGGGCGGGTCGAACGCGGTGGAGCTGGTGATCACGTCCCCGCGGTAGTGACGGCCGCCCACGAGCGCGTAGCTGTCCTCCCAAGGGGTGTCCTGCTCGTCGGCGAGTGCGTGGACCTTGACATAGGCACCCATGTACAGGCCGTGCTGCGGCCGGTCGAACTCATCTCCGGTGGAGAACTTCAGCCGGGTGACGGTGATCTCCAGCCGGGAAGTCCCCAATTCGTCGTACACGGTCAAGCGGTCGCCGACGCGGCCGGCAGCGACCTTTGGTTGGCTCGTCACGGGCGCGGTGGTGGCCGGCTCCGTGGCGGGCGGCTCGGTGGCCGGCGGCTCGGTGGCCGGCGGCTCGGTGGGCGGCGGGGCGGTCACTTGCGAGAACTGGCCGGCGCCGACCGTGGCAGCGGCTGCGCCCGTGGCGGCCGCGGCTTGCCAGCCCGCCGGCTCCTGCCGCGTCATGACGGCCAGCGCGCCAAGCCCCGTCCAGGCGAGCAGCCCGATGGTGGATAGGACGAGCGTCGCCGTGACCAGGCCGCGACCACCCACCGCGGCGCCGGGCGCCTGCCGCGCCTGCCGCGCCCGCCGAGTGGCCATCACGGCGAGCACAAGCGCCACCACGCCAGGAAGCACGGGGACAAGGAGCGACACGACCGCAAGAACCAGTGCGACGACGGCCAGGCCTTCGGGACGAGATGCGCCCGCGGCGTCCGGCGGCAGTGCGGCCCAAGGCGGCCCGCCGGTGCCTGGCGGCAGGGGCTGGCCGGTCTCGTCCGCCGGCGGGCCCGCGCCGGGGGGAGCCCATCCCGGCTCCTCGCCCTGGGTCATGGCGCCCCCGTCCGCTGCACGCTCACCACGACCCCCCGCCACCACCGTCGCCGCCCCCACCACCGTCGCTGCCGCCACCCCCGCCACCACCGCCACCGCCGCCACCACCGCCGGACCAGCCGCCGCCGGACCAGCCGGACGAGCCGCTGTCCCTGTCGCCGGTGCCGGTGATCAAGGACAACGGCACCAACGTGGACGCCAACACGGCCGACAGCAGCCACGGGGCAATGCTCGAGTAGCGAGTGCCCACCGGATCGCAGGTGCACCGCACCGAAGCCGCAACTCGCCGGGACCAGCGGTCGATCTCACCGAGCGCCATTGCCCACGCCGTGTAGCCGGGGAGGACCCCCCGCTCGGCGGCCTCCTCGGCGTGGCCCGTCTCCGCCGCCGCCAGGAACCGCCGGAACGACTCGACACGCAACCACAGCGCCGAGCCCAACGGGGTCCGGACCCGCAGCTCCCACGCCCGCACCACCACAGCCACGCCGGCGCCGGCCAGCAGCGCGCCCCACACCAGCAGCGCCAGCCACACCCTGTCCCACCGGCTGGCCAGGGCGCCACCCACACCGGCGATGACTAGGCCGCCCACCGCGACCACCGCGCCGAGCACCCGCACAAGCCTCCGCTGGAAAACGCCGGCCGGGTCCCAAAGGCCGCTCGTCCTCTGCCAAGCCTTCAACTCGTCGCCGATCCCCTGCCAGACCGTGGCGAAGAGCGGGTTATAGGAGCCGAGTGTCAGACTCGTGCGGCCGGTGAACGCCGTGTCGAGCAGGCGCGCGGTTGACGACTCGTCCTGGCGGGGCAGGCGCTTCAGGGTCATTTGCCGCTCGTCGCCCACGATGTCGAGGTAACCGTCGGCGGCGGCGCCGATCAGCCACGCCACCTTGTGGTTCTGCCGCACCGACTCGGCCTGCAGGATGCCGCCCTGCGCCGGCGTCAGCTCCGCCGGGGGAGTGAAGTCGCTGGTCGCAAGCGAGCCCAGCTTCTCGGCGTCGACGCGAGCCTCCATAGCGGTGCCAGCCGAGCCGGCGTCGGCCGGCCCACCTCGCGCGACCCGCTCGCGGCCGGCCCGCCATACCAGCCACGACGTCAGGGCCGATGCGACCAGCGCGGCGGCCGCGGCCACCAGCGCAGCCAGGGGAGCGCCGCTGGTCGCGTCGGCCGGAAGGCCGGACGAGGGCACCAGCAGGCGAGGGGCGGTCTCCAGCCGACGGCCGCCTGCCGCGTACAGGGTGGCGCTCTGACGAGCTCGCAGGGCGCCGATCGTGGCGACGAGGTGGCCGGGCTCGGGCTGGCTGAGGCCGCATGGCCGCTGGGAACCGGGCTCGCCCTGCACGCAGCGGATCTCCTCGAACTCAAACGGCGCGACCACGTGGACCTCGACATTGCCGATGCCGACCGGCCACTCCGTCCCGACCGCATCCCACGCCAGCCGGCCCTGAGGGGCCACCCTGTCCAGGGGGTAGGCGATCCTGTAGCGGTGCCGGCCGGTGATCGTGCGCGACGGGTCGCCGATGCGGATCCGCGTCGCGTATTCCGGGCTCTGGAGCGTCATAGAGCTGGGTGCGGTCGCCGACGAGACCGCGACCTGGGCGTCGGGCGACAACCCGGGCACATCGCGGAAGATGCCGTGGCGCTTGTGGTTGCCGAAGTCGTAGTCGATCACCTCGACGACGCCGGCACGGCCGTCGCTGCCGATCATGGCACCGGCCCAAAAGCCGGTGACCCGCTCGCCGTCCCCGGCCACCGCACCGAGCGCCGCGGCCCCGCCCACGAGCAGCGCCCCGATGAGGAGCAGGACCATGTCGAGGCGACGATGCGTCCGCGTCCGCATCCCCGCCACCTGTCCGGCGGCAACGCGCAGGTCCACCCAAGTCGCCATTATCGGCCTGCCCTAGGCTGCCAAGACCAGCCCTCGTCAGTCCCGCCCGGACAGTACAGCTTGCCTTGCCCCGCGTCTAGTAAGAGGCAAACAGGGAAGTTGCTCTCAGTGCCGGATGGACGCGCCGCGAATCCAGTAGACCTCTTGCCCCCAACATGTAGGAGGTGGGCACGACCTGAGCGCGGCGCGGCTCCCGGCAAGCGAGCCGGTGGCCGCGCCGCCACGCCGCCGCGTCAGCTGGTGCCCGCTGGCCGGCTGGTCAGCGTCACGGTGGCCGACCGGGTCTGGCCCTGCCCGCCCGGGCGCCAGGTCAGCTTGACCTTGTCTCCTGGCTTGTGCCTGGCGATGACCGACCGCAGGTCGGCCGCGCCGCCGATGCTGGTGCCGTCCGCCGCGGTGATCGCATCGCCCGCCTGCAGGCCGGCGCCCGCGGCCGGCGTGCCCGGTCCCACGGCGGCGACCAGCGCGCCGTCGCCCTGGCCGCTGTCCTGAAGCTCCACGCCCAGGAACGCCGTCGGGGCCTGGTTGCTCTGGCCGCCCCCGACATTGTGGCCCGCCCGCAGCGCTGGCAGCGCCTTGAGGACCGTGTCGGTCGGGATCGCGAAACCGATGTTCTGCGCTGGCTGGCCCCGCGAGCTGGTGGCGATCGCGTTGGTGATGCCGATCACCCGCCCGGCGCTGTCCACCAGCGCGCCGCCGCTGTTGCCCGGGTTGATCGCCGCGTCGGTCTGCAGGAGCCCGTGCAACGCACTGGTGCCCTGGTCGGCGGGGAGGTCGCGGTTGAGGGCCGAGATGATGCCCTGGGTGACTGTCGGCGCGCCGCCGTAGCCCTCGGCGTTGCCGACCGCCAGCACCGGGTCGCCGACGTGCACGGTCGAGGTTGCCGCGAAGGTGGCGGCTGGCAGGCCGGACACGCCCTGCAGGTGCAAGACCGCGAGGTCTTGGCTTGCGTCGGAGCCGACGACCGTGGCGGTCACGGTCCCGCTGTGGCCGGGGATCTGCACGCGGATCGAGGTGGCCCCAGCCACGACGTGGGCGTTGGTGACGACCTCGCCGTCCGAGCGAGTGATGACGCCAGTGCCGGCGCCGCTCTCACCGCCGCCGAAGAAGCCGCCCTCACCGCCGCCGGCAGTGGTGATGTCCACGACCGAGGGCGAGATCTTGGCGAGCGCGGCCTGCAGCTGGCTGGTGGTGGCGGCCGCAGGCGCCGCCGGCGCCGCCGCGGCGCTGACCGCCGGGCCGCCCGCCGGCACCTGCTCCGCGGCGTGGCTCTGGATCGCGACGATCCCGCCGCCGAGCCCGCCGGCCAGCAGCGCGGTCAACGCCACGACCAGGGTCATGCGCCATCCGCGGCGGCCACCCCCGCCGCGGCCCCTGTCGCCAAGGCCGGGCGGCGGCCCACCGGACGGGGGCGGCGCGTCATACGGCAACGTCCAGCTCGACCAGGGTGGCTGGTCGTCCGGGGACAAGGGTGGTTGGGGCTGGGGCTGGGCGCTCTGGCCCTGGCCGTGAGGGTCGTCGACGTGGTCGGTCATGCTCGTATCTCCTTGCGGTCCTGCTGCCTGCGAGGATCTTCCCAGCAGAGATCTGCTCGGCTGCCTGGACTGACCGTAGGCCAGCTGCGCTAGAGCACCGCTAGCGAGGTTTGAAGGGCATGTAAAGTTCGCCGCCAGTGGGCTTGGGATGCCGGACTCGGTCAACGGGCAAAGAAGTGCAGGCCGAGCCACGCCCATCCGGTCACGATGGCAATCCGGCCGGATCGCGTGCGCATGACCCTGCTCACCACTACGCCGAGCGGGGGGATCCTGGTGCGGCCACCGCGGCCGAGCAGCTCAAGGGCGATGCCGGCCAGCACGATGAGCACATATAGGGCGACGGTCACGGCGCGGCTGCTCATCACTTCACCAGGAACCAGCCGACCGCCAGCCACATCAACAGGGCGACCGACCGGCCAGGATGGGAGGCGAGGATCGGGTCGGTGAGGACGCTCAGCGTGGGATGGGCGTAGGAGTCGGCCTTGAGCGACGGCTGCAGCAGCAGGTTGGTGAGCTCGAGCAAACCCAGCGCCAGGAACGGCGCGGCCCACACAGCCGCCCCGACGGCGTCGAGCTTTGCCTGCTCCGGCCCCTCCCGGACCGGTCTGCGCCAGGTCACGGCGATGGCCATCGCTCCCACCGAGACGACCGCGACCGTGGCCGGCCACGAGTAGCGGCCGAATCCCCCGACGATCACCGCGAATGCGAGGCCAGCAGCCGCGGCGACACGACCGGATACGCCGCCTGCCGTCGCGGGCCCGGCGGTCCGCCCGCCCTGGCCGCCCTGGCCGCCTTGGCCGCGGCGATTGGGCGGAGCCGCCTCCCAGGCGACCGCCGCCGCGGCCGCGAACAGCAGGATGGAGTGGATGGGGTTGCCGGAGAGCCAGTCGAAGGTCCCGGCCATCAGGAGGATGAGCACGATCAGGGGATCGCGAAGCGCGGAGCGCCCGAGACGCACCCTTACCCGAGCGCCCGATAGATCTCGCCGCGGCCAGAGGGACTTCCGCTCGCCGGTGCGGCCGTCCACCCATCCCCCCTTCGCCGGGTAGGGTCCAGACGCCGTCTGCGCCTCCGGCAGGACCCGGTTAACAGTACACGGCCTGGCTGCTGACCGCGGCGAGGAAACGCCGTCTACAAGCTGGCGGCTGGACTGGCGTGGCCAACCCCGACCCGCAGTGGGCGTGGCTCCTTCGTGGTCTGATCGTGGTGGGCCTCGTCGCTGGTGTAGCAGCCACTCAGTCCCGCGCTGGCGAAGGAGCCGGGGTCGCCGGGGGGCCACTGGCTGGCATTCAGCCTCGCCAGTCGGGTGGTGGCCACCGGTACCGGGCGACCCGGGCGTGGGACGAGGGCAAGGCGGTCTACCCGGGTTCGTGTGACGGCTCGGGGGCGGACTGGCGCGAGGCCCGGGCGGGGCTGGCGTGGTCGGCGGCTGGGGGTGACTTCGACGCGGGGACGAAGTGGGCGTACGTGCCCGGGACCAGTCACAGCAGTACCGGGGGGAGCAATGCCTTCACGGTGACCGGCCTGGTCGCTGTCGACGCTGACCCGGTTCGGTGAGCCACTGGACATCCACCCCAACGGCGCGGACACCATCTCCGGCCGGTCCAACAAGTACATCCAGTTCATCGACGGGGACGGCACTCCGCACCGCTTTGACGGCACCACCAACCCCGACGGCACTACCAGCTGGACCGCGCCGCCAGGGGTGCACCTGTTCCTACGGTCCCAAGGGCAACAATATGGAGCATGTAAACAGCAACCCGACCGACTCGGGCTATGTGGCCACGTCGAAGAGCCTGAGGTCGGCACAGGACTATAACCAGGACTACCTTGGTGGCACCGGCAACATCTACAAGCTGCGTGGCAGTGGCATCGACGTCAACGCCCGCTTCGGGGCCAACTCACCATTCCCTTGGGAGAACGAAGTGGCGGTTCCCGGTCCGATATCGGGTTCGTGCGTCGAGGGCTGCTGGTTTCCTGGTGGTCGGTGGGTCCCGAACCCCGGATACTCTCCGTGAACTGGGAGGAAACGACCGTGCCGGCGTTGCATGCCGGCACGGTCGTGACCTCCCGGGTCCGGTTCCGGGTCGGCGATCAATGCGAGGTTCAGGTGCGTCTCCCGGATGGCTACACCGCACAGGGGGAGGGGCTGGACTTGTTTGACGCGCTGGTCGCGGCTCGGCGCAGACTGGAGGCTCACGGCGTCCTGCTCGGCTGCAATGGCGGACGACGTGACGTCTATCCATCGGCGATGTTGCAGCAGACCTCTCGGGGGCGTCGCGCGTACGTGCTATCGAGTCCGCGGGGTGGCAGTCGACTGCCGGTGGTCGACATATTCGAGCCAGCCCCCGACTTGTCTCTGGTGGCGACGGTCGATGAGCAGCGTGCGTCATTCGACCGGTGGACCGGCGGCCGTCCGGATGAGGCGCCGAAGGAGTAAACGTATGGTGGACGGGCGCCGTGACCTGCCGCCGGCGCTTGTGGCGGAAGCCAGGAAACGGCCGGGCGGCTGGGTTTACGAGATTGTCGGCGGCTACGGTCCGGCCGACGCAGTCCCGCCAACCGCCATTCGCGGTGCGTGGAAGGTCGACGGCGACGGCTGCATCGTGGGTGAGTTCATCCCCAACCCGAACTTTCGGCCTACCGCTGATTGGCTCTTACGGCCGGCGGAGGCTCCCGATGCGGAGGCGCACCGCGTTCGCTTGCGGCACTGGATGAGTAGTGGGGAGCGCGATGACTACGCCGCAGTAGTGATCGACCCTTCTCTTTCTCCAGGGGAGAGCGGCGTCGCCGAGACGTTGACCCGGGTCGTTGTCGCGCCACGACATGCCGGCGTCTCACTCAGGTCGGTGAGTCGCTACCCAGTTGACGTGTACGTGCTGACCACCCCGAAGTCACTTGAGAACGCAACGCAGGTGCCGCCGGATGCGCTCAGAATCAGGCTCTGGGGTCTGCTAGAGCAGGCCCGCTGATCGTCGCGACAACTCGAGTTTCCCGGCTTCGTGGAGTACTTCCTGGCGATGGTTGACGACAACCGGTTGGAGGTTCAACACCCACGGGCTTCTGTCAGCTGATTTGATGCGGCGGCGCAGGAACTGAGCGGAGTTCTGGACCCGCCCACGGGTGGCGTGGTTACCTACCGGTAACTATGAGCGTGCTGGCCAGCCGGCTCGACCTGGCGTCCGCGACCTACCTCGCCAACCGGAGCGCCAACCTGCGGCTGCTCGAGGAGCTCTCCGAGCAGCTCGCGCAGAGCAGGGCGGGCGGCGGTGAGCGCTACGTCGCCCGCCACCAGGCGCGGGGCAAGCTGCTCGCCCGTGAGCGGATCGAGCTGCTGCTGGACCTGGACGCGCCCTTCTTGGAGCTGTCGCCGCTGGCCGCCTGGGGCACCGACTTCCACGTCGGCGCCAGCGTGGTCACCGGCATTGGCGCCGTCTGCGGTGTCGAGTGCGTGATCGTGGCCAATGACCCGACCGTGCGCGGCGGCGCCACCAACCCCTACGGCCTGCGCAAGACGCTGCGGGCGATGGAGATCGCCGAGCGCAACCGGCTGCCGCTGGTCCAGCTCATCGAGTCGGGAGGCGCCGACCTGCCGACCCAGGCGGAGATCTTCATTCCCGGCGGAGCCGTATTCCGCGACCTCACGCGCCTGTCGCGAGCCGGCATCCCCACGGTCGCGCTGGTCTTCGGCAACTCCACCGCCGGCGGCGCCTACGTGCCTGGCATGTCGGATCACACCGTCATGGTGGCCGAGCGCGCCAAGGTGTTCCTGGGCGGGCCGCCGCTGGTCAAGGTCGCCACCGGCGAGGACGCCGGCGAGGAGGAGCTGGGCGGCGCCGAGATGCACGCGCGCACCTCGGGGCTGGCCGACCTGCTCGCCGCCGATGAGCGCGACTGCATCCGCCTCGGGCGCCAGATCGTCGGGGACTTCAACTGGCGCAAGCTCGGCCCGGGACCGACGGCGGCGCCCGACGAGCCGCGCTACGACCCTGACGAGCTGCTGGGCCTCGCGCCCGTTGACCTGAAGCTGCCGGCGGACGTGCGCGAGATCCTGGCGCGGGTGCTGGACGGCTCGCGCTTCGACGAGTTCAAGCCGCTGTACGGCGCCAACCTGGTCACCGGCTGGGCGTCGGTCCACGGCTTCCCTGTGGGCGTGCTCGCCAACGCCCAGGGGGTCCTGTTCAGCGAGGAGTCGAACAAGGCCGCCCAGTTCATCCAGCTCGCCAACAAGGCGAACCTGCCGCTGGTCTTCCTGCAGAACACCACCGGCTACATGGTCGGCAAGCGCTACGAGCAGCAGGGCATCATCAAGGACGGCGCCAAGATGATCAACGCGGTCTCCAACTCGACCGTGCCGCACCTCACCGTGATCCTCGGTGCCTCCTACGGTGCCGGCGGCTACGGCATGGCCGGCCGCGCCTACGACCCGCGCTTCCTGTTCACCTGGCCGGCCAGCAGGACCGCGGTGATGGGCCCGGACCAGCTCGCCGGGGTCATGTCGATCCTGGCGCGCCAGTCGGCGGAGGCGGGTGGCCGTCCCTTCGACGAGGCCGCCGACCAGGCCATGCGCCAGGCGGTGGAGGGGCAGATCGAGGCGGAGTCGCGGGCGCTGTTCAACACCGGGCTGCTGTACGACGACGGCATCGTCGACCCGCGCGACACCCGCACAGCGCTCGGCATCGCGCTGTCGGCCTGCCACTCCGGGGAGGTGAAGGGCACGGACGGGTTCGGCGTGTTCCGGATGTGATCGCCAAGCTGCTGGTCGCCAACCGCGGCGAGATCGCCCGCAGGGTGCTGCGCACCTGCCGCGACCTCGGCATCGCCACGGTGGCGGTGTTCTCCGACCCCGACCGGGACGCCCCGTTCGTCGCCGAGGCCGACGAGGCCGTGCCGCTCGGCGGCGCGGCCCCGGCCGAGTCGTACCTGCGCGCCGACGCCATCGTGGAGGCGGCCGAGCGCACCGGCGCCGACGCGGTGCATCCCGGCTACGGCTTTCTGGCCGAGAGCGCCGACTTCGCCGAGCGCTGCCGCAAGCGCGACCTCACCTTCATCGGGCCGAGCCCGGAGGCGCTCGCCGCGATGGGCAACAAGCTGGAGGCCAAGCGCCTGGCCCTGCTGGCCAATGTGCCGGTGCTGCCCGGGCTGGAGGCGGGGTTCCCCGTCATGGTCAAGGCCGTCCTTGGCGGCGGTGGGGTGGGCATGCGCGTGGTCAGGGACCGGGCCGAGCTGGACGAGGCGGTCGCCGCGGCCGGCCGCGCCGCCGCGGCCGCCTTCGGCGACGGCCAGGTGTTCCTGGAGCGCTACCTGGAGGGAGCGCGCCACGTCGAGGTGCAGATCGCCGGCGACGCGCGCGGCCGCGTGGTGCACCTGTTCGAGCGCGACTGCTCCATCCAGCGGCGCTACCAGAAGGTCATCGAGGAAGCGCCCTCGCCCGCCGTGGACGCGGCGCTGCGCCGCCGCCTGGGCGAGCTGGCGGTGGCGGCCGGCCGGGCGGTCGGCTGCACCGGCATCGCGACCGTCGAGTTCCTGCTGGCCGACGGGGAGCTGCGCTTCCTCGAGATGAACCCGCGGCTGCAGGTGGAGCACCCGGTGACCGAGTGCGTCACCGGGCTGGACCTGGTCCGCCTGCAGCTCCGGCTCGCCGAGGGCGAGCCGGTGCCCGAGGCCGTGCCGCCCCTGCGCGGCCACGCCATCGAGGCACGGCTGTACGCCGAGGACCCGCGCCGTGGGTTCCTGCCGGCCGCTGGCACGCTGCACCGCTTCCGCATCGACCCGCGGCCGGGCCTGCGGGTGGACGCCGGCGTGGTGGACGGGTCGAGGGTGGACGCCCACTACGACCCGCTGCTCGCCAAGGTGATCGCCCACGCGCCCAGCCGCGCGGAGGCGGCGCGGCTGCTCGCCTCGGCCTTGGAGAGCGCCCGGCTGCACGGCCCGCCGACCAACCGGGGCCTCCTGGTCAGCGTACTGCGGCAGCCGGCGTTCCTGGCCGGCGAGGCCGACACCGGCTTCCTGGAGCGCCACGCCGGTGAGCTGGCCCCCGCGCGGGCGGTGTGGCTCGAGGCGGTCGCTGCCGCCCTGGCCGCGCAGGCGGCGCGGCGCGCCGGCACGACCCTGCCCTCCGGCTGGCGCAACAACCCCTCGCAGCTCCAGCGGACGGAGCTCGAGATGGTGGGGAACGCCGGTCCCGGGATATCGGTCGGCTACCGCCTGCATCGGGACGGGCTGGAGGTGGAGGTCGACGGCGAGCCTCGCGAGCTCCGCCTGTGGTCGTGCGGTCCCGAGCTGGTAGAGCTGGAGGCCGGGGGAGTGCGGCGCCGCTTCGAGATCCACCGGGTCGGGGACGTCCACTACGTCGACGGGCCGCTGGGGGCGTGCGCGCTGCGCGAGCTGCCGCGGTTCCCCGAGCCCGCCCGGGCGGCTACCACCGCGGGCTCGCTGGCGGCCCCGCTCCCAGGGGTGGTGCGGCGGGTCGCCGCCAGGGCCGGCGACAGCGTGGAGGCCGGCACGCTGCTGCTGGTGATCGAGGCCATGAAGATGGAGCACCACGTCACCGCCCCGCGCGCCGGCCAGGTCGGCGCCATCCTGGTCGCCGAGGGCGAGGAGGTCGCCGCCGGCACGCTGCTCGCGGTGGTCACTGAGGAGGACGGCGATGGCTGACTCCGCCCCGGCGGCCCCGGTGGAGTACCGGGTCGCCGAGGGCATCGCCTGGCTGGTCATCAACCGCCCGGAGGCTCGCAACGCCATCGACCGGGCGGTCGGCAAGGGCCTCTGGGAGGGGTTCCGCGGCTTCGAGGCCGACCCCGCCGCCAAAGTGCTGGTGCTGACCGGGACCGGCGACGCCGCCTTCTGCGCCGGCGCGGACCTCAAGGAGATGGCCGCCCTGGGCCTCGGCGTCCCGCCCAGGGACATGGCGCCGCACCTCGGCGCCAATATCGAGGTCTCCAAGCCGGTGATCGCCGCGGTCAACGGCGCCGCCTACGGCGGTGGCTTCCTGCTGGCGCAGATGTGCGACCTCTGCCTGGCGGCCGAGCACGCCACCTTCGCCATCGCCGAGGCGCGCTGGGGCCGCGGCGCGCCCTGGGCCGCGGGGCTGCCCTGGCTGATCCCGCCGCGGGTGGCCCTGGAGCTGCTGCTCACCGCGCAGCCGATCGGCGCCCGGCGGGCCCTCGAGGTCGGGCTGGTCAACGCGGTCGTCCCGGCCGCCTCGCTGCGCCGGGAGGCGGCGACGCTAGCGGCCGCGATCGCCGCCAACGCCCCGCTGTCGCTGCGCGCCGCCAAGGCGATGGTGTACCGGTCGGCCGGGCGGGCGCTGCGCGAGGCCCTCGACGAGGGCTGGCGACTCTTCGAGCCGGTGTACTCCAGTCAGGACGCCCAGGAAGGCCCGCGCGCGTTCCTGGAGAAGCGGTCGCCGGTCTGGAAGGGGCGCTGACCGTGCCGCTGCGCGTGGCCAACTGCTCCGGGTTCTACGGCGACCGCCTGAGCGCGCCGCGAGAGCTGCTGGAGGGAGGCGAGATCGACGTGCTCACCGGGGACTACCTGGCTGAGCTGACTATGCTGCTGCTGGCGCGAGCGCGCGCCAGGGACCCCGCGGCCGGCTACGCCACCACCTTCCTGCGGCAGATGGAGGACGTGCTCGGCCTGGCCCTGGAGCGCGGCGTCAAGGTGGTCGCCAACGCCGGCGGGCTCAACCCGGCCGGGCTCGCCGCCGAGCTGCGCGCCCTGGCCGACCGCCTCGGCCTGCCCGCGCGCATCGCCCACGTCGAGGGCGACGATCTGCTGTGCCGGCTTCCCGAGCTGGCGCCGTCGCTGCCCGAGGGGGTGACCCCTGTCACCGCCAACGCCTACCTCGGTGGCTGGGGGATCGCCGAGGCGCTGGCCGCCGGCGCCGACGTGGTGGTCTGCGGGCGGGTGGCGGACGCCTCGCTGGTGACCGGCCCGGCGGCCTGGCGCTTCGGCTGGGCCAGGGACGACTGGGACCGCCTCGCCGGCGCGGTGGTCGCCGGGCACGTGCTCGAGTGCGGCACCCAGGCGACCGGCGGCAACTACGCCTTCTTCCAAGAGGTTCCCGACCCGGCGGTGCCGCCGGGCTTTCCGGTCGCCGAGATCGAGGCCGACGGCAGCGCGGTGATCACCAAGCACCGGGGGACCGGCGGGCTGGTCTCGGTCGGGACGGTGACCGCCCAGCTCCTCTACGAGATCGGCGCGCCAAGCTACCTCAACCCGGACGTGGTGGCCCGCTTCGACACGGTCCGCCTGGAGCAGGCCGGTCCTGACCGGGTGCGCCTGTCCGGCGTCCGCGGCGAGCCGGCGCCAGCCCACGCCAAGGTGGCCGTCACCTGGCTCGGCGGCTTCCGCAACACCATGACCCTGGTGCTGACCGGCCTCGACGTCGAGGCGAAGGCGCGCTTCGCCGAGGCGGCCCTGCTCGCCCGCCTCGGCGGCCGCGACCGGTTCCAGGAGGTCGACGTGCACCTGGTCGGCCGCGCCCAGCCCGACCCTGCGCGGCAGGACGAGGCCGTGGCCGAACTGCGCGTGACCGTGAAGGACGCCGATCCGGCCAAGGTCGGCCGGGCGTTCTCCAACGCCGTGGTGGAGCTGGCGCTGTCGAGCTACCCGGGCTGCTATCCGACGACCCCGCCGAGCGGCGAGAGCCCCTACGGCGTGTACTGGCCGGTCCTGGTCCCCGCCGAGGCGGTGGAGCAGGTCGTGGTCACCCCGGACCTCGAGCGCCGGGTGGTGCCGGCGGTGCCGGCGGTGCCGGTGGCGCCGGTGGTGCCGATGGCGCCTGCGGCGGCCCCGTCCGGGCCTGTCCAGGTGGCGGACCCGCCAGATTTCCCGGTCCCGCCGGATGGGCCGAGCGAGTCCGTGCCGCTGGGCGCGGCGTTCGGGGCGCGCTCCGGCGACAAGGGCGGCGACGCCAACGTGGGTGTCTGGGCGCGTGGCCCGGAAGGCTACGCCTGGCTCGCCCGCCACCTGGACGCCGACCGCTTCAAGGCGCTCGTCCCCGAGGCCGCGGGCCTGCAGGTGCGCCGCTACGAGCTGCCGAACCTGTTGGCCCTGAACTTCGTGGTGGTCGGGCTCCTTGGCGAGGGCGTGTCCTCCTCGACCCGCTTCGACCCGCAGGCAAAGGGCCTGGGCGAGTACCTGCGCGCAAAGATCGTGGACCTGCCGGTCGCGCTTTTCGAGGAGTGCGGAGAGAGAGGCTGAGGCTGAGATGGACTTCGCGGAGAAACCCGAGCAGGCGATGGTCCGGGAGGCGGTCGGCAAGATCGCCGCGAACTATGGCCACGAGTATTTCCAGGCGAAGGTGAAGAGCGGCGGGCACTCCACCGAGCTGTGGCGAGAGGTGGGCAGCGCCGGCTTCATCGGCGTCAGCATCCCCGAGCAGTACGGCGGCGGCGGCATGGGCATCAGCGAGCTGGCGATCGTCGCCGAGGAGCTCGCCGCCCACGGCTGCCCGCTGATGCTGCTGATGGTCTCGCCGGCGATCTGCGGCACGATCCTGGCCCGCTTCGGCACGCCTGAGCAGCGCGAACGCTGGCTCCCGGGGCTGGCGACCGGCGAGCGCAAGATGGCCTTCGCCATCACCGAGCCGGATGCCGGGTCGAACTCGCACCGCCTGGCCACGGTCGCCAGCCGCGACGGCGACGCCTGGAGGATCCGCGGCACCAAGCACTTCATCTCCGGCGTGGACGAGGCGGACGCCGTCCTGGTGGTCACCCGCACCGGAACCGACCCTGGCAGCGGCCGCGGCCTGCTGTCGCTGTTCATGGTCGACAGCGACGCCCCGGGCCTGGAGCGCACCCTGATCCCGCTGGAGATCGCCGCCCCCGAGAAGCAGTTCGTGCTGTTCTTCGACGACGTCACGGTCCCGCGGGAGCGCCTGCTCGGCGCCGACGGCGACGGCCTGCGCCAGGTGTTCCACGGCCTCAACCCTGAGCGCATTATCGGCGCCGCCGGCGCCAACGGCATCGCCAGGTACGCCTTGGCCAAGGCCGCGGCCTACGCGGGCCAGCGCCGCGTCTGGGACGCTCCGATCGGCGCCCACCAGGGCATCTCCCATCCGCTGGCGACGGCCAAGATCGAGGTCGAGCTGGCGCGCTTGATGACCCAGAAGGCCGCGTGGGCGCACGACCAGGGCCGCCCCGATGCCGGCGAGGCCGCCAATATGGCCAAGTACGCCGCGGCCGAGGCCTCGCTGCACGCCCTCGACGCCGCCATCCAGGCGCACGGCGGCAACGGCTTCGCCACCGAGTACGGGCTGGCCGACCTCTGGGGCATGGCCAGGGTCCTGCGCACCGCCCCCGTCAGCCGCGAGATGATCCTCAACTTCGTCGCCGAGCACTCCCTCGGCCTCGCCCGCTCCTACTGATCGACCTCGAGGCGCCGCCGGTCTCCACGCTCCAGCAGTTCGCAGTCGGGGCTTGACTTCGGTACCTGGGTACAGGGTTAGGGTCTTGGTGTGGCCCCGAGCCCGGCGGCCGGCAGGCACAGTGAACCCATTGGAGGTTGCCATGTCCACAGCGAGCGTCCCGATTCACAGCCCGGCACCGGCGCCGGACGGGCCGATCGCCTGCACCCTGCATCCCAACGAGTTCGCTGGGCGGCTGGAGGACTTCCGGCAGGGGGTGTTCGCCCATCTGGTCGGGATGGAGCGGCCCGAGCCGGCCCGGCTGCGGCTGCTCCTGGCCGCCGACACCGACCCCGAGGCGGTGCGGGAGCTGCTGGTCCGCGAGCAGGGATGCTGCGCCTTCCTCAGCTTCACCATCACCCCCGGCGACGGGGGACTGGTGGCCGACCTCGAGGTGCCAGCCGAGGCCGCACCGGCTCTGGATGGCATGGCCAGCCTCGCGGAGCTGTCCGCCCCTGGGGTGGCGCGATGATCGGCGCCCGGCGGTGAGCGGCCAAGGGTTGCGGACCGGGGAGCTGGCCGAGCGGTCCGGGGTGAATGTCCAGACGCTTCGCTACTACGAGCGCCGCGGTCTGCTGGCCGCCCCGACTCGCCGGCCCTCCGGGCAGCGGCAGTATTCGGAGGATGCGGTCAGGCTGCTGCGCACCATCAAGGCGGTGCAGCGGCTGGGGTTCACCCTGGCCGAGATCGAGGAGCTGCTCGACCTCTCGGAGCACCGCCGCGGCACCGGCGAGCTGCACCGGCGCGCCCAGGCCAAGGTAGCCGAGATCGACGCCAGGATCGACCAGCTCACCCAGGTGCGCCAGGCGCTCCTGGCGGTGCTCGCGGCCGACTGCGACTCGCTGACCAACTGCTCCTGCGGGTTGGGTTGTCCGCTGCCCGCGCTGGAGATCACCGGCCCCGGAGGTACCGACGGCGAGCGACCACGACTGAACCCGACGGACTCCGGAGGCGACACTTAGAAAGCGTCGACGTTCAGCAGGGGCTCCTTGATGCCGTCGTGGTCGTCGGCGTTGTTCCAGTTGAAATTGGCGGCGCTCCGCAGCGCCGACCTCACCTGCGCCGGGGACGCCCCGGGGTGGCTGGCCTTGTAGAGGGCGGCCGCA
>JBKPDO010000322.1:0-4853 GCA_046727955.1 bacterium | reverse complement strand
GCTGGCTGGGCCGGTTTCGTCGGCTCAGCAAGGACTACGAGTTCCTGCCGGCGACCTCGGAGGCGGTGATCTACCTGGCCATGGTCCAGATCCTGACGCGCCGCCTCGCTGAGAGCTAATGCCTTTTCAGACACCCTCTAGGTGCAGCTCTTGGCCGCGCCACATGAGCTTGCCGCAGCGAGCGCAAGGCGTCCCATAGGCCGACTCGATAGTCTGCTCACGGAATTTCTTGTGTGCCGTGCCGTAGCGACTGATCACGCGGCACTGATCGCAGTAGGAAGGTGGTCGGCCGGGTCCGCCGCCGTGCGTGAAGCTTTGACCGCAGAGTTTGCATTGGAGAATGTTCGTGTTTGTAGCCTTCTTTAGGGTTTGTAGCCTTCTTAGGAGAGAGTTACGTTTTCCCCCTGACGGTCGGGGGGAGGCGAGTTTCATGATTGAGCGGGGTGCCGAACACTTCCCGTACAGAAAAAACCGACCATCCGGCCATCTCATACGGCTCTGGTGAGCGAGCAAACACGCGAGTGCCCGCCCACCATTGCCGCCACGCTTATGGGCGTGAAGGGTTGCTCGGCCGCTGAGGGTCAGGGCTTGAGCTTGGAGTCTTCGGGTCCGGACTCGTGGTCGGCTGCGCCGGCTTGGTTGGTGTGACCACGGGCGCGTCTGTCTCCTGTGCCATCTACTATCACTTCCTTCCCTTGCGCGGCTTAGCGATGCGCTCGCTCAGCCAGCGCGGTATGGGGATCTGTCCAGGGATGAGCCCGGCATTCCGGATCTCCGTGCCGTCCAGCAGCGCGCCCGCCAGGGGCAAGGCAACGCCTGGCCCGAGAACGTCAACACCGTCTGCAATGTGGCGGGCGGGAAACTCTAGGTTGTCGTCAGGCGCAAGGCCGGTCTGCGGATCACGCGGCGCATATTCATAGACGATCCAACGAACAGCCACCTTCGGCCGATCAGCCTCAAGCAGCTCGTTCGCCCGCGCGTTGAACGCCTTGGCGCCCCACACAGCAACACCGCGCTTGCGCGTCTGAGGCTGGACGGTGCCGATAGTGACCACGCCGCCGCCAATCTCTTGGATCTCTTCATACTTCCTGTCCCGATCAGGGTCGGTCCAGGTAACCGTCGCCCACTTCCTCAGCGCCTCGGGATTCGTCACGCGGAGAGCGATGATGTTTGAGATGCGGCCGACGATGGTTCCGACGTTCGCATCCGGCCAGCTCGCCCACCAGCCCATCAGCGTGCGGAGATCCTGGCTCGACTCATCCACGCCAACCATCGGCTTGGTGCCGCCGGGCTCGAGCGGAAGGATCGGCCGGTAGGTGGCTAGCGAGCGAGCGCGGGCAAAGTATGGGTTCTGCTCAGCCAGGAGCGTGCTCTCATAGATCAGCTCATTGAGCGCCTTGATCTCAGGCGTCTCGTTGTCCGGCGTGGCCGCCTGGACATCAGCCATCGCCTCTTGCCGCTCTTGGAGCTTTGCTAGCTTCTCGGCAAGGGCCTGCCTGTCTGCTGCTTCGGTGAAACTTTCCCGATGAACGGGTCCTACAGTCATGGTTTCATTCCTTTCTGTTGTTGGTTAGTTATCCGCCTGGGGTGTGATCGTCATGCGTCCGTCAGCTACCGACACGAGCCATCTCGGCGCAAGCTGGAGCGCCCCTAACCTGTCCTTATGTACGATCAGCTTGAGCGTAGCTGGACGGTTCCTGCTGAAACCCTCACTGCCCTCGCGCTCGAGGCGCAACGAGACATCCACGGTTGCGAGCTTGGCTGATGATCCCCGAGCGTACCTGTCCGATTCCTTGGCGCTCTTGACGGTGTGATCCAAGATCAGCACCGACGCGCCGTAGTCGTTCGCAAGTGGCGCGACCACGCGCCGAAAGAAGCCCGTTACCTCGCCCGCCGATCCCTCAGCTATGCCAGCATTCGACAGAAACTCTGCGAGGGAATCCCACACAACGAGCGCCGGCTTACGCTTGGCGACTAGCTTGTGAAGCCATTGGACATCCGGCTCCTGCCAGGTACGGCGCTCGAAAGCGTGGTAGTACAGAAGACGATCAACCGCGGCGGGATCGAACCCTAGCGCGGCCATCCGGCCAGCTACCTGATTGTGGCCCATCTCTTCATCCAGGAACACTACCGGCTTGCCGGCATTGAGCACTTGCTGTGTGAACCATAAGGCTAGGGTGCTCTTGCCAATCTCGGGAGCCGCAACGAGCATATGAACGCGGCCACGGTACAAGCCTCCGGCTATGGTTTCCGGGAGCGATGGACCTTGCCTGATCATGTCTCCTAGGCTGGAAGCGCCTCCGTTCACGAAAGCATTGAGCATCTGTTTAAAGTTCATCGTTGCTTCCCTGGCGCCGGTAGGGCAAGTTAGCGCGCGCGACCCCTAGACAGACACTCCGCTAGCTACTTTGCCACGCCGGCACCAACATATAACTACTCTCTCTAAGGGTCTTTAGACTGACCTGAAGTTAGCTAGGAGCCTGCTGAAGACGCCCGGTCCTGTCGGGACGGTAGTTTCTGTGATCGCTCCGCATCCGGCCGATCAGAGGTACTCGGTGGCCGGTGAGCGCCGGGTCAGGCGCAACTAACGGTAGTTTGTTGGCTACGGTGGCAGGTAAAGGTGCAGTGGCCGCCCGGCATGGGCGGTGTCAAGCAGCAACCGCAGCTGGAGCGGCGGGGGCGCACCCGACCACGCCCGCCACCAGCGCCCGAGCACGACCCACGGGGTCAACCAGCCGCGCACCCGGCGCAGCGTCACCGGCCAGGCCACCACCCCGCCGGGCATGCTCGCGCTGCTGCCGGGTGGTCTCCCCCCGCGCGCCCGCCGAGGCGGGCTGGGCATCCGGCGGCGACGGTGCTGGCGGCGACTCGGCGAACCAGGCCCGCCAGCAAAACGAGAACGCGCAGCACACCAGCTGCCAGTGCCGGCGGATCGCCCGGTCGCCTCGGACCTGGAAGTCG
Organism: bacterium; assembly: GCA_046727955.1. GTDB lineage: Bacteria > Actinomycetota > CALGFH01 > CALGFH01 > CALGFH01 > DASVXQ01. The sequence goes on along the minus strand of JBKPDO010000322.1, from coordinate 1,892 downwards.
GCCCAGCCGAGCTCCCCCTTGACCTGCTTGTAGCCCTGCTCGACCCAGTTGCGCAGGCCGTACAGGCGCACCACCTCGGCCAGGTCGGCCGGCGCGAAGGCCGCTGCCCGCCGCCGGCCGGCAGGTCGGGGCAGGTTGGTGATCAGGTACCAGGTGGAAAGCTTCGGCAACGTGGCGGGGTCGGTGGTGGCGATCACCAGGCGGATGCGCCGGTCCGGCCCCCAGCCGGCCGCGGGCAGGCTCGCGTCGGCGGCCCACCAGGTCTGGGTGTGGCCGTCGCGGAACCGGCGGGCGACCGGGGTCCAGTCCCCGGGCTGCTCGGGGCTTCCCCAGGCCAGCTCGGCGGCGGCCTCGCGGGGGGTGTGGGCCTCCTCGGCCGGCGCCCAGACCCCTTTGCGGGGCTTGACCGCCAGCACGTAGGCCTCGCCGGCCCGGCCGAGCGCCTCGGTGAAGCCGGTGTTGTCGCCGTAGAAGCAGTCCGCGACGACCGCGCGGAACCCGATGCCGGCCTTCCGGGCCGCGTCGACCAGCCAGGCGGCCAGCTGCGGCTTGGTCTGAAACGCCGGGTCGCGCTTGCCCTTCGCGAGCCGGGACGCCGGGGTGTAGGGGACGACGTCCACGGGCCAGTAGACGCGCTCGTCGGCCCACAGGCTGGTCACCGCCACGATGCCGTTGTCGGTCTTGCCCAGCGAGCCCAGGTACTGGCGGGCCACGTGGGCGGTGTGGCGGCCGGCCTTGCGGTCGCCGGTGTCATCCAGCACCAGCGCGCCCTGGTCGTGGGGCGCGGTGGCCGGGTCGGCCATGAGCAGCTCGACCCGGCGCTGGTTGACCCGCTCATGATCCCGGCTGGACTCGGTGAGGAACCACTGCAGCCCCTGCACGGCCGCGTGCTGGGCGCCAACGATGGGCTCGGCGCCGGCCAGCGCGGTCATGGTCTTGTTGCGGTCGCGGGGCAGCAGCAGCCCTTGCAGGTAGGCGCGCAGGCCGCGGCGCTGCGCGAGCCTGGCGAACAGCGGGTCGAACTGGGCGGCGTAGTCCTCCAGGGGGCCGGGGGCGGGTGGGCAGGGCAGGCGCTTGGTCACGGTGCGCACCTCCGGGCACAGGCGGCGGAGCCCCTGCTGTACACCCCAGCCACACTCAAGTCAACAAACCACCGTTAACAGCCGCACAGCAGCGTAGTAGCCTCGCACGGCAGGCTACGCCTCCCCGTGCAGGCTACGCCTCCCCCCCGTGTATGGCTCTCGCGCTGTACGGCGCTCACAAAGGCTCCAGCGCCCGGGAATCGCCCTTCAGCGCATGAAGAAGGCCGGCGCCTTCCTCTACGCCGGCCTTCCTCAGCCTCACAGCCTTAGTGGAGTCCCATGGCATCCTTGACCGCGCCACGCTCATACAGCGAGAGCTGCTGACGCGCTTGCCGGAACAGCGTTACATCGGTCACATAGAACCCTGTGAGCATCACGAGATGCCTGCCGGCGCTCTCGCGGCCGAACAGCTCAGGCCGGTACACGGCAACGTCGTCCAGGCGGCCGAGCGTTCTCACGATCACCAGAACCTCTAACCGCGGCGCGGTCACGCCGTCTCAGCCTCTTCCTGCTCGCGCTCGCGCTCGAGCGCAGCGAGCCCGGCATCGGTGATCTCATACGGGATTGGTTCGCTTTCAGCGTCGAGCATGTCGAGCAGCAACATGATCATGTCGCCTACCACTGTGGCCTCCTACGTCCGTTGTGGCCGTCTACGGCCATAGTTTCACGGCCGCTAGGAGCCTGCTGAAGATGCCTGGTCCTGTCAGAACGGTAGTTCCTGTGATAGCTCCTCAGGCGGCCGATCCGGAAATGGGTGGTAACCGGGGAGGCTAGCCTCGGATCGTGATCGGGCCCTGATGCTGGCAGCGC
>JBKPDO010000321.1:0-11254 GCA_046727955.1 bacterium | reverse complement strand
TCGATCACCGCGGCGGCCCGGTCGTCGTCGGTCGCGTAGAACAGCGCCGCGCGGTGAGGGCTGCGATTCGCGTCGCTTGCCAGCGACGGGGCGCCAAGCGACCCGAACGCCTTCACGTAGTGCGTACCGGCGGGAAGCAGGCCGGCGACCACCGACCCGGCGGACGTCCCCTGGGGAAGCGTGCGGTAGGCCTCGCCCTTGTCGTCGTAGCCGACCGGATTCGACGGGTCGACGACCACCTTGCCCTCGAGCAGGTCGGCGATCTGGGGCATCAGGGCTCTGCACTGGTCCAACCAGATCGCCAGCACGACCACGTCGGCGTCGGCGATCGCCTGGCGGACCGGCGCGGCGCTCGCCCGGTCGCCGAGCTCCCTGGCCAGGGCTTGGGCGTGCGACTGGTCCCGTGCGGCCAGCACGACGCGCTCGCCGCCACCCACGAGGTCTCGCGCCAGCCCGCCGCCGATCTGGCCGACACCGATGATTGCCGTCGTCATGGCGGTCCCCTCCTACGGGTCTTCCTGCTTGCCCAGGCTTGCGCTCGCGGTCATCCACGATGGGGAGCGCCGGTAACGGTTTGTCTTCGTGCAAACGTGGCGGCCCGATCGCCGCTTGCCACTGCAGCTACTGTCCAATCTCAGTACCAGCCAGCCGGAACGTCAAGTGGCGGCGCCACCGTCCTGACGGCCGTGCGCAGCCTGTGTGGAGCGCGAGCCTCCAGCACAGATGGCGTGCCGTTGGCCACGGTCGGCAACGAGGCAACCGCCCGCATCCGCCACAGGATGCGCCCTTTCGGCCTCGGCGCCCAACAGTTGCTGGTCCTCAGGCAGCTCCAGGCGATGGGCCACAGCGGCCAGGCCGAGCGCGGCAGCAGGCGGATCTGGAGCACTGCGCGCCGCTGCTGGTGGACTCCTTCACCGCCGCCGCCACCCTGGTCATCCTGTGGCTCTCGCTCACCGGCCAGCCGATCGCGACCGCCTGGGACGCCTGGTATGCGTGGGTGCTGGTCGGCACGGCACGTGCGTGTCGGTAGCGATCAACGTCGCTCACGCCCTGCACAGCCACGCCGCCCGGCTGGTCGCCGCGCTGCCACCGATCAGCCTGCTGCTGGCGGTGGAGCTGCTGATGATCCTGGCCCGCCGCACCCTGACGCACACCAGCGCACCCAGGCCGCAGGCAGGCGCACCACAGGCGCAGCCCGCCGCACCCGACCACCGGCCAGGTGCGGGCGATGCACGGACGGCGGTCGCCGCGCTGGTCGCCCAGGAACGCGCTGGCCGCCGGCCGCAGCTGACCGGCCGGCAGGTCGCGGCGCTGGTCGGTGTCAAGGAACGCCGCGCCCAAGTCCTGCTGCGCGAGTGCCGCGCCACCCACGACCAGACCCCTGCCCGCAACGGTCATCGACAGGTGAAAGGAGGGATAGATGGACAAGCTGTTGAGCGTGGAGGAGGCCGCTGAGCGGCTGGGCACCTCGGTGCGGTTCCTCCGCCGGCTGATCGCGGAGCGTCGGATCGCCTACACCAAGCTCGGCCGGCACGTGCGGATCGACCCAGCCGACCTGGAGGCGTTCATCGCCGCCGGCCGAGTGGAGGCGAACGCCTCATGAGCGACCGCCGCAAGCGCGGTCGCCGCTTCGGCACGATCCGCAGGCTACCCTCCGGCCGGTGGCAGGTCCGCTACTACGACCGGGCCGGCATCCGGCATACCGCCCCGCGCACCTTCCCGAGCAAGGCCGACGCCGCCCGGCACCTTGCGCAGGTCGAGGCCGACCTGCTACGCGGCGTCTGGACCGACCCGCGGCTGGCGCGGATCACCTTCGGCGAGTGGGCCGAGCGGTGGCAGCAGACCACGACGGACCTACGGCCAGGCACCCGCGTGCTCTACAGCTACCAGCTGCGCCGGTTCCTCCTGCCCGCCTTTGGCACGATGCCGCTCGGCAAGCTCGATACGCTGACCGTCCGTGCCTGGCTGGGAGAACTGCACCACGCCGGCGAGGTGACACCGACCACGATCGCCAAGGCCTACCGGCTGCTGCGCCGCATCCTCAACGTGGCGGTGGAGGCCGGCTACCTGCCGCGCAACCCCTGCGCGATCAAAGGCGCCGGCATCGAGCGGGCCGCCGAGATGCGGCACGTCAGCATCCCCCAGCTCATCGCCCTCGCCAAAGCAGTCCCGGCGCGCTATCGGGCATTGATCCTGGTCGCCGGCTTCGGCGGGTTGCAGTGGGCCGAGCTGGTCGGGTTACGCCGTCGCCACGTCGACTTGACCGACGCGAGGCTCCACGTGGTCGAACAGGCCGCCGAGGTCGCCGGCAAATTCATCATCGGGCCGCCCAAGACCGAGGCCGGCCGGCGCGTGGTGACCCTGCCCACGCTCGCCGTCACCGCGCTGGCCGAGCACCTGGACCGCTACGCCGCGCCCGGTCCGGACGGACTCGTGTTCCGCAGCGCTCGGGGTAAGTATCTGGCCCGCAGCAGCTTCCGCCGGCTTGTGTGGCTACCGGCCGTTCGGCAGGTGGGCTTGGATGGGCTGCGCGTCCATGACCTGCGGCACACGGCGGCGACCCTGGCCGCTGCCACTGGCGCCACTACTAAGGAGCTGATGGAGCGCATGGGCACACCTCGCCGGGCGTGGCGCTGCGCTACCAGCACGTCATGGCCGACCGCCAGACCGCGCTCGCCGCCGCGCTCGATGACCTGGCTCGTGACGCCACAAGCGCAGCGCCAGCCGACACCGAAGGGCACGTGGAGGGCACGAGCGATGACCCTGCGGCGGGGGAGAACGGTCCGCAAGCTCGCTGAGCTGGGCGGATGGGTGGAGCGGGTGACGGGAATCGAACCCGCGTCACGAGCTTGGAAGGCTCGAGCTCTACCATTGAGCTACACCCGCAGGGGCGCGGCCGGGGAGGCCGCCAGAACTTGGGTGAGGGTATCACCACCTTGCGCCTGCCCTGGAGCACGGCCGGACCGGGTGTCCGCCGATCTCAGCTCAGACCTCGACCGGCGCGGTTTCGGCCGTGGCCGCTCGCTCCAGGGACACGACCGCGTTGTAATCGGGGATGCCCGCCTGCGGCGAGCGCCGTCCGGAGTCGATCAGGACCTCCCCCTCCGGCCAGTCGATCTCGACGTTGCCCGGCTTGACGGGGGCGATGAGCACCGCCCGCGGAGCTGACCAGCACGTCTAGGCGGCCGTCGTGAGCAGCGTCGATCATCTCCACTGCGGTCATGCCGCGCTTGGCCGGGACCTCGAACTGCCACAGCTTGCTGAACTTGCGGGCGCTCTCCTCGTCAGGTAGTTGTTGGGGCGCTGCTCGCCGATGCCGAAGGCTTCTTGCTCGCCCACAGGGAGGGATCGAACCGCCTAGCCTTGGTCATCCCCGTCTCCTACGCGGTCGAGTCCTACACGGTCGAGCTGATGTGCTGGAATGGTGCGATCACCGCGACCGCCTCGACCTCGAGCAGGAGGTCATCGCGGAACAGCCGGCTGATCTCCACCGCGGTGCTCGCGGGCGGCCGCTGCGCGTTCAGGTACTCGTCGCGGACCTCACGAACGACAGGCAGCTGCGTGGCGTCAACGAGGTAGTAGTTGAGCTTGACGACCTGATCGAACCCGGCGCCGACAGCCTGCAGCGCTGCTCGCAGGTTGTCGAACACCTGCCGTGCCTGCGCACGGATGTCGCCCGGTCCAACGAGCGCGCCAGTATGGTCGAGGGCGACCTGTCCGGCAATGTAGACCGGCCGACCCGCCGTGACCTCGACGACGTGGGTGTAGCCGGTCGGGCGGTGCATCGTGTCGGGGTTGATAAAGTTCGCGGTCGGTTGGGCATCAGCGGTCGACGCTTCGGTCATGGAACTGATCCATTCTCGTCGGTGGCTGCCAGTGGATGCAGTCTACGTCCGGCAGCCACCCGCGCCGATCCCGCCCTGCGTGACCGCAACTCGGTGAGGTGGCGCTTGCTCACCCGCCCACCAGAGCGCCCCTCGACGAGCGCGCCGGTGCAGCCAGCAGGACCAATCGCCCGTCGTGCTCGAAGGCCACGCTCCGGCGTCTTGGTCGGGACGGCCGGATTTGAACCGGCGACCCCCTGCTCCCAAAGCAGGTGCGCTACCAAACTGCGCCACGTCCCGTCGCTCAGGGCCTCTGACCTGCGGTTATGCTACACTGCGGCTTGGTGGTCGGCAAGCACAGCGCTCGTTGCGCATCTGCTTCGACCTCCGCGCCTACCCCATCCGAGCCGCAGGAGAGGCGATGGCAGCGCCCAGCGTAGACGATCTCGCCGGCTCGTTCGAGCTGTATCTGCGGGCGGGCAACAAGTCCCGTCGCACCATCGAGACCTACCGCGAGGCGCTGGATGGGTTCACCGCGCATCTGCAGGCGACCTCCAAGCGCCCGCTCGACCAGGCCCGCCGCGAGGATGTCGAAGCCTGGATGACCGTGCTGCTCGCCCGCTGGAAGCCCGGGACCGCGCACAACCGCTACCGCGGCCTGCACGCCTTCTACCGTTGGCTGGAGGAGGAAGAGGACATCCCCAGCCCGATGGCGAAGATGCGCCCGCCGACGGTGCCAGAGCAGCCGGTCCCGGTCCTCGGCGAGGAGCAGCTGCGCACCTTGTTCGCCGTCTGCGCCGGCAAGGACTTCGACGCCCGGCGGGACACCGCGCTGCTGATGATGCTGCTCGACGCCGGACCGCGCCGCAGCGAGCTACTCGGCATGCGCCTGGACGACATCGACTCCGGGTACGGGGTCGTGATCGTGCGCGGCAAGGGCGGCCGGCAACGCGCCCTGCCATACGGCAACAAGACCGCGATGGCGCTCGACCGCTACCTCCGCGCCCGGTCGCGCCACCGTCTCGCGCACCTGGACGCGCTGTGGCTTGGGCGGCGTGGCCCGCTCACCACCTCCGGGTTGCGCGACCTGTTCGGCCGGCGTGCCCGGCAGGCCGGCATCCCAGACCTCCACCCGCACATGTTCCGCCACACCTTCGCGCACGCCTGGCTCAGCGCCGGCGGCAACGAGACCGACCTGATGCGGATCGCCGGATGGCGGTCCCGGGAGATGCTCGCCCGCTACGGCGCCTCGGCGGCCGATGCCCGCGCCCGTGAGGCTCACCGCCGCCTGTCACCGAACGATCGGCTGTAGGACCGACACCGGGACCTAAATTGCACGCGCAGTGTGTTGGCTGGAGGCATCCCAGGCGCTGTCAGACTGCTCAGCAGGACGGATGCCGAAGTGCCGTCCCGGCCCGTACCCCCTGTCCCGGTGCCTCCCAGCATGTCTCGTGAGCAAACCGTGAGCATCGGGCGAGGAGGCTCGAACCTGCGCCTCTGCGAGCTGGTCGGTCTAGTCTCCAGCCGCGGGACCGCTACAGGCTGGATAGCGAGCACCTTCGAGCTCGCTCGGAACAGCTCCAGGACCCGAGGTGGCAATCCCTCGGATGGCCTCTCCAGCGCTGGAGGTGCCGACGCTAATCTCCGGGAATCGTGCAAGCTGTGACAGGCAGAATCCGACGCCGTTGGAGTTTGCACCGCCTGATGCGGTCGACCAGCCAGGCGGGGCCGCAGCCGCCGGTAAGGCCGACAGCGCTAGCATGGCCCCCGCTGCTGCGAACGTGAGCATGGCGCGCCGGGCTCGGTGCCGACGGCTGATGTGCACTCTCATGGACCCCTTCCGGCGATCTCGTCGCCGGTCGATGCGTGAGAGAGGCCACCTCCCATGATCGGTCCAAATAGGGTCCATAAGATATTGGTCGTAATCACCCTACGCGGCCCCCCCGTCCATCTCGGTTGGCAGCGATCGTTCGTCGCGACCGAACGCGGATCGGCGACCCCCTGCTCCCAAAGCCAGAGGGGCGGAAGCGTCACCTGCGAAGGTGGTGAACGGCGCAGGTCCTCGTGCGGCAGCACGGCGACTAAGACGCTGCGGCTCCGGCGCTTTCGCGGTTGTCCTCACCGCCCAACGTTGACGGCGCTGATGCAAGCAGCTGGAGTTGTGTCATTGTCCAGGAAGGTAGCCAAATGAAGGGCCGGGCCTCCTCAGGCCCGACCCTTCTGTCTAGCGGCTCACCGGCCTAGGGGTTTAGGGGTCGGTAGCGGTGATCGTGATGTAGGGCGAGGTGAAGCCCGCGAAGGTGAGCGTGTACGTGAAGCTGTTGAGCGTTAGCGTCCCCGCCCGGATCGAGGGCGTCCAGTTCGGATTCGGACAGACCTGTGGCGCGCTGAATGCACTTGCTGACTGCGCCGGGACAGACAACTGCCCATTCCTCGAGGAGGTCACTGTGACCGAACTGCTGGCCGAGAAGGTCGTCGTATGGGACTCGACCAGATTGCCGCCGTTGTTGGTGCAGTCGATGGTCGCCGAGTAGGTGGCAGTCAGACTCACGTTTGCGTTGGTGTGCCCGACGCCCCCGAGCACGTACGGGCTACAGTTGACGTCGAGGTTTGCATTAACCACGCACTGGACCGTGCCCGACGTGAGGTGCGAGCTGCCCGGGGCATTCGCGGGGTTGAAGCTATCGCTCGTGGGCGTGTATGTGCCCGGCGTGACGGCCAAAGCCGCCGAGGCAAAGAGGGCTACTAGCAGCATCGGCAATCCGCCGATGAGCCCTATTCTGATTCCTGTTCTCCTCATCAATTCCCCCGTTTAGTTGCTCGTATCTTGAGGAGACACGCACGATCCCCGTTTTCAGGGAGAGGGCCTTGTAGTTCACGCGTTGGGGTGCCCACGTGTCGGCCATCGCGGACCTGCACAGGCGGCGGTGAGCGGGCATGCGGCAGGATTCGTCCTGGCGGTCGCGAGCTAGGTGGCCGTGCGAGACGAGTCAAAGCAGCTTGTGGCATGGCCCCCCCTTGCGAACGCACATGACCACGATGTCGGCGGTTCGCTTAAGCCCGGGAGATCCTTTCTCTCTCCTCTGTTGACGTCAAGGGTTTCTGCCAGGAGTTCATCCTTCGTTCGATTGCTGTTCGATTCGCCTGTCTGGCCTTAATCTATAATCAGCGCTTTTGGGCCTTCGGCGCAGTTGCTGACTAGGTGCTTGTCACGATCAGCTTATGCACCCTATAGAAACGAACTTATGAGTCACGAGTTCTGGGCTCTTTTTGGGCATTATTCAAACAGCGCCGGGACCGGCTCACGGGGTCCCGTCGTGGCGGTGCCAGCCGAGGACGGCCGCCGCAGGCGGCCGCCCGCAGGGCCGGCCTTGAGATGTGGAGAAGGTTGTAACGACCCAGCTCAACGGCCCTGTGGGACCGGAGCGGGAGCCTCCCGCCCCTAGAGTTGGTTGCACCTGTCCCATAGAGCGATCTGCATCAATCCTGTGGCCGGATCTCTTGAGGCAGGCCGCGTCGGGCGCGGCCCGGATACTCCTCTACCTCGGCCTGGATGTGGGCGATCAGGGCCCTGCGCAGCTTGTCGTCGGGGAGCTGGTCACGGAGCCGAGCGATGGCAAGCCGCACAACATCGCTCGCAGACATAGGCACGTCGTTGAGCTGCGCCTGTGCAGCGACGCGCCGAAGCCACTGCCGCTGCTCTGCGGTCAGGTAGACAGTGGTGCGCTGGTACACCTTGCGGCTGCGAGGCTGCATGCTCCCTCTCAGAGGTGGCTATCCGGATGTTCGGATGGAGTCTAGATGCTGGGGTGCCGTGACGGCACCTACCCGACGAGGCGGAACTGCTCGTCCAGCTCCTTGACCGCGCGGTTGTCGCGCCACGGTTCAAGCTCGAGGCGCAACCTTCGTACGTCTTGGAGGTTCGGCCCGACCTGCTGCCGCGTGGCGAGTCCGAGCGCGTCGCCGCCGAGCCGGCACGCCTCGTCGATGTTGCCCTGCCGTAGGTGCGCGGTCGCGAGCGCGGTGAGTAGCCGCGGGCGGGTCTTGACGGCCTCAGGATCCAAGGACGAGAGCGCATCCTCCAGCACCGCTTGGGCGGCCTCGGGCTGCTCCAGTCGTGCCAGTGCCACCCCACGTTCTCCCTTGAGGTAGTTGCGGTTGAAGAACACGACCCGGGGCCGACGGGAAGTGTCCTCCTCGCCGACCCGAGCCATGGCGGTGTCTGCCTCGTCGAGCGCCCGGAGGGTCGGCCGCTCGTCGCCGGCGAGCGCGTGCGCCTCGGCTTCCAAGGTGACCAGCCAGGCCCGGGTCGAGGGGTTGGCGTCGGTGCGGGTCGGTGCGGGTGAAGCCGTGGGTGCGCCCCTCAAGCCGCCGCAGCCGCGCGTAGGGCCGCTCCCGATAGACTGGCTGCACGCAAGAGCTGCCGACCAGGTAGGCGCCCAGCGCCTTGTCATCGGCCTCCTGAGCGGCCTGGATGCCGGCGTGGAAGTAGGCGCCGGCCGCCCGGCGGTCCTCCAGGTCCCAGGTGAGCCAGCCCGCTAGGCCGGCCGTCTCCCCAGCGATGGAGCAGAGCTGCCGCTCCAGCGACGACCGAGGTGAACCGCGCAGGAGCGAGGTGACGATGTTCAGGTGCCCGACCACTGGGCCGAGCAGCGCACGTGGGCTGACCTGGGACTCAAGCCCTTCGAGGCTGACGGTGACGTGCTCCAGCTCGCTGATCGTCTGCCGATCGACCCGGCTGGGCTGGTTCAGGGCGGCCGTGAGCCGTGTCCAAGGCTCCGCTGCGGCCACGGCGACCGCGAAGCCGGTGGCTTCTCCGAGGCGCTGCAAGAAGACTCGGCGCTGCATGGCGTCTAGTATGGCCTCGGCTCCCGCTGGTTCGCACAGACCCAGCTCGTCGGCGATGGTCTCGTAGAGCACGCACAGCAGCTCGCGGTAGATGCCGCGAGGCTGCTGCACGCCGCGTTCCCACTTGCCCACCATCGCCCCGGTGACGCCCAGGTGCTTCTTGCCGACCGTGGGTGCGAGCTGGTCGAGCCGGTCGGCTACCCCGTCGAGGGTCCAGCCTCGTAGCAGGCGGTGGTGGCGAAGGCGCTCGTTCGCCACGACGCGTTGCTCCTTTGCGCGAAGGTTGCCCCATTCTACGGCGCGCGCCAAGCGGCTTCCGACAGGCTCGTGAGTGACTCGTGAATGGCCTGTTCGGCGGGTCCGCGCGAGTGGTCTCTTTGAGCCGAACGGATGAGACAAACTCAGGACGTCTCAACTACTAGACGTCTAGTAGTTGACTCACTAGATTCTGATCAGCAAGCTGTGGCGCTGCTAGCCCTCCGCCGTGGCCTTGACCGCGAGGGAGCCACATGCCGAAGCCAGAGCTGACACCGGGCGAGCGTGGTCTGCGAGCGCGGATCGGCGCCTACGCCATGCACGGTCGTAACGATGCCCGGGAGACCACCGCGAACGGCCGGGCGGCGTTCCTCGCCCGCTTTGAGCGGCTGGCCGATCCGGAGGGACAGTTGCCGCCTGCCGAACGTCAGCGCCGCGCCGAGCAGCTACGCAGTGCCTATTTCACCCGGCTCGCGCTCGCGTCGGCCAAAGCCCGTCGAGTCCGCGGGCCGGCGACCAAAGGGGGTGAGCGGTCCAGGTAGGGAGGCGGGCCGAGCGCGTCTAGCCCACGCGCCCGGCCCTCAACTGCACATCCCAGGAGCTACCCCAAGATGCACGCTCAGCATACTGCTGCGCGGGAGCACCGTCGCTGTTCCCGCTGCCAGGCGGACAAGCCGCCTGGCGACTTCTACCGCAACCCCGTCTCCACCTGTAAGCAGTGCCACAACGCTGCCACCCGGGCCAACCGTGAGATCCGGCGGGTGGCGCTGGCGCGGCTGGTCAGCGCCCACCAGGCCGAGTATCGGCGGCTGCTGGCCGCTGAGCGCGCCCGCCGCGCAGCCACCCGCAAGCTAGCTGCGGGTCCGGGCGGTGAGGCCGCGTGACCCTCGCCGTCCATCGTCCGGCCCGGCCGGTGACCAGCCTCCAAGGCGAGAGCGAGGTGCCGGAGGATCTTCCCCGCCTGCCAGATGGGGCCAGCCTTAACCTGGTGGTGCTCAACAATGCGGCCTGCGGCACGCGCCCGGAGCTGTTCCACCCTGAGCCGGGCGACGTCCAGGCCGAGCTGGCGGCAAAGCGGCTGTGCGGTCGCTGCCCGGTGCAGTGGGAGTGCCTGAAGATGGCGCTGGCGACAGGCGATGAGCACGCCATCATGGGCGGCACCACCCCGGCGGAGCGCTCTCGGCTGCGCAGCAGCTACAAGGTCTCTCGCTGGCGGGCGCAGTCCCGCGAGCAGGTTCTGGCCGACGAGGCATCGGCGGCGACCTTCCGGCAGGCGCGGGCGCAGTGGTCGCGGTTGTTCGAGGACGCCAGCGCGGCCGTGCGCGCGCACGAGCTTGCCTGCCAGGTGGGGGTGTGGCGGGCGGCGCTGGCGCTGGGGCTGAACAAGTCCGACGACCTGGTCGAGGTGCTGGAGCACTGGGGGCTGCCGCCGGTGCCGCGGCGCAAGCAGCCCTCAAGACTGGCGGAGGACCGCGCGGCGACTGCGGCGGCGTTCGAGCTGGTCAACGAGGTTGGCTGGTACAAGGCGGGCCGGCAGCTGCATGCGACGCAGGCGACGCTGCGGGCGGCGTTTGCCAGGTGGGGACTCGGTGAGCCGGCGGGCAAGCCGTGGCAGGAGGCCAGGGAGTTCCTGCGGGACCGGGCGGCGGCCGAGGATGCCATGCGGTTGGCGGTGGAGCTCGGCACGGACAAGGCGGCCCAGCGGTTGCAGACGACCAGGGCGACGTTGTATCGGGCGTGGGATCGGTGGGGGCTGGGGCGGCCGACCGATCGGCCTGGGGTCGCCAAGGCGGTCAATGCGCGGCGGGCCGCCCACAACTACGGTCGGACGGTGGCGCCGGATCATCCCTGGCGACAGGCCGCGGCGGTCCAGGTCGCGGAGCGGGGCATGGCGGCGGCGGGTTGAGGCGGTCGGGTTCGCCGGCAGTCCAGGTCAAAGTAAGGAACGGTGACATCACCACGCTCTTGATCCGTCCGCCCGGCGCAGTCGTCCGCGGTAAAAATTGCATGCTTTGCTACGCTCTTGTGCCCCTGATGATCCGTCTGTTACTCAGGATTATGATCCGCTTGCTACCCCTTGCCACCCGGGTAGGAGGGAAGACTGTCCTCCTTTCAATGCGGCGACTTGATGCTCGGCAATCTTCCGCAGTGCAGGATCACGCAGATATTTGAGGGCTTCCTTATAGCTCGACTTTCGCGATTCATGCTGCGGCGGCGGCCCAGGCACGCTGCACCGCGACGATTTCCGCTGTGGTGGGCTCGACCAGTGAACCTGGCAGATATTGGGCGGCGAGGATGACCCGGCGCAGCGCGACCAGCATGTCCGC
>JBKPDO010000320.1:0-9115 GCA_046727955.1 bacterium | reverse complement strand
ACGCTCCGCGGCTGGTCGAGGAGCTGCTGCGGCGGCAGGTGGCATGGATGTCGACGGTTCCGGTGGACGGCAGGGAGGTGATTCGAGCCTGCGTTACGAGCTTCCGCACAGATGGAGACGATATCGAAGCCGTCGTGGCAGCGATGACCCGAGTGGCCGACGGCAGTGCCGACGGCAGTTTGGATTAGTCCTGGTGTCCCTGCGGGGACGCCGTGCAGGCGCGAAAACAGGCCCATATCGTCCCAAGTCAGCCTACCGGCTCGGGTCGGCTCAGGAGCGGCAGGAGGCGCACGGCGCCCTGGCGGAGGTCACCGATCCGCAGCTCGATCCCGACCGCCGTGCCTGGCACCGGGCGCAGGCCGCTCCCGGATCGGATGAGGATGTTGCCGCCGAGCTTGAACGCTCGGCCGACCGGGCGCGGGCGCGGGGCGGCCTGGCCGCCGCGGCCGCGTTCTTGAAGCGCGCGGCGACGCTGACGCTCGACCCGTCGCTGCGGGCCGGGCGGGCGCTGGCCGCCGCGCAGGCCCAGGTCCAGGCGGGTGCGTATGACCCGGCGCGGGACCTGCTGGCCATGGCCGGGTCCGGGCCGCTCACCAGCAGCCAGCAGGCCACCGTTGACCTGGTCCGGGCCCAGCTCGCGTTCCTCACAGGCCGGGTAGCGATGCCCCGTCGCTGCTGCTGAAGGCGGCCAGGAGCCTCGAGCCCATCGACGTCAGCCTGTCCCGCGCGACCTACCTGGATGCGCTGTCGGCCAGTATGTTCGCCGGCCGACTGGCCAGCCCCGGCAGCGGCGTCGTGGAGCTCGCCCGTGCCACAGCTGCGGCGCCGCCGCCGCCCGCTCCGCGCGCACCCGATTTCCTGCTCGACGGCCTGGCTGCGGAGTACAACGACGGGTATGCGGCGGGAACGCCGATGCTGCGCCGGGCCCTGGCCACCTTTGGTGATGGCATGTCCGCCGAGGAGGAACTGCGCTGGCTGTGGCTGGCGACCGTCGCGGCCATGCGAGTCTGGGACGATGACGGCAGGGAGGCGCTCTCAGCCCGGCATGTCCGGCTTGCCCGCGGAGTCGGAGCGCTCAGCGAGCTTCCGCTTGCGCTCAACTCGCGCACGTGCATGCTCCTGTTCGCCGGCGATCTGACCGCCGCGGCGTCACTGACCGGCGAGGCACAGGCGGTCAATGAAGCGACCGGCAGCAACCTCGCGCCGTATGGCGCCCTGGGCCTGGCCGCATTGCGCGGCGACGAGGCAGGGACGCTGGCCCTGCTCGACGCCACCAAGGAAGACGTGACCCGGCGTAGGGAAGGCGCCGGGATCACCTTCGCCGAGTGGGCGAACGCCCTCCTCAACAATGGGCTCGGCCGTTACCCGGACGCCCTAGCCCGGCCCGGCGCGCCACCAGTTACGAGGCTGACCTAGGCTCCATGATCTGGCCCACGGTCGAGCTGATCGAGGCCGCGGCACGCAGCGGGGTGACCGAGACCGCGGCCGGCGCCTGCGAGCGGTTCGCCGTAATGACCGATGCCAGCGGCACCGACTGGGCGCTCGGGCTGCAGGCCCGGTCGCAGGCGCTGCTGAGCGAGGGCGAGGAAGCCGAGCGCCTCTACCGCGAGTCGCTCGCCCGCCTGGGCCGGACCCGGATGCGCGTCGACCTCGCCCGCGCCCATCTGCTGTACGGGGAATGGCTGCGCCGGGAACGCCGCCGCAGCGACGCGCGCGAGCAGTTGCGGACGGCTCACGGCATGCTGGAGGGGATCGGCGCGGAGGCGTTCGCGGAGCGGGCGCGCCGCGAGCTGCGGGCCACCGGCGAGACCGCCCGCAGGCGCACCCTCTTCGCCGGGCAGAAGGACCTGACCGCCCAGGAAGCCCAGATCGCCCGGCTGGCGCGCGACGGGCTATCGAACCCCGAGATCGGCACCCGGCTATTCATCAGCGCGCACACCGTCCAGTACCACTTGCGCAAGGTCTTCGCCAAGCTCGGCATCACCTCGCGCAGCCAGCTCGACCGCGTCCTGCCCGGCATCCCGGCCAGCGCCGGGCGGACTCGTCAGCCCGCCATAACTTGGGTGACCACGAGCTGATCGGCGATGGCGCTGCTGGAGCGGCCCTCGGCCATGAGCGCGAGCACGTCGCGCTCCCGCGCGGTCAGCGCGGGCAGGGTGCCGGCGTGGCGGGTGGCGTTCAGCATCCCGGTGGCGACTTCGGGGTCGAGCGCGGTGCCGCCGGCCGCGACGCCGGCGATCGCGTCGATGAACTCGCTGACGTTGGCCACCCGGTCCTTGAGCAGGTAGCCGACGCCGCCGGTGCTCGGCGACCGCGGCGTTCAGCGCCTCGGCGGCGCCGACCGCGGCGCCGACCTCATGCCCGCTGTTGGCGAGGATCTCGGCCAGGCCCGCCCTGATCACCGCGGCGTCCTCGGCGATGACGATACGCATCCGGGGCTGCCTTCAGGTGTGCGACGGCAGTTCCACGGTCTGCGGGCGCGTGCACAGCGCCCACGCTCTCCGCACTACCCGTCATGGCCAGCCATCGGGGGATTCGAACGCGGCCCAGCCGACGGCACAGTTGAACTGTGCTCACCCACCGAACCGAAAGGAGCGATTGAAAATGAGCGCGAACTGGAACTGGCTCCAGGACCTGCACCGTCACGCGGACGAGCCCGACCGGGCGCAGGCCGTGCCCGTCTTCTCCGGGCAGAAACTGGTAGTCGTCGGCGGCGCCATCTGGAACGTCGACGGCGGCGTCATGGCCGGACGCAACTAACAACCCCGGACGTCCGTGCGCCGGGGGACCTGGGCCGGCGCACGGGCCACCCCGCCTACCGTGGGACCCGCAAATGCAGTCCTAACGATCCTGGAGGACCCGATGACAGTGGAGTGGGACGACGTGACACGAGCTGAGGTGTTGCGCGCGATACAGGAGTACGACCGGCTCGGGCCGGAGGAGTTCTTCTCTGAGCATGGTTTCGCCCCGACCACGACTTATGACCTGGTCTGGGACGAACGCCGTTACCCGCCGAAAGCAATCTTGGGCACCGCTTATGAATTCGCCACGGGCCAGCGCCTTGCCTCCAGTGATTTCGAGGGCGGCAAGACCGGCGCCGTAAGAGTGCTCGAAAACCTAGGATTCACCATCCGCCCGCGACGACCAGCCAGCTAAAAGCTGACCCGGACGTCGGCAGAAGTGTCAACGGCAATCCAAGCTGGCTCTCGCACAGTTTCCGTGAGGTTAGGGGTCCCCGCATGACTATTTTGTCCGATAGTTGCTGTGGGGGTATGCCTGGGCGGTGGGGTCCCAGCGTGGACCTGGATGCCGTGCTGGGCGGGCTGTATGAGCTGATCGCCCCGCGTGGACGGTGTGACCGTGTGCGCGGGCCGGCGCAAGCTCGCCGCCGAGGCCGGCCTGAGCGTCGCCGAGGCGCTCGACGAGACGATCGAGCGGCTCGAGGCCGAGGGCAGGACGGTCGTGCTGGTCGGCTGGACCGGTGAGGTGCGGGGCGTGCTCGCGGTCGCCGATACGCTCAAGGACGGCGCGGCCGAGCTGGTCGGCCGCCTGCACGCGCTCGGCTTGAAGGTCACCATGCTCACCGGCGACAACGCCCGCACCGCCGCCGCGATCGCCGCCCGGGTCGGCATCGACCGGGTCATGGCCGAGGTGCTGCCCGCCGACAAGGCCGGCGAGGTCGCGCGCCTGCAGGCCGCCGGCGAGGTGGTGGCGATGGTCGGCGACGGCGTCAACGACGCGCCCGCGCTGGTCCAGGCCGACCTTGGCATCGCGATCGGCACGGCACCGACGTCGCCATCCAGTCCAGCGACCCGACCCTGGTCAGCGGCGACCTGGAGGGCGTCGTCACCGCGATCAAGCTGTCGCGGCGCACCTACCGGACGATCCTGCAGAATCTGGCCTGGGCGTTCGGCTACAACCTCGCCGCCATCCCGCTGGCGGCCTTGGGGCTCCTCAACCCCATGATCGCGGCTGCGAGCCCATGATCGCGGCTGCGGCGATGGCATTCTCCAGCGTCAGCGTGGTCGGCAACTCCCTGCGGCTGCGCCGCTTTGGCCGCTGACGCGCCGCGGGCGACCCGGGCCGCGCCGCGGCTCACGGCGCGGTGGGGACGCGCTCGCGGGTGGCGTCATGTGGGCGTGAGCCCGCTTCCTCTGGGAGCGCCGGGGAGGGTTCCACCCGCAGGGGCCGGGCCGCCCAGGCGGGCAGCCACCAGTTCCAGCGGCCGAACAGGCTGACCAGGGCGGGCACCAGCAGGGCCCGGACCACCGTCGCGTCCAGCAGGATCCCCGCACCGAGGCCGCTGGCGAAGACCTTGAGGGTGGTCTCGGGGCCGCTGGCGAGCGAGGCGAAGGCAAGGAACAGGATCAGGGCGGCGCTGGTGACCAGGCGGCCGGTGCGGCCGATGCCCTCCACGATCGCGGTGGTGGTGGAGCCGGTGCGGTCGTGCTCCTCGCGCATGCGGGCCAGGATGAACACCTCGTAGTCCATGGACAGGCCGTACAGAAACGCAAACACCATCAGTGGGATGAACGTGTCCACCGAGCCGGTGGCGGGGATGCCCCACAGGCCCGAGCCGTGGCCGTCCTGCCAGACCAGCCTGAGAACGCCGTAGATCGCCCCGACGCTGAGCAGGTTGAGCAGCACCGCCTTGGCCGGCAGCAGCAGCGAGCGGAAGGCGCGGGCCAGCAGCAGGAAGGTGACCACCGCGATCGCGGCGAGCATGAACGGGAAGCGGCTGTAGATGGCGTGGGCGAAATCGACGTCCAGCGGACCGCTGCCGCCGACCCGCACGCCGGGGAAGCTGGCCGCCGCCTCCCGGACCCGGGTGATGGTCTGCTTGCCCGCCGGGGTGCTGGTCTCGGCGGTCGGCTGGACGCTCACCAGGGCGGTCCCGCCACGACGCCAGGCGGGGTCGGCCGGGGCGGCCGCGGTGCGCACGCCCGGCACGGCGGCCAGGCGGCTGGCGACCTGGACGGGGTCGGAGCCGGCTGGGATCAGCACCTCGATCGGGGTGAGGATGCCGGTGGGCAGCCCGGCGCGTTCCACCGCGACCAGGCCCTGGTAGGCGGGGCCGGACTTGGCGAGCGCGTCGGCCTTTGGGGTGCCGAGCTTGAGGCCGAAGGCGGCGACGCCGAGCGGGACCAGGATGGCCAGGGCCGCCACGGCAGCGAGCCAGCGGGCGCGGACCACGCCGCGCGCCCAGGCCGACCAGCCGCGGCTGGCGTGGGCTTGCTTGCGCCGCCGTGGCCAGTCCAGCCGCCGGCCGACCCCTGCCAGCAGCACCGGCAGCAGGGTGAGGGCGCTCAGTACGCTGACCAGCGGGATCAGCAGGCCCGCAAAGCCGACGCTGCGCAGGAACGGCACCGGCAGGAACACCATCGAGACCAGGCCGATCGCCACGGTCCCGCCACTGAACAGCACGGCGCGCCCGGCGGTGGCCATGGCACGGCGCACCGCCTCCTCGTTCTGATGACCGGCGGCGAGTTCCTCGCGCCAGCGGGTGACCAGCAGCAGGGAGTAGTCGATCGCCACGCCCAGGCCGATCAGCGCGACCAGGAACTGCACGATGACGCTCACCTCGGTGAGCTCGGTCAGGCCGAGGAGGATCAGGAAGGTCGTCAGGATCGACACCGCCGCGACCAGCAGCGGCACCAGCGCCAGCAGCGAGCCGAACACGAAGGCCAGCACCGCCAGCGCGCCGAGGGCACCGAGCAGGGTCTCGGCGAGCACGCCGGGGCCGTTGGCGTCGCCGCCCGACTGCAGCGCGTCCAGCGCGGTGACCTGGGCGGTCCAGCCTGCCGGGAGGCCTTGGCGGAGCGCTGCGCCAACTGGCGTGACGAGGTCGGGGGCGCCCATCTCCGCGGCGCGGGTCGGTGGGTAGACCAGCCCGTAGCCGCTCCGGTGGTCGGCGCTGAGGAATCGCTGGTCGCCCGTGCTGGCGTAGGAGACGATCCGCGCCCCCCTCCCCGGGCCCGGCTGGGCGGCGCCGGGGGCCTGGACGGCCTGGGCCTCGGCGGCCTGGGCGAAGGCGCGGGCGAGCACCTGCCGCGCGGTGGGGCCGTCGAGGGTGGTGCCCGCAGGCGCGGTGATGATCCCGACCAGCGGCAGGGTGTTGCCGCCGTTGCCGTAGGTGCGCTGGATTGCCTGGTTGGCCTGGTAGCTCTTCTGGCCGGGCAGGGTGAACTGCTGTGACAGGCGGGGGGAGAGCTTGGGACTCGCCGCCATCCCGGCGACCGCCAGGGCCAGCCAGAATAGGGCGACGAGCCGCTTGTGCCGCAGGATGAACGTGGATAGTCGGGCCATGCGCCTGATCCTTTTGCTTCCGTCGGCGAGGTGGACAGACTCCAGGTAAGCACAGTCACTAGAAACTTACAACCACACTATCTTTATGCTGGCCGTAGGAACCCCGCTATCCTTACGGCATGCACGGCCTTCGAGAACGCAAGAAGCAGCGGACGCGCCAGGCGATCGCCGAGGCTGCCCTGCGCCTGTTTGTCGAGCGGGGCTTCGAGCAGGTCACCGTGGCCGAGGTCGCCGCGGCCGCCGAGGTGGCGGAGAAGACTGTCTTCAACTACTTCCCCACCAAGGAGGACCTCTTCTTCGCCGACGCCGCCGCGATGGACAGCCGCGTCATCGTCGATGCAATCCGCGAGCGCGCCCCGGGCGAGTCCGCGCTCGACGCGTTCCGGCGCCTGCTCACGCTCAACGACGCGCCCGCCGTCGAGGCCAGGACTGAGGCCGAGGACGGCCAGGCGGACCGTCCCACACCGGCCCATGTCCAGTTCCGGATGCACCAGCAGGCCATGTGGGTGCTGCAACAAAGCCCTGCCCTGCGGGCGCACCTGCGGGAGCTGTTCGCACAGCTGGAGGCGTCCATCGCGGAGCTGCTCGCCGAGGAGACCGACGCCCGGCCCGAAAGCGTCGAGCCGAAGGTCGCTGCCGCCGCCCTGGTCGGGGTGATCCGGGCGGTCACCGACCGGTTTCTCACCCAGGCCGCTGCCGACCAGGACGACCAGGGCCGCCACGACCTCCTCGCGACCCTCGTCCAAGACACCGAGCAGGGCCTCGACCTGCTGGAGCGCGGCCTCGGCGGCTACGCGGTCGCCACCCCGCACCAGAAGCCCGCGGCGGGTGACGCGGCGACGGGACCGGAGTCAGAGAAGGTTGGCCGCGCGAAGAAGTGACGCTGTTGTGCAGTTCGACCGACTCGTCGCTCGATGTTCTTCATGTCGGCCATGTCCCGTGCAGAGCCCTCTATGTTCCTGAGTGCCCGGGTGCGCCGTCGGCGCGGACCAGCTCGATCCGCTGGGTGAGGTTGAACCTCCACGGCCAGCGCCACGGCGTCACGCTCACCACCCGAAGCGGAGAGCCATGCGCGAGGTCGACCGGATCGGGCAGGTGCGCGTGGCGTGGCCCGAACGGATGTGGCCGGACGCCGGGCCGAAAGTCCCACACCAGCGCCCGGCCGGCCGGGCGCAGCACGCGGCCGATCTCGGCCAGGCCGGCCGCCGGGTCGGCCCAGTGGTGCATCGACAGCGTGCTGACGACCAGGTCGAACGATCCGTCGGGGAACGCCAGCGCGGCCACGTCGCCGACCAGGAACCACGGCCGGCCCTGGGCGCCGTTGCCCGCACGGTCGGCGTTGGCACGGGCGCGCGCGATCATGGCCGGGTCCAGGTCCAGACCGGTCACGTCCAGGCCGTGCTGGCGAGCCAGCCGGATCGACAGGCGGCCGGGCCCGCAGCCCACCTCCAGCACCCGTGCGCCATGCGGGGCGACCGCGGCGACGTCGGCGGCGATGCGGGCGACCAGCGGGCCGGCCACGAGCCGGCTGAGCGCGTCGTAGGCGGCGGCGTCGCCGATGAGGATCCCGCCCGGCACCCTGTGCCCGGTGGCGGGGCCGCGGCCGTGTCGCACGACGGCAACGGCCGCGGCCGCCGCGGTGGCCGCTCCGGACAGGATCACGAACCTTCGAGGTCGACCCATCACAGCTCCTCTGGTATGTGGACCTGATCGCCTCGCGGTGTGGTCACAGGTAGGCGAGGGCTTCGCGGACGGTGAGGCGGGCGGCGCGGGTCGCGGCGGCCTCGGTGGCCAGGACGGCGCCGAGGATGACGATGGCGGTCCAGATGCCGATGGCGGGGATGGAGATCCGGTAGGGCAGCGGCGCGGAAAAGAACAGGTTGCCAAGCCCGGCGCCCAGGACCGCGGTGAGTCCAAGCGCCGGCAGGGCCGCCACGAGCAGGCTGGCGAGGGCGAGGAAGACGCCCTCGGCGGTGACGATGCGGCGGACCGCTTTGGGGCGTGCGCCGATGGCGTGCATGACCCCGAACTCGCGGGTCCGGTCCAGGACGTTGGCGCTCATCGTCGAGGCCAGGCCGGCGAATACGACCAAGCCGGGCCAGCACGCCGGTCGCCCCGCTCGGCTTGGCGCCACCGCCGTGGTGGTCGATCGCCGCCCGCACGGTGGTGCGGCTGGTCTTGACCAGCGGCACCAGGGCCAGCAACGGTGGCAGGCCAAGGCCGACGGCCAGGACCACCAGGTAGGTCCACCAGGGCGCGGCGAGGCTGGCGGCCCGGATGCCCAGGAACCCCAGGAACTGTCCGACCGCGACGCGGCCGAGCAGCACGGCCAACGGCAGCGCGAGCAGCGTGGCCCCGAGCGCCACCAGCAGCGTCATCGCCAGGTACAGCCGCCCGATGCGCCCCGAGCGGGCGCCGATCGCCTTGAGGACGCCGATCTGGGGGATCTGCTGGGTGAACAGGTTGTTGAGCATGGTGGCGACCAGCAGCGTGGCGAGCAGCAGGGCGGCCGCCCCGCCGGCCAGCAGCGACAGCAGCAACGTGTCGAACTGCCACTGGTGGGGGTGTGAGCTTGCCCCGATTCGGTAGACACCTCAACGATTGGCGGGTGTGTGCTCGCCAAGAAGGGAGTGGGTGTGCCGAACTACCGCAAGCCGTACCCGCCGGAGTTCCGCGCCGAGGCGGTCCGGCTGTCGTTGCAGCGGGGTGACCGGTGGAAGGACGTCGCCGCCGAGCTGGGCGTCAGCGGCGAGACGCTACGGCTGTGGCGCAAGCAGGCCGCGGTGGACGCCAAGCTGGCCGACGGGCT
>JBKPDO010000319.1:0-3447 GCA_046727955.1 bacterium | reverse complement strand
CCCCGTCAGCTACGTGGAGTGGGACGGGCACATGATCATCGACGGCGGCGGCACCGCCTCCAGCGGCGGTGGCAGCGCCACATCGCCCGCTCCGACGGCGGTGTCGGGGTCCTATGCCGCCACCCGGGAAGCCGGTGCCGGCTGGAGCAACGCCATCAGCGCCACCACCAGCCAAACCAACACCGAGCCGGACAGAGGCGACACTGCGCTCGACCTGACCATCACCGCGGAACGGCTGCCGCGAAGAGGCACCCGGGAAGCACGGAGCTCCACGACGCAGTTCGAGACGAGCTGTTGCGTCGGCTCTGTCCGGGGAAGTCACCTGGTGCGTGGTTTATGTGCTACAAAGAGTACAAGACGCCGGACAAGCTCGGTGAGCCGAATACACACGGGAAGGACGCTGACATCGCATTCCTTTTCACCGGCGAGATCTATGAGGTAAGAACGCAGAGCGGGGCCCGTGAAGGAGTCAATAAGGTTATCGACTACGCTGTCTGGCTGAATAGAGCGGTCGAGCAGGGACATCTCCGCTACATGCCGTGGAACAAGGAAAGGCGATGGAAGGCGGGAGATGCTTTCGAGCCATTCCATATGGACTATAAAGGACACGGCATATCAGTCCGCTACTACGGAAAGGGAGTGGCAGTGTATACGCCGGAATGCGGCCGCGCCGACTGTGAGCAAGAAGATGTGTCCAGGCCGACGACGTGGCACACCATCACAACCCCACTTCGAATCCTGCAGCATTTCGGCCTGCCAGGCGTTGAGGTCGTGCCCGTCTCGGTGTAATTTGCCCGTCAAGTTGTCCGCGACCCCAGTGACCAGGGAGGACAGGTTTTGAGCACAACGTTCCAGTATCTGGTGGTGAGAGATGTAGGTGATGACACGGCGGCTGCGCGCGCCGCCGCTGCCATGCCGGGTCCTGTGACGCGTCAGGAGCTGGTCGGCTGGACGGTAGTGTCCGCGTCCGAGCTCCTCGTGCCGTCTGACCTTGCCCGCATCGCGGCAGTGGCCTCGGGGTCCGGGTCGCTCGTGGTCGGCGTCTACTCGGAGCTTGGTGATTTCGGATATTGCGCGGGCGCGAGCGATGGCGAGGTCGCCTTTCACGTGGTCCTGAAGGACAAGAGCGCTCACAACTACCCTGAGGGGGAGTGGGCACTTGAGCTCTGCTTCGCGATGGCGGGTTCGCCAAGCTGGAAGGACGAAGCCGCCAGAAGAGTCCAGCGCTGGGCCGCGAGAATACCTGAGGTCGTGACGGCCGAGGCCGTGCTGGTGATGTTGAATAGGTCTTGGATCCACGCGGAGGACGCTGTCGCCGAGTTCGTGGAACTACTCGGAATTCCACCCGCCAATGTCTCCGCTCTGCTGGACTGGCATCGGAAACAGAAGCGCAACGCCGCTCAGTAGCAATCAGGGCTCGCCCGTCCGCCATTGTGCGCGCTGACGTGCAAGACACGCACCCGGCGGCGGATTGTCGATGGGTCGGATCATGGCTCGTGTTTCGGGGTTTTGCGGCGGGGTCGAGTCCGGTGAGCAGGGCGTCTGGGAATAGGTCGAGGATGTGCTGGTCGGGGTGACCGTGCTGATATTGGGCGGCCAGCAGGGCGCGCCGCAGCGAGGCGAGCATGTCGGCGACCGAGACGGTGCGCTTGGTTCGGTACCAGGGCGCGCGGGCGCGGTGGGCGGCGAGGTCGTGGGCTGGGTGGCCGTCGTGGGCGTACCAGATGATTGCCAGGCTCAGGCAGCATAGGCCGAAAGGGGACCAGGCGCTGCACGGAACGGAAGGGGCCGGAGCGTCCGTATGCAGTTTGGTCCGTCAGATGCCGACACGCTGTTCCGGCCCGGCGCCCGACGCCGCAGGAGGGACGGGACTCCAGTGGTGGTGGAGGTCCTCGACGTCGGCACGCTACATCTGGCGACCGGGCGGCTGGTTGCGGTGGACCCCTTCTTGGGACCGCCCTTCGAGCGCTTCGCCGTGCCCTTCGCTGCGACGGCGGCACCCGGTCGCTACCCGGTGAGCCTCTCAACCAGCCGCCCAGAGCGACTCAGGAAACCGACGACACCCACGCCAGCGGGGCCGGTGGCAGCGGTGAAGCTGACCGTTGGCGACGCCCCGGTGGTCGTCTGGGAGCTGGCGTTGCGGCCTGGGCAGGACCCGGCGAGCCTGCGGCCCGGCGAGATCCTCGGGTTCGTGGTTGACAGCGGCACCGGCAGCTTCCTTGACGCATCGGCGGTTCCGGCGCTGCGCCGCCTTGGCGATCCGGGCCCGCAATGGGATGACGACTCCGAGCTCGACAAGATCATCCCGGAGCTCTTACAGAAGGGTGCGGTCAACCTGGTGGTGGACCCTGCCACAGATCTGAATGCGGTCGTCTTCAGTTGCGGGTTGGGTGATGGGGTGTATTCCACCTGGGTGGGGCGGACGTCCACGGGGGAGCTTGCCTGCTTTGTCGCCGACCTGGAGCTGTGAGGTCGCGCCCGCGACGCCATCATCTGCCTGGTCGGCGCTGCTGGCCGACAGCACGAGCCGGCATGTTGCACGTTCCCACTGGTCAGAGCCGAATGGTTGGTCCTTCGACGGGGAGTGACCGGTTCGCATTGTGTAAGGTCGGGCCTACATGACCTTCCAACGCGCGAACCGCGCGCTGGAAACCAACAGCGCTGGTCAGCGCCGGTACCTTGAAGAACGGCCTGATCGTGTTGCGGCTCTCGACCACGATCTCAGCCACCAACGTCCGCAGCAACCCCTTGCGCGCCTCGGGGTTGCCGTTGGTCAGGCCCTCGTAGATGCGGCGGCGCAACGCCGCCAACATCGCAGGGTCCGGGGCGGCCGACCACCTCGGCCCGCTCCCCTGCCCGCCCCTTTGAGCAAGTTCAAGACCACCGATCGCCCTGTCCTGCCGGATTCGCGATGGTTGCGTGGTTCCGGCGCATGCGTGGTAAGATTCGCTGTTCGCTCTGATAGCAGGAGCCTTGGGGGGTGCAGAGTTGAGAACACGATTTCTCGCGGGCGCCGTGACGGCGATCACCCTGGCGACCGTCGTAGCCGCAAGCCCGGCGTCGGCGCTGCCGCCAGGCAACCCCGGGGCCGGTGCCGCTCGCGTCGCCGCACCTGCGCCGGCGCCCACTCCGCAGCCAGCGGTACCGACGTTTGTCAACGGCCTCGCCCAGGCCGTCTTCTCGACCAATCCCGCCGACTGGTCCAGCGGCGAGGTCTGGGTCCAGGCGCCGTTCGACAGCGACAAGGACCGCAAGCTCGACCGCATCCATGTGGACTTCACAGCGCCGGGGGAGGTCCTCACCGACGGCCTGAAGGTGCCGGTCATCTTCGAGGACAGCCCCTACTATGCAGGGACCGCGCCGGAATACAGCAACTGGGCCGTCGACCACGAGCTCGGCTTGCCGCCGGCGTCGCGGCCGGCGACGCCATTCTGGACGGCAAACAAC
>JBKPDO010000318.1:0-20173 GCA_046727955.1 bacterium | reverse complement strand
CGTCCGGGCCGCGCCGGCCGTGCCGGCCGTCCGGGCCAGTCCGGCCGCTTGGGGCTGGTGGTGTCGACTCTGTTCCTGGTCGCTGGCGGGCTGCTGCTCGCCGCCGGCGCGCTACTGGTCCAGTCCAGTCGAGCGCCCGCGGCCACGCAGCGCACGGTGGTGATCACCATGCATCACACCCACTTCGAGCCCACGGTGGTGGAGGTCAAACCGGGCACCACCGTGCGGTTCGTGCTCCACAACACCGACCCGATCGACCACGAGTTCATCGTCGGCGACGCGGCCGTCCACCAGCGTCACCGCGTCGGCCGTGACGAGCACCACTACGGCGACGTGCCGGGAGAGATCTCGGTGCCCGCCGGCACCGAGGCCAGCACCACCTTCCGGTTCGACCGGCCGGGCCGCGTCGCCTACGTCTGCCACCTACCAGGCCACGAGGCGTATGGCATGGTCGGCACGGTGGAGGTCGGATGAGCCCGCGGCCAACGGGACTCCAGGAGCCCGGGAACTCCAGGAGCCGAGGCCGCCCACGCCCGCTGTCGCCCGGGATCAGCTGGCTGCGAGGGTGCGGGCGGCCTCGCGGGCGGCTTGGAGAATGTGCGCGACCTCGGCGTCGCCGTGGGTGATCGAGACGAACCACGCCTCGAAGGCGCTCGGCGGCAGGTACACGCCACGGTCGAGCATCGCATGGAAGAAGCGGGCATACGCCGCCGTGTCCTGCTTGCGGGCGCTGTCGTAGTCGACGACCTCGTCCGCGGTCATGAACACGCTGAACAGGTTCCCGGCCCGCTGGACGCGGGCCGGCACGCCCACTTCGTCGAAGGCGGCCCGGAGCCCGTCGGCCAGCTCCGCGGACACCTTGTCCAGATGGGCGTAGGCCTGGTCGTCGAGCAGCGCCAGCGTGGCGAGCCCGGCGGCGGTGGCGAGCGGGTTGCCCGACAGCGTGCCAGCCTGGTACACGGGTCCCTCCGGGGCGACCAGCCCCATCAGCTCCGCCCGGCCACCGTAGGCCGCGGCGGGCAGGCCTCCGCCGATCACCTTGCCGAAGGTGAGCAGGTCCGGCTCGAGCGAGTACAGCCCGACCGCCCCCGCCCGGTGCACACGGAACCCGGTGAGGACCTCGTCCACGACCAGCAGCGCCCCCGCGCGGCGGGTTTGGTGGCGAAGGGCGGCGAGGAAGCCGGCCATGGGCGGGACCACGCCCATGTTGGCGGCGATCGGCTCCACCAGGACCGCGGCGATCTCCTCACCCACCCGGGCGAACAGCTCGGCCAGACGACCCTCGTCGTTGTACGGCAGCACCACGGTCTCGGCCGTCTGGGCGGCGGTAACGCCCGGCGAGTCCGGCAGGCCGAACGTCGCCACCCCCGAGCCGGCGGAGGCGAGCAGACCGTCGGCATGGCCGTGGTAGCAGCCGGCGAACTTGACGACCTTGGAGCGGCCGGTGGCCGCCCGGGCCAGCCGCACCGCGCTCATCGTGGCCTCCGTGCCCGAGCTGACCATGCGAAGCTTGTCGACCGGCGGCACCCGCCGAGGGACCTCCTCTGCCAGGATGACCTCGCCGACGGTCGGAGCGCCGAACGAGGTGCCGCGGGCCGCCGCCTCCTGCACCGCCCGGATCACGCGGGGATGCGCGTGCCCTGCGATCAGCGGTCCCCAAGAAAGGACCATGTCGACGTAGCGGTTGCCGTCCACGTCCCAGACCCAGGGCCCCTGTCCCCTGGCCAGGAACCTGGGCGTGCCCCCCACGGAGCCAAACGCTCGGACAGGTGAGCTCACGCCACCCGGTATCCGGGCGCGCGCCCGCTCGTACAGGGCCGCGCTCCGCCCGGTCCCGCCATGACCATTGCCGCTGTTCATGCCTCGTCCTCCACGTCAGAGCGCTCGCCGCGCTGGCCGCGCTCGCCGTCCCCGTCCCCATCCGGGAGCGCGAAGCCCGTCTCCTGACGCTCGGCGATCTGGTCGAGGTCCTCCTGCGTCAGGTCGGGCAGGTCGGAGGCGATGGCCAGCTCGGCGAGGCGACCCTCGTCCCCGAAGACCGGCAGTACCGAGACCACCGGCGGCACGGCGAGCGCGAACCGGACCAGCGCCTGTCCCAGCGTCTGGTCACGATCCGCTGTCAGGAACTCCAGCTGGCGCAGACGCGGATCGGGCAAACCGGAGTCGACGGGCATGCGCGCCACCATCCCGGACCCGGTCTCTGCCGCCACCTCGGCGAGCTCACGGCCAGGCTCCTGCTCGAAGACCGAATAGCGGGTCCGCACCGCGGCGACCCGGCGCTCGCGCATTGCGGCGATCCCCTCGTCGGCCCAGCCGGTGCCGGGACCGAGCGCGACGCCGTAGGCGCGGATCTTGCCCTTGGCGACCTGTTGGTCGAGGAACTCGAACAGCTCATCCGACTCGATCGCGGTCATACCGGGATGATGGAGCTGCCAGAGGTCGACCGGCTCGAGGCCGAGCCGCGAGAGCGAATGGTCCAGCGCCCTGCCCGCCCAGGCCACGGACCAGTCGTGCCGGCGCCGTTCCCCGCTGGTCGCCTGCTCCAGCGGGGATAGGGGCCGGTAGCCGAAGGTGGTCGCCACCGTGACGCGCTCGCGCTCGCGACGCACCGTCTCGCCGAGCAGCGTCTCGCCGCGCCCGTCGTCGCCGCCGGCGTCCTCGGTGTCGAAGAACGTGATCCCGAGGTCGAGCGCCCTGCGCAGCAGGTGCAGCACGTCCTCGTCCGCGCGCGGCGCCCGCCCGCCGGTCAGCCCCGCCACTGCCACGCCGACCTCGCTTACCTCGAGGTCGGTGCTGCCGAGCTTGCGGTAGCGCAATCGGAGACCTTTCCGGGTAGGGATCCACCGTGGGCCAGTCTAGGTGGGCCAGTCTAGAACGGCTCTAGAACGGCGCGGCTGGACGCTCGGCGGCCGGGGTCCGAGGGCCGACCCTCCTCGGGATGGATAGCGGCGAAAGTGGGTAAGAGTCCGGCATGAGCGCGAGGAGAGGCGGATGGCGCCAGCCGAGGATGGCCGGCGAGGCGGGCTCCAGGGCCGGCCGGCTGGTGGGTGCGTTCGAGCCGGACGGCGCCCCGCCGGCTATCTCCCCACGAGCCACCTCACCGCTGGGCGCCTCACGGCCAGGTGCCTCACCGCCGGGTGCCCCCAGCCCTGAGCCGGGAGGCTTCGGACCCCCGCCAGGCTGGCAGCGGCCGTCACGGCGGCGGGGTCGCATCGGCACGGTGCTCGTCGGTGTCGCCACGATCCTCGTGGTGCTCGCTCTCGCGGCGGGGGCGCTGGTCCGCTTCGCGAACTGGCGCCCGTCGCTGTCGAACCCGTTCGGCACCAGGACGATCGAGCGCAGCCAGCCGGTACTGCTCCAGTCGCTGCAGGACCTCAGCCTCTACAAGGCGGCCACCGGGAACTTCCAGCTCATCATCGACCTGGAGAAGGACGCCCGCTTCATCCCCTCCTTCATCAAGGGCGAGCGCACCCTGTTCGTGGCCGCGGGCAATGTCGACGCGGAAGTCGACTTCTCACACATCGGGCGCGGCGCCATCCAGGTCTCCGACGACGGCCGGACGGCAACGGTCACCCTCCCCCACCCCGGCCTCGGCCAGGTGCGCATCGACCCCGACAAGAGCTACGTGGCCTCGCGAGATCGCGGAATCCTCGACCGACTCGGCTCGGTGTTCTCCGACAACCCGGATAGCCAGCGCGAGCTCTACCAGCTGGCGCAGCGGCGCATCCAGGATGCCGCCCTCTCGAGCGGCCTGCTCGCCCGCGCGGAGCAGAACACGCGCTCCATGCTGGAGAGCATGCTGGCCTCGCTGGGCTACAAGAAGGTCACCGTGACCTTCACCGGCCCGGTCCCGCAGCGCTGAGGCCTGCCCGGTGAGAGAGCTCCGCAGGTCGCCGGTCAAGAGAGCTCCGCGGGTCGCCGGTCAGTCAGTCAGGGCGTGAGCCGCTCGGCGAGGAACGCCAGCGCCCGTGGGTAGCGGTATTCGATCGACATGTGACCGGCGTCGAACAGCTCGAAGGTGTACTCGACTCCCAGCGCGTCCAGCTCCGCCGCGAACGCCCCGGCGCCAAGGTCCAGGTAGTACTCGTCCCGCTTGCCGGCGTCCAGGTAGACGCCCTGCAGCGAGCGCAACGCGTCGGCGTTCCGCGCCGCCATCCGCACCGGGTCGAGGTCGAGCCAGCGCTCCCAGACGTCGTCGCGCAGCCGTCCCGTCGACGTCTCGAACGGCAGCGTCACCGTCCCGTCGGGCTCAGCCGAATAGCAGGCGGCCATGCAGTAGGCATTGAGCAGCGCGTCGTCGCTGTCCTTGGTGAAGGCCGGCCGGGAGCGGAAATCGGCCCAGAACCGCTCGTACGACCCCTTGTACTCGTCACGCAGCGCGCGGGCGGCCTTGGCCACGTCGGGAAGGTAGCAGTGCTCGAACAGTGCGTCGCCCGCGTGGCTGGCCAGCGCGCCGAACACCCCCGGGCGCAGCATCGGCACCACCATGGCGCCATAGCCCCCGCTCGATTTGCCGGTCACCCCACGGTGGGCGCGGTCGGCCAGCGTCGGGTAGCGCTGGTCGACGAAGCCGACCACCTCGTCGCAGAGGTAATCGAGGTAGCGGCCGGTGCCCGGCGAGTTTACGTATTGGCTGCCGCCGAGGGAGGTCCAGGCGTCCACGAGCACCACGATCGCCAGCGGCACCTCGCCGGCCGCGAACAGCTCGTCGATGCGCTCCGGCACAGTGGGGCGCATGCCTGGACGGTTCCACCACATGTCCACCTGGCCGGTGAGGCCCTGGAGGACGTAGATGCTGGGGTAGCGCCGGCGCTCCCGGTCCACCTCGGCACCGGGTGGCAGGTAGACCCACAGAGGGCGCTGGTGCGGGTCGCCTAGGGCGTTGCCCCGCAGCGCCTCACTGACGATCGTGTGCTGCTCGAATCGACCCTTCGGCTCGACGTTCCACGGCTGCATGGAGCCTCCTGCAAAGCGGCCTGACGGGAAAGCACGCGCGCTACAGCAGGGATGCCGCCTCGCGCGCGAAATAGGTGACGACCAGGTCCGCGCCGGCGCGACGGATGCTGGTCAGCAGCTCGAGCATGACGCGCTCGCCGTCGATCCAGCCCCGCTCGGCCGCCGCCTTCACCATCGCGTACTCGCCCGAGACGTGGTAGGCGGCGGTGGGCAGCCCGAACTCGCGCTTCACGCGCGCGACGACGTCGAGGTAGGCGAGAGCCGGCTTGACCATCACCATGTCCGCGCCCTCCGCCACGTCGAGGGCGGCCTCGCGCAGGGCCTCGTCGCCGTTGCCCGGGTCCATCTGGTAGGCGGCGCGGTCCCCGAACCTAGGCGCGCCCTCGGCAGCCTCACGGAACGGACCGTACAGCGCGGAGGCGAACTTGGCCGCGTAGGCGAGGATCGAGGTCTCGGCGAAGCCGGCCTGGTCGAGCGCGTCCCGGATGGCCGCCACCTGACCGTCCATCATCCCGCTCGGGGCGATCACGTCCGCCCCCGCCTCGGTCTGGGCCACCGCGATGCGCTGGTAGCGCTCCAGCGTGGCGTCGTTGTCGAGCAACGGGACCCGCGTGCCACCAGGACCACCGGAACTCGACTGGTGATAATGGCGGGCGTAGGGGTGGCGTGCGGGTCCCGTTGCAGACAGGTCGGCCCGGAGAACGCCGCAGTGGCCGTGGTCGGTGTACTCGCACAGGCAGAGGTCGCCGATCAGGATCACGTCGTCGCCGAGGTCGGCCGCCAGGGCGCGCAGGGCTCGCTGCACGATCCCCTCCGGCGCCCATGCCTGGGTGCCCTCGGCGTTCTTGAGCTCCGGGACGCCGAACAGCAGCAGCGCCGGGACCCCCAGGCTGGCCAGCTCGGTGGCCTCCTTGCGCAGGCTCTCGAGGGTGTGCTGGTAGTGGCCGGGCATCGAGGAGATCGGCACGGGCTCCTCGATAGCTTCTTTGACGAACAGCGGCGCGACCAGGTCGCGGCGGGAAAGGTCGGTCTCCCGCACCAGCCCCCGCAGCGCCGCGGTGCGGCGCAGTCGGCGCGGGCGGCTGGCTGGGAACGGGGGCGGCTCGAGCATCGTGGCTCCTGGATGCTTCGTCTCGAGGTCTGGAGCCCTACCGTACTCCCGTTTCCCTGACCACGGCGCAGCGTCGTCCAGGGGGGTCCGGGGGGCTCCTAGAGAGGCCTGGGCCGGGGCACCGGGTAGCCAGGCAAAGCCGAGCGTAGCCCCCCCGGTGGGTACAGGGTCGGGGGGGTGCAGGGGTCTCGATACCAGCCGTGGGTGTCGGCCGTCATTGAGTGGTCTGGGGTGCGAGCCGCTGCAAGCCGACGACACGCAGCAACTCCAGCTTCTCGGCGGTCTCGGTGCCCGGCGGGGCAGTGTGCAGGATCAGGCGCTGGTCGTGCTCGGGCGTGAACAGCACCTCGCAGTCCAGCTCGAGCAGGCCGACCATTGGGTGCAGGATGCGCTTGCGGTCGGCACGCCGGACCGCGACGTCGTGCTCGGCCCACAACCGCTCGAACAGGGGGCTGGCCTGCCGGAGCTGCCCGACCAGCCGCCGCACGGCCGGGTCGTCACGCCGCCGCGCGGCCGTGGCCCGCAGGTCGGCGACGTGCGCCCGCGCCCCGCGCTCACGATCCTCTGGGGGCAGCCGCTGCAGCTGCTCCGGGCCGGCAAAGAAGATCCAGTACAGGTTGCGCTGCCCGGCGGGCAGCGCGCTGTAGTCGGTAAACAGCGCCTGCGCCAGCGGCGTCCACGCGAGCACGTCACCCAGGTCGTCCACGACCATGACGGCGCTGTCGGCCAGCCGGTCGAGCAGGTGGAGCACGCCGGGCCGCAGGTGCCCCGAGCGCCCCTGGGGCTCGGGGGCCGGCTCCCCGGCGAGACGGAACAGGTGGTCGCGCTCGTCGCCGGTCAGCCGCAGCGCACGCGCCAGCGCCGCCAACGCCTGCCGCGACGGGCGCGGCCCGCGTGCCTGCTCGAGCCGGGGTGTAATAGTCGACCGAGACGCCGGCGAGCAGCGCGACCTCCTCGCGGCGCAGCCCCGGCGTGCGGCGCCGCGCCGCGGTGGGCAGGCCGACGTCGCCCGGCACCAGCCGCTCCCGGCGGGTCCGGAGAAACGCGGCGAGCTCGGCACGATCCACGGCACGATCCACGGCACGATCCACGCCCCCCATCATGCCCGTGCCCCCACGCGCCAGCCAGGGACCGGCGGTCCCTGGATCGGCGTGCCCTTCCTGGCCGCGGCCGCACCGCCCACGCTGGAGCCACGCGCAGGGGAACCCGCGCTGCCACGAAGGAGACGCCCATGTCTATGAAGCTGTTCCTCACCGGCGCGACCGGCCGGGTCGGCAGCCGGATGCTGCCGCGCCTGGTCGCCCAGGGCCACGACGTCCGCGCCGTGGCCCGCAGCGAGGCCGCCGCCGAGCGCGTCAAGGCCGCGGGCGCCGAGCCGGTGCTCGCCGACCTGCTCGACCCCAACGGCTACCGCGCCGCGCTGCGCGGGCGGGACGCGGTCGTGCACCTTGCGGCCGCGCTGCGCATCACCGACGCCGACCAGATCCGGCAGGCGAACCTCGAGGCGACCTTGCGGCTCGCCGGCGCGGCGCTCGACGCCGGCGTCGGCCGGTTCGTCTTCACCAGCACCAACCTGGTCTACCCGGGTGGCCTTGGCCGCCCGGCGACCGAGGACGACCAGCCAGCGCCGCTGGCAGCCTGGGGTGCCTACCCCGTCAGCAAGGCCGAGGCGGAGCGTGCGCTGCTCGCGCTGCACCGCGACCGAGGCATGGGCGTGCGGATCGTCCGCTTCGCCTACGTCTACGGCGAGGGCGACCCGCACCTGGCCGAGTCGCTGCGGTGGGCCGGGCAGTGGTCCGGGCACCAGCGGCTGCACCTGATCCACCACGCCGACGCGACCCAGAGCGTCGTCCGCGCGCTGCACGCCCCGGGCATCGACGGCCGCATCTACAACGCCGCCGACGAGTCGCCGGTCACCGCCGTCGAGCTGCACGCCGTCAACGGCGCGCCGTTCCCCGACAGCCCCACCGGCCAGGCGGACCCGTGGCACGGCATCGTCGACACCACCCGCATCCGCCAGGAGCTGGGATTCCGCCCCTACCACCCGTCGGTCTGGTCAGCCCGCGACGCCGGTGCGCTCTGACGCCGGCGTCTTCGGCCGCGCCAGCCGAGGGCCGCGGGCGGAGGAGCTGCGGTCGCTGGTATCGAAAGACCCGGGCCTCAGCGGCCGGCGGGGGTGGCGGCGGCCCGCTCGATGGCGGCGACGAGGCCTGGGATGGTGTGCTCGCGGGCGGTGGCGTCGACGCGCATCCCGGCGCTCCGCGCCGCCGCGGCGGTGACCGGGCCGATGGCGGCGACCCGGACCCGCGGCGGCGGCGCGCCGTAGGCTCTGGCGAACCCCTGCACCGTGGAAGAGGCCGTGAAGGCGACCCAGTCCACCTCGCCGCCGTCCAGGCGCTGGCGGGCGTCCTCGTCGAGGCGCCGCAGCGGGACCGTGCGGTAGGCCGCCACGTCGTCGGCGCGGTAGCCCTTGGCCCGCAGGACGTGGCCGAGCTCGGGGGTGGCGATGTCGGCCCGCGCGAGGAGCACCCGGCCAGACCCGGGCGGGAAGGCCTCGCCGAGCGCGGCGCTGGTCGCGGACGATGGCACCAGGTCTGCTCGGACGCCCCAGGCGCGCAGTGCCGCTTCGGTCGCCGGGCCGATCGCCGCGACGCGCGCGCGGCTGAGCGCGGCCGCGCCGTGGCCGAGCGCCTCCGCCCTGGCGCGCACCGACGCCACGCCATTGACGCTGGTCAGCACGACCCAGTCGTAGGCGCCGGCGGTGAGCCGCCCGACGGCCTGGTCGAGGTCGGCGGTCGACTCCAGCGGCCGGATGGCGATGGTGGGCACCTCCAGCGGCTCGGCCCCCCGCTCGCGCAGCAGCCGCGAGAACACCCCCGCCTGCTCCCGCGCCCGCGGCACCAGCACCGTCACTCCCGCCAGCGGCCGCTCCACCCCGACGTCCGAACGGTTATCCACAGTTTCGCTCCAGCCGCTCCCGGCCTCGGCCAGCCGCCATAGCATCGGGCTCCGCTACCGATCAAGGATCGACCCCAATGAAGTTCCTCGACCTCATCAAGCTGGTGCAGGCCGATGGCTGGCAACTACACCATCAGACCGGGAGCCATCGCCAGTTCCGGCATCCTATCAAGCGGGGTACAGTGACGATTGCCGGGAAACCTGGCGAGGACGTGCCCCAGGGACCTCATCAACATTCTTCGCCAAGCTGGCCTGAAGGGACGTTGACGTGACCGCTTACGCAGTGATCATCGAGCGTAGCCGAACCGGTTTTGGCGCCTATGCACCTGAATTACCTGGTGTCGGCGTTGTGGGCAACTCGATCGAGGAAGTAGAGCAGCTCATCCGCGAGGCGATCGTGCTGCACCTCGAAAGTCTGCGCGCCCATGGCGACCCGATCCCACCGCCGTCCGCCGTCGCCGCCACGCTCGTCGAGGTGCCGGCCGCATAGGGTCCCGAGCGTCAGGGGAGGCGGGCGGATTCGACCAAGGCGCGGACCTCGGGGCCGCAGGCGTCGAGGAGGCGGGTGGCCAGGGCCTCGCCCAGTCCCTCGGGGTCGTCAGGCGGGCCGGCCAGGCGCTCTCGGACCAGGCCCTTGCCGTTGGCGCCGGCCAGGAACCCGTGCATCCCCAGGCGGCCTTCCGCCGGGCGGCTGAGCAGGGCGCCGGCCGGCAGGGTGCAGGAGCCGCCCAGCCTGGCCAGGAAGGCTCGCTCGCCGCGCAGGGCCACCCGCGAGGGGCGATGGGTGATCGCGCTCACCAGACCGAGCACGCGGGTGTCGTCCCCGCGCGCCTCCACGGCCAGGCACCCCTGGCCGGGGGCCGGTGTGAACGACTCCGGGTCCAGCGGGGCGACCAGCTCGTCGGCAAGCCCGAGCCGCACCAGGCCCGCGGCGGCCAGCACCACCGCGTCCAGCTCGCCGGCGCGCACCTTGCGCAGGCGGGTGTCGACGTTGCCGCGGATCGGCACCACCTCGAGGTCGGGTCGCAGGAAGCGCAGCAGGGCGACCCTGCGCGGGCTGCCGGTGCCGACCGTGGCGCCGGCGGCCAGGTCGTCGAGCGCGCGCACCGGCTCCCGGCCGACCAGCACGTCGCGCGGGTCGGCGCGCTCCGGGACGGCGGCCATCACCAGCCCGGGCGTCTGCAGCGCCGGCAGGTCCTTGGCCGAGTGGACGGCCAGGTCGGCGCGGCCCTCGAGCACCGCCTCCTGCACCGCGGCGGCGAACACGCCCTTGCCGCCGATCGTGGCGGCGGCCACGTCGCGTCGGCGGTCTCCCTCGGTGACCACCGGCACCAGCTCGACCTCGATCCCGGGCCAGGCGGCGCGCAGGGCGCTGGCCACCAGCTCGGTCTGGGCGAGCGAGAGGGCACTCCGCCGCGTCGCCAGCCGTAGGGGGGGTCCCTCGAAGGGCCGCGGCCGCGGGTCCGTCACGATCCGGGGTCCTCCTCGTCCAGGGCGTAGAGCTGCCGGAGGATATTCGCGTACAGCTCGCCGTTCGCGCCAGCGGCCAGCGCCTTGCCGCGCACGATGGGGTCGTGGAGCAGCTTGTTGACCAGACCGCGCGTCACCGCCTCGACCGCCTGCCGCTGCCGCGGGCTCAGTCCGGCCAGGCGGGCGCCGGCCCTGCGCAGCTCCTGCTCGCGGACGTGCTCGGCGCGGGCGCGCAGCGCGCGGATGGTGGGCACGAGCTTCGCCTCGCGCTGGCCGTTCATGAAGGCCGCGGTCTCCTCGGCGATCAGCGCGCGCACCCGCTCGACCTCGCGGCCCTGCCCGTCGTCCTGGGTCTCGAGCAGCGCGCGCAGCGCGTCGAGGTCGGCCAGCACGACCCCGGGGAGCTGGCGGACCTCGGTCTCTACGTCACGGGGCACGCCCAGGTCGAGCACGACCAGCGGCTTGCCGGGCGCCCGCCTGGCGAGGCCGCGGTGAACGGTCGCGAGCTTGACCGTCGGGACGACCGCCGCGGTGCAGGCCACTAGCAGGTCGGCGCGGGCGAGCTCACGCTCGATGGCCTCGAGCGGCACCGAGCGGCCGCCCAGCTCGGCGGCCAGCGCCGCGCCGCGGGCCATGGTGCGGTTGGCGATCACCAGCTCAGCGACCTCGGCCTCTTGCAGCGTGCGGCCTGCCAGCCTGGCCATCCTGCCCGCCCCGACGATCAGCGCGCGACGGCCGGCGAGGGTGCCGAGCTGGCGCCTGGCCACCTCGAGACTCACCGAGAGGGTGGAGGCCAGCCCCTCGCCGATGGCGGTCTCGCGGCGGGCGCGGCGGGCGACCTTGAGCGCCTGGGTGAACAGCGCGGAGAGCACCGGCCCCACGGTGCGCTCGGACTGCGCCGCCTGGAACGCCTCGCGGACCTGGCCGAGGATCTGCGCCTCGCCCACCACCATCGAGTCGATCCCGGACGTGACCGCGAACAGGTGCTGCACCGCCCGGGCCTCGAAGTAGCCCTGCAGATAGTCGGCGAGCTGGCCGGGGTGGACGTCGTGGAACTCGGTGAGGAACCGGCGCACGGCGTGACCGCCGTCGTGGAAGCGGTCGATCGCCGCGTAGACCTCGACCCGGTTGCAGGTGGAGAGGATCACCCCCTCCTTGACGTGCTCGCGGTCCAGCAGCAGGGCGAGCGCCTTGGGGCGGCGCTCGGCGTCGATCGCGAGCCGCTCGAGCAGCTCCAGCGGAGTGTTGCGATAGGTGAGGCCGACGGCGATGACCGGCATACCGTCAGCCTCTTGCCTGCGAGCCCTCCGGCGAGCGCGATCGCTGGCCGGCGATGGGGGGTCGACCGCTCGCCGCGGCGGTCCGCCGGACGAGGTTCACCGCGGCCCGGCGCTGCTCGTGGAACGAGAGGATCTGCAGCTCGGTGGACAGGTCGACCTTGCGCAGGAAGACTCCCTCCGGGACCTGGAGGTGAGCGGGAGCGAAGTTCAGGATGGAGTTGACGCCGGCGGCGACGAGCCGGTCGCAGACCTCCTGCGCCGCGGCCGCCGGGGTGGCGACGACGCCGATCGCGACCTGCTCGTCCTTGACGACACGGTCGAGGTCGTCGATGTGCTCGACCGTCAGCTCGCCGACCTTCTCGCCGACCTTGCCCGCGTCACCGTCGAGCAGGGCGACGATGCGGAAGCCGCGCTCGGCGAAGCCCTTATAGTTGGCCAGCGCGTGCCCGAGGTTGCCGATGCCGACGATCGCCACGGGCCAGTCCTGCTCCAGCCCGAGCTCACGGCGCACCTGGTAGATGAGGTACTCGACATCGTAGCCGACGCCACGCGTGCCGTAGGAGCCCAGGTAGGAGAGATCCTTGCGCACCTTGGCGGAGTTGACCCCGGCAGCCTCGGCGAGCTGCTCCGAGGACACGGTGTGCGTCCCCCGCTCGGCCATGTCGATCAGGCAGCGTAGGTACACCGGCAAGCGCGCTACGGTGGCTTCGGGAATGCTGCGATCTCGCACCTTGACTCAAACCCCCACTGCTCCGAACCTCGCCACGGGCCGAGCCCTTCCCCGATGCGTTCGAGTCTAGGCTCATGTGACAGGGTTCTCAAACGCTCCAACGGCCGCGGAGATGCGCCCTGAGCAGGTCCCGCGGCACCTCGTACTCGAACAACTCGACCCCCTCGACCGCCACCACCGGTACGCGCACCCCGTATCGCCGCGCCAGCTCGGGGTCCTGGTCCACGTCGACGGTCTCCAGGGTGAACGGGATCGCCTCCCGCTCGGCCCGCAGCACCTGCGCCGCCTCCTCGCAGAGGTGGCAGCCGACCCGAGTGTAGAGGGTCACAGTGACACTCACGGCGACGCTCACGGCGAGACCGGGGGGCTGACGCTCGGCCCTGCCGCCGTCGGCGCCCGCACTGGAGTCGAGGCGCGCCAGAAGCCCGCGTACATGACACAGGCACCGAGCGCCAGCCCGGCGCCGAGCTTGCCGCTCTGGTCGAGGAACGCGAACACCCCGCCGCCGGCGGCGATCGCCACACCGAGCGCGATGAGGAGGTTCCCCTCGAACCGCGGGCGCAGCTCACGGCGGTGGCGCAGGGCGAGGCCGCTGCTCACGGCGCCGCCGATGACCACGAGGGTGCCGACCACGTTGCCGACCACGGCCAGGACCCGCACCGCGACCGGCAGGAAGTCCCTACCCTCGGGCACCAGCCTGCCGGCGAGGTCGACGTCGGTGACCGGCGCGAGCGCCACCAGCACCACGCTGACCAGGCTGAAGACGACGAGGCAGACGAGGTAGGCCCTGATGCCGCCAGGCCGGCCCAGCAGCAGCACCGTGCCGAGGGCAAGCCAGGGGACGTTCAGGACGGCGCCGAACAGGTAGTAGAGCTTGAAGTCCGCCGGCGTCCAGCCGGTCGCCACCCCGAGCGTGAGCGCGAGCGAGGCGAGCGCGAACATCGACAGCGCGATGCCCCAGGCGAGCTGGTAGGGCCTGCGGCGCTGCAGGTACTGCGTGAGTACCGCGACCGCGAACGCCGCGGAGGCGAGGACGGCGACAGCCGGGATGAGCCAGTGCACGCTGGAAGTCTACCGCTGAACACTGTTTATGCTCGGGTTATGCTCTGGTGCTGTAACGCGGCCACCCGTAACGGCGCTCTCCATTACGTTGCACCCGCCATTCGGTAGACACCAGCTGCCGGCCACCGTCGTTGGACGCACCTCTACAGGCACCCTGACCGAGCAAGCTCCATTGTCTTGCCTCCTGACCGCAGCGCAGCCAAAAGAAGGCGAAGACGTCGTGCGTCCCCAGAGGTCACCCAGCACCGCTCCGATGTGGCCTAGTCCACCGCGCGCAGGCCAGCAGCTGCCACGCACGCGTGGGCCGCCCGCCGCGACGATGTCCGGATCTCGATCTCGGTGGGGCGGCGCATCCGCCCCAAGGAGCGTGGTTATGCGGCGATCCATGATGCGTCGATCGCTAGTCTGTCTGCTCACCGCTGGCGTGATCGTAGGGTTCGGCGCGGGCATCCCGCCGGCGGGGGCAGCGGCAACCCAGGCCCTCGTCAGCGTCGGGAGCCCAAGCAACCAGCATCAGCAGAACGCCCAGAACGAGCCGGCACTGGCGGTCGACGCCTCCAGGCCCGACGTCCTGGCCGCCGGCGCCAACGACCTGGTCGACATGCAGCCGTGCTCGCGCCTGGCTGCGACCACGGCATCGGCGTGCTCGTTCCCGCTTGGGACCTTCAATCTTGGCGTCGGGCTTGGCGGCGTGTACTTCTCGTTCGACCGGGGTCACTCCTGGACCCAGCCCACCTACTCGGGACTGACCGCGGCCGACTGCAGTCCCACGGCTGAGCCCTGCACCCCGCACGTCGGGCCGATCCACACCGTCCCCAACTACTTCGAAGCGGGGCTGCGCTCCCGCAGCGACGCGGGGGTCGCGTTCGGGCCGGTGCCGGTCAACGGCAAGTTCTCGTGGGCCAACGGCTCGCGGCTGTACTACTCGAACCTGGCCACCAACCTCACCGACACGGCCATCGGCCCCCCGGTCGGCACCAGCACCGAGGTCGCCGTCTCGCACATCGACAACATCACCGCCGACCGCATCAAGGTACAAGCGAACTGGTCTAGGCCATTCTTCGTGGCACCTCGCACCGCCGCCACAGCCGACCTGGACAAGGAGCAGGTCTGGGCGGACAACGCCGCCTCCAGCCCGTTCTTCGGCCACGCGTACGTGTGCTACGTCGACTTCCACAGCCTGAGCGGGGGACTGGGGTTCCCGCTGTTCCCCCACGTCGCCACCTCGACCGACGGCGGCGTGACCTGGACCAACCGCGTGGTGGCCCCGCCGGTGGCCAACTTCCAGCGCGGCTCCCACCAGGGCTGCACGGTGCGCACCGACAGTCACGGCGTGGTGTACGCGTTCTGGACCCACTTCGCGGTTGGCACCCCGGGACATGGGACGCACACCATGATCAAGTCCTTCGACGGCGGCAAGACCTGGACCCCGCCCACCGAGATCATGTCGATGAACGACGCGTGCTTCTTCATTGACCCAGTGTCCGGCCGCTGCGTCGCCGACGGCATCGCCGGCGCGCGCATCGACCTGGCAGCCATGCCCAGCATCGACATCGCCAACGGGGCGCCCACCGGCCAGGGCGCGACCAACGAACTGGTGGATGCCTGGAGCGACGGCCGGTTCGGCTTCAACAACGAAAAGTCGCTGCTGTCGTACTCCACCAACGGCGGCGCCACCTGGAGCGCGCCCAGCGTGGTCTCCGAGGCGGGGGACCGATCGGTGTATTCCGCGCCGGGGATCTCCCCCAACGGGCAGACGGTCTACGTGGTGTACATGGCGTTCCTGGAGCCGTTCCAGAACACTACCGCCAGCCCCCGGCCCGAGCACGGGGTGTTCCGCATGGCGTCCATCGGGCCGAATGGAGCCCCGGGCGCCTGGGAGACGGTCTCCAGCGGGCCCAGCGGCGACGCTCGTGGGACGTCGCAGGGGCGCATTCTCTACAACGAGTTCCTGGGCGACTACGTCTACGCCATCGCCACCAACAGCTACGGAGCGGGCACGTGGACTGACGTGCGCCGCACCGACGACTGCCCGGCGATGGACGCCTGGCGGCAGGCCTCGTTCGACGCAGGCCACCGGGTGTTCCCGGCACCCTGGCCGCTGGGCGACTGCCCGGCGAACTTCGGCAACAACGACATCTTCAGCTCGACCACCGGCTGAGCCAGTCGAGGACCGGGGAGGGGAGGGGACGGCCCGGCGCCGTCCCCTCCCCTCCCCCTCTGTCCCCGACCGCTGGAGTTCACCGCTCTAAGCGGGGGGTCCGGGGGGCTCTCTAGCGAGGCCAGAACCGGGGCACCAGGAAACTAAGCAGAGCCGAGCGTAGCCCCCCGGTGGATACCCTTCACGTGCGGGAAGGTTGATACCATCCACCCGTGTCTCAACTACCGCCTCTGCTCGGTTCGACCGGCCCCTTCTTCATGTTCTCGCTCGAGGAGACGTTCGAGATCCTCGCCGAGGCCGGTTTCGACGGCGTGGAGCTGATGATCACGCAGGACCGGATGAGCCAGGACCCCCACCGCATGGCGGCGGTCGCTCGCCGCTACGGCCTGCCGGTGCCGGCCATCCACGGCCCCTTCCTGCTGGCGACCTGGCTGGTGTTCGGGGCGGACCCGAAGATCAAGCTCGAACGCTGCGTCGAGTTCGCCGAGACGG
Source organism: bacterium (assembly GCA_046727955.1). GTDB lineage: Bacteria > Actinomycetota > CALGFH01 > CALGFH01 > CALGFH01 > DASVXQ01. Next base: position 3,953 of record JBKPDO010000318.1, on the reverse strand, counting down.
CGCGGGCCGCGACGATCGTCATCCACCCGCCATACCGCTGGCAGCTCGGCTACGCGGGGTGGCTGAGCGAGCGCATCGCGCGGATCCGCGAGGAGACCGGGATCACCGTCGCGGTCGAGAACATGTTCCCGGTGTGGATGAACGGCCGCCGCCTGCAGTTCCAGACCGGCATCGAGCTGGAGGAGCTGGAGCAGTACCCCTACGTGACGCTGGACCTGAGCCATCTGGCGGTCGCCGGGATCGACGTCCTCGACGCCTACGCCAAGCTGGCCGACCGGGTGGTGCACGTGCACGCGTCCAACAACGCCGGCCGGGGCCGCGACACCCACGCGGGGCTGGACGAGGGGGTCCTGCCGGTGCCCGCCTTCCTCCAGGCCCTGATGACCTCGGGCTTCGCCGGCGCCGTCACGCTCGAGCTGGACATCCGGCCGTGGGCCGACGACCGCCCGGCGCTGCTCGAGTTCCTCCGCTCCAACGTGGAGGCGGCGCGCCGGCACCTGACGGCCGGCATCCCCCACGCCACCGCCAAGCCGGTCGACCCGGTGAGCCGCTGAGCTTGAGTGTCGGCAAGGTCCGTAAGGCGAGCACCGATTGCCTGATACGCTCCGGTCAAAGGGTTAGAACCCTCCCCGCGAGCACGAAGACACCCCTCCGAGATAACATGCTCACCGCTTGTCCAGCGTCGCATGTCCACGGAGCGGGCCCATGCGCACCGGTACCGCCATCGTGCTGTCGGTTCTCCTCGTCGTCATCGTCGTGGCGGCAGGGGTCCAACTGGTGCTCGCTCGATGACGTCCTGGCAGGTGCCAGGCGCCGACGATTTCCATAAAGGCCCGCTGGGGCCCTGCCCGTGCGGTCACGGAGACGTCGCCGCGGAGATCGAGTGGCGGCGCCCGCTCATCTCGCGCGCGATCCAGGGCGACCCAGAGGCGTTCACGCTCCTGTACGACGCCCACGTCGACGACGTCTACCGCTACCTGCTGGCGTGGACCTGGGACTCGGCCGCGGCCAGGGAGCTGACCGGCCAGGTGTTCCGCGGCGCGGTCACCTGGCTGCCCGCCGTCGCGGAGGGCAAGGGCGACCTCGGCGCCTGGCTCATCGCGCTGGCCCGCGATGCGGTGGGGCAGCAGCGCGGGCTCGGCTGGGTGGGCCAGCAGGTCCAGGCGCAGGTCCTCCCGCGGGATCCGTTCGACGCGATCGACCAGCTCGACGACGCGCAGCGCGAGGTGGTCGTGCTGCGGCTGCTGCTCGGGCACTCGATGGGGCACACCGCCCATCTCGCGGGCTACGACGGGCGCGTGGTCCAGGAGCTGGAGCTCGCGGCCTGCCTCGCGATATGGCAGCTGCTCAGCGGCATGCCGGTGGAGCAGCCGCCCGGTGGGCCCCAGGACATGCGAGCGGCCTGGTTCGAGCACTTCCTGTCGGGTGCTGCCACTGATCAGGCCACCGACTCCAGCCTGACCGACGCGCTCTCGGTCGCCGACGCGCTGCGGCAGGGCGCGCCCGGCCACGTGCCGCTGCCGGACGACGGCTTCGTGACACATCTACGGAACGAGCTCCTGCAGTCGATCGCGGGTGACTTCGAGGAGGCCCCGCCGGCGCCGCCGGCGGGCCGGCTGGGGCGCGCATTCGCGCTGGTCCGCCTTCACGTCGCCCGCCACCCGTGGGCAGCGACCACGGTGGCCGCCGGCGCCATCGGCCTGGTGCTCGGGGTGCAGCTGGCCGGCGGCTCGCCGACCCGCTCGACCTGCACGGACGGGTCCTGTGTGGCCAGCACCACCGCCGCCCAGGCAGCCCCCCAGGACGAGGGCACGCTGCCCACCCTGCCCGCCATCGGCGGCGGGACCACCACCACCACCACCACCACCAGCCGGATCGCGGCAACCCAGACCAGCAGCCACCCCAGCACCACGAGAGGCCCCTCTCCCACCACCGCGCCTCCCACCACCGTGCCGAGGACGACCAGGACCACCCAGGCGCCCACCACGACCAAGAGGCGGGGGCCCCCGACGACCAAGCCTCCGACCACGACCACGACGCCGCCCACGACGCCGCCCACGACCTCCGGGGCCTCCGGGGCCGGACAGGCGATCGAAGGCTGACGCTACCCCGCTAGCCGAAGATGCCGCGGCGGGCGGCGAGGTTCTTGTCGAGGGTGCGCTGGATGGTGTCGCGGACCTGGTCGGTGAGGTCGAACACCACCATCGGGTCGAGGGCCGCGTCCGGGCCGTAGCCGGCGGTCTCGATCGGAGGGCAGAACTCGATCAGCCACTTCGAGGGCAGCGGCACGGCGCCGAGCGGCCCGAGCAGCGGGAACGTCGGCGTCACCGGCACGTACGGCAGGCCGAGCAGCCGCGCCACCCGGCGCAGGTTGCCGATCATCGGGTAGATCTCCTCGCTGCCCACCACCGCGACCGGCACGATCGGCGCCCCGCGGCGCAGCGCCAGCTCCACGAAGCCACCGCGGCCGAAGCGCCGCAGCCGGTAGCGCTCGCTGAACGGCTTGCCGAGGCCCTTGTACCCCTCCGGCCAGACGCCCACCAGCTCGCCGGCGGCGAGCAGCCGCTCGGCGTCGTCCTCGCAGGCCAGGGTGTTGCCGGACTTGCGTGCCAGCGGTGCCACCACCGGCAGGGTAAATGCCAGGTCGGCGGCGAGCATGCGCAGCGGACGGTGGGCCGGGTGCTCGTCGTGGATCGCCAGCGCCACCATCATTGCGTCGAACGGCAGCGTGCCGGCGTGGTTGCCGACCACCACCGCGGCGCCGCTCTCCGGCACGTGCTCCAGTCCGCGCGTCTCTACCCGCCACCACTGCCGGTACAGCGGACGCAGCAGCGGCGCGAGCACGTGGTCCACCAGCTCAGGGTCGTAGCCGAAATCGTCCACCTGATAGCGCCCGGTCAGGCGCCGCGCCAGGAAATCGCCAGCCTCCTGCGCCTGATCCCCCAGGCGGTCGAGCCGCTCCTCGCTTACCAGCCCAGTCAGGCGACTGCTGGCGAAGTCGCGGAACGCCTCCCGCGAGGACCACTTCGGCGAGAAGCCGAGCCGCTCGCGCGCCGCGCCCGTGTCCGCCGCCCGGCCGTACTGCAGGAAGCGGGCCTGCTCCGGGGAGAAGTCGATGGTGCGGCGCAGCACCTCGGCCGCCAGCGGGACCAGCGGCTCCGGGATCGGCGCCGGCGGCTTGCCCGCGATGCGGATCGCCTGGCTGAGCAGCACGACGCCGTCCCCGGCGACGTTGAAGGTGCCGTGCACCGCGGGACCCAGGACCGCCCGCTCCAGCACCCGCTCGGTGTCCGACTCGTGCAGGAACTGCAGCCTGGGGTCGAAGCCGAGCACCGTGGGGCAGACCGGCAGCTCGAAGTAGCGGGTGAGCGGGTTCGAGACGGTGGGGCCGACCTGGTTGGCGAGCCGCAGGATGGTCACGGTCACGTCCGGACGGCGCCGCTCGAAGGAGCGGACGTAGTCCTCCACCTCGATGGAATCCTTGCCGAAGCCGGAGGCGGGCGCGCCGTGCCCCATTGACTCGGTCCACACGGCAGGGTCGTCCGGCGCGGCGCCGTACACCGCCGTGGTCGACTTGAGCACCAGGCGGCGCAGATCGGGGGCGTGGTAGGCGGCGGCGAGGAGGTGCATCGTGCCGACCACGTTGTGCTCCTTCATGCTGGCCCTGCCTCCGGCGGCGCGCGGCTCAGCGCTCACCCCGAGATGGACCAGCGTGTCCAGCGCGGCCGACTCGAGCGTCTTGATCAGCGCCGGGCTACCGAGCTCCGCCTGGATGAACTCGACCTCGTCCGGCAAGGCCTCCGCCGGCGGGGTGGAGTCGACCGCGATCACGCGGGCGACCCGCTCGTCGGCGGCGAGCGCGCTGACCAGGCGGCGGCCGGTCGAGCGCGACGCGCCGGTAACCAGGACCCGGCGTCGCCCGTCGCCCTGGGCCGGGCGGGCCGGGCGGGCCG
>JBKPDO010000317.1:0-21268 GCA_046727955.1 bacterium | reverse complement strand
CTGAGGATCTGCGGGCCGGCGACCATCACGAACGCCAGCGGGAGGATGGTCAGAAGGTTCACGATCAGGATCTTTCGGTCGAACTGTCGGGACCTACCTCCGCCACCGGATGCTCGCAATTGGCGGTTCGGGAACAGCTGGCCCTCGCCGACCTCCTCCAGGAGCCTCGTTCTCCCGGTTCCTTTGTCGGCACTTGTGCAGGATGACGCTAGTAGACGACGGTAGGACTTGAGCCGGGGAGCAGGCATCACCCATTGGGGGTGATTTACTCTGCTCCCGCGAGCTGCCCACGCTGATTGCACCCGTTTAGAGCTGTTCCCATTAGAGCTGCTCCCAGGCTCGGGCGATGAGCGAGGTTCGTCCTGGCGAGCACCTATCTCGTTGTAAGCGCCTGATCAGGCACGCCGCCAGACACTGGGTCTGGCAACGATGGCCCGAAACTGCGACCAGATTGCGACCATCCGGCGCGGGACGGGTGGGGACAGATGCCCGACTCGGACCGGCGGCATGGCCGTTGAGCTGGGCAGACGGGGACGCGAAGGGATAGGGAGGATGGAAGGGGACGGGCGGGCGACTACGGATCTGGCGGTTGGGGGTTCGAATCCCTCGCGGCGCGCCACCAACACCGCAGCTCAGCGGCCATGCGGCCACGAGCACATCACCTCTGCAGGTGGCTCAGCCGGCCACACCGAACCAGGCTTGCAGCGCGCGGCGAAGTCCGTCGGTGTCGCGGTCCCCGGGAGCGGCGGCCCAGGCCACATACCCGTCCGGGCGCACCAGGATCCCGTCCAGCGGCTCGTCGCTGCGGGCCGCCGTGATCTGGACCCGGTCGGTCCAGCCGGCCGCGGCGGCTCGCAGCCAGCCGTCGGCCGTGAGGTCCAGCAGCACCGACCGGGCACGGTGCAGCAGCATCGCCAGCCGCATGTCGCCGCCGCCGCTGCGAAGGGGCAGGTCTGGCGCCCAGCCACCGACCAGCGGATGCGCCTGTGCGCCGTCGCCTCCCATCTCATAGCGGAGGTCCGGCGGTCGAGGTGGTCACCGACCAGCCAGGCGAGCGGGTCACCGCCCGCAAGCAGCCCTCACCGAGGCGCCTGATGACCGGCTGGCGTCGGTCGAGGGAGTCGCCTGCAAGCGTCCGTCTGGTCGAGTTCAACCCGATAGCAAGGCGGTGGTGGCGCTCACTTGGGCATGGGCGCGGAGGGCGTTGATGGTGATCGCGGCCGCGGCGCCGAGGATCGCGTAGATCCCGAGCACCACCAGCGCCATGGCCGCTCCGTAGCCGTGGAAGTAGACGACATTGTGCATCGCGGTGGTCGCCGCGCCGGGAGGCAGGAGCTGGCTGACGGCTCGCCAGAATCCGGGCAGCAGCTCGGGAGCCGAACTGCCCCCGGAGGCCGGGTTGCCGATGACCAGGAACAGGACCCACCCGATCGCGGCGCCGCCACCCAGGCCGAAGAGCACCTGGAAGGCCGCGACTGCCAGGCACATTGCAACGACGAAGAGGGTGGCGACCCCCCAGACCCCGAAGAAGTGGCTTGGGAAGGCGCCGACGATGACGTTGGTGGTGAGCGCCGTCACCAGTCCCGCGCCGATCCCCAGGCCGACCAACGCCACCAGGCGGATGGTCAGCGGCCGGTGCTGGGTGACCAGGTAGATGATCCCGGGCCCCAAAAGCCCCGCGAAGAGCAGGCTGAGCACGGCGGAGAATGAGGTCGCGCCGCGGGGGTCCGAGCTCGGCAGTGGTGCCAGGTCCTGGACCACGAGCGCGGTGGGTTGCCCGCCAGCCGCCGCTGCAAACGTTTGTTGCAGCAGGCCCGCCACCGACGGGCTGGCGGCGCTGGCGGTCAGCAGCAACGGGACCGGCCGGGCCGGAACGCGCCGTAGACCCTGCGGTGCAGGATCGCCGTTCGCGCTGCCGCAGACGAGCCGTAGCCGTGGATCCGGTAGGCGCCCGGGGCGCTGTGGCGCAGCCGACTGGCCGCAGCGCCGACCACCTGCGGGGATCCGATCACCCCGACGGGCACGTGGTGCGGCTTCGGCGCGTGGTTTGCGGCCACGTTGGAGACAACCATCGTGAAGATGGCCGCCACCACAGCGACCACCACCAGCAACAGCTTGCGGTTGTCCGCCGAAAGGACCCCTCGCACCGCGCCGGCGCGCCGTGTCGGTGCCATCTCGAGCTCCCTGGGTCTGTAGGGTGGTCCGCCCGCCGGGGGCGCACCACGCGGGTCGATGCACCCATCCCTTGAACCCTGCGTGGCGGTAAGGTCGTCTCGCTCGAACAGGTACGGAGGGTTCGCGGTCGCCTCCGCGGCTGCCGAGGCGGCGGGCGTTAGGCCGTCTTGACGTCGCGGGCCATGCCGCGCAGGTCGGCGGCCAGTTCGGCGAGTTGCCCCAGCCCGGCGGTCCCGCTGAGCCGCTCGGCCCGGCTGGCCAGTTCGTCGAGCCGCTCGGCTAGTATCCGCCAGGCCGCCTGGCGGTACGGCAGCACATAGAACGACGGCTGCACGATCTCAAAGGCCGACCCGGCCAGCACCCCGGGCCGCTCCGCCCCGACCGGCAATGTGGTCAGGACACTGCCCAGCGGACGCATCACCCAATTCATCAGGTGCTTGGCCACGGTGGCCAGCGTGGTGACCTGCTCGCCGCTCTCCCCGCTGTGCACGAAGTAGCGGCTCAGGGCTTGCAGGGTGGTCTCGTAGATCGCGTTGAACAGGTCGGCGACCTGCGCGGTCAGCGGATCGGTGATGAGCACCGTGTCTGCCTCAACATCGGGCGGGCGTCGCACGTAAGCCGGAACCACCGGCCGGGCCGGCTGGAAGCCGGGGTCGGCCGCCCTGGTCGTCAGGTAGTCGTCGAGCAGGGCGACGAACTTGCCGAAGTGGGCGTTGCGCCAGTCCCCGCGGGCGCCCTCGCCCTGCTCGACGATCAGCTCGATGGCCGCCCTCGCCGACGCGAGGTCGGTGACCGCGGTCAGCTCCGCCCACTCGAACACTTCGGTGGTCGCCTGCGCCTCTGGCGGCCCGATGAACACCCCGGCCTCACCGTGACGGTCAACCAGGCGCTCCAAGCCGTGCTCGATGCCGCGGTACAGATGCCCGACGGTCTGGTAGTCCTCGGGGACGGCCATCAGCGAGTCGCCGTCAGTCAGCGGCTGGGCCTGGCCGACGGCGGCGAAGCCCTCCGCGTCATCCAGGTCCATCCCTTCGGGGCGCTCCAGGTAGATGAAGTGGCGCAGGGCCCGCTCGCCGAACGGCACCAGCGCGACCTGCACCCCCGGCGGGTACCAGCGGGACAGGATCGGGAAGTTCGGCCGGTGCAGGTGCGGCGCGGCGCCGATCGCGGTGAGCACGTTGATGGCCAAGGCGAGGTGGAGCATCTCCTGCTTGGTCACATCGATGATCACCCCCTCCCAGGCGGCCACCTTGGCCTGCTGCTTGGCGTTGAGCCCTTCCTCCTCGGTCCGCTTGAGGGTGAACTGGGCAAACATGTACTCGCACATCAGCCCGTGCTCCAGCTCGCACGCCTGGGTGAGCAACCAGACGAGCTCTTCCCGGCTCTCGACTCGCAGTGGCGGCTCGACCACCATCAAGGCCTCCTCGCTTCGACGGGTCCGGCGGCGATACTACCGCCGAGCCCGACGCCGACCCGCTGCAAACGGTTCCGCAGTTCCGCCTGGGGATCTCACCGGGTAGCCCGTCCCGACGCCGGGGTACCCGGACCGTCACCCGGACCGTCACCCGGACCGCGCCGTCGTGGTCGCCGATCCTGACCGTGGAGGGAAGCTGATCGCCATGGACGCTGATGTCATCGTCGTCGGAGCAGGCCTGGCCGGACTGGTGGCCACCCACGAGCTGACCAGCCGGGGCAAGAAGGTCGCGGTGGTAGACCAGGAGAACGCCGCCAACCTCGGCGGGCAGGCGTTCTGGTCCTTCGGTGGCCTGTTCCTGGTCGACTCTCCCCAGCAGCGCCGCCTCGGCGTGACCGACTCGGTGGAGCTGGCCTGGAGTGACTGGCAGGGCAGCGCCCAGTTTGATCGGCTGGCCGACGAGGATTCGTGGGCGGTGCGGTGGGCCCGGGCGTATGTGGAGTTCGCGGCCGGCGAGAAGCAGTCCTGGCTGACCGGGCACGGCCTCCGTTTCCTGCCCACGGTCGGCTGGGCCGAACGCGGCGACCTGAGCGCCACCGGTCACGGCAACTCGGTGCCCCGCTTCCACGTCGCGTGGGGCACCGGCACCGGCGTGGTCGCCCCGTTCGTCGCCTCCGCGCAGCGTGCCGCAGAGGCTGGGCTGGTCACCTTCTACCACCGCCATCGCGTTGACGAACTTCTCATCACCGACGGCACGGTCACCGGTGTGCGCGGCACCGTCCTGGCCCACGACGACGCGCCCCGCGGCGCGCCGTCGAACCGCGAACCGATCGGTGACTTCGAGCTGACCGCCCAAGCGGTCGTCGTGACCACCGGTGGCATCGGCGGCGACCACGAGATCGTCCGGCGCTACTGGCCGGCGCGGCTCGGCACCCCACCGAAATCGATGGTCACTGGGGTGCCCGCCTACGTGGACGGCCGGATGCTCGACATCGCCGCCGAATCCGGTGTGCGGCTGGTCAACCGCGACCGCATGTGGCACTACACCGAAGGCGTGCAGAACTGGAACCCGATCTGGCCCGATCACGGGATCCGCATCCTGCCCGGGCCCTCGTCGATGTGGTTCGACGCGCTGGGCCGGCGGCTGCCTGAGCCGTACCTGCCCGGCTACGACACCCTCGGCACGCTGCGCTACCTGCGCGCCACGCCAGACATCGCCGACTACGACCACTCGTGGTTCATCCTCACCCAGAAGATCGTCCAGAAGGAGTTCGCGCTCTCGGGGTCGGAGCAGAACCCCGACATCACCAGCAAGGACCGCCGGGCGTTCCTGCGCGAGCGGCTGCTCAGCAAGGGGGCGCCTGGTCCCGTCGAGGCATTCAAGCAACACGGCGCGGACTTCGTCATCGCCGACACCCTCCAGCAGCTCGTCGAGAAGATGAACGGCCTGACAGACGAGCGGCTGCTCGACGCCGCCGGGATTCGCGCCCAGATCGAGGCGCGGGACCTGCAAATGGACAACCCCTACAGCAAGGATGCCCAGGTCCAGGGCATCCGCAACGCCCGCCGCTACCTCGGCGACCGGCTGGGCCGGGTCGCGGCCCCGCATAAGATCCTCGACTCCGCCGCCGGCCCGCTCATCGCTGTGAAACTGCACATCCTGACCCGTAAGACCCTCGGCGGCATCCAGACCGACCTGCACTCCCGGGCCCTGGGCCGCGACGGGCACCCCATCGACGGGCTGTATGCCGCCGGGGAGGTCGCCGGCTTCGGTGGTGGCGGAGCCCACGGCTACAATGCCCTGGAAGGCACCTTCCTCGGCGGCTGCCTGTTCTCCGGCCGCACCGCCGGCCGCGACCTCACCCACCGACTCTGAACCCTCACGCCGCCGGGCGGAGCGTTAGGGTCCGGGACATGGAGTTCCGGGTGCTCGGGCCGCTGGAGGCGATCGGGGACGATGGCCGGCCGGTGCGGCTCGGCGGCCAACGGGAGCGGGCGCTGCTCGCGCTGCTGCTGGCCCGCCCCAACCAGGTCGTCTCGGTGGACGCGATCGGCGCCGGGCTACGCTGAGGATGCGTTGTCGACGAACTCCTCGCCGGACCTGTGGCCGCGGTGTACAGGAGCGTCTAGTCCTTTCGGACAGGTAGCAGCCGAGCCGGGGAGGAAGGGTTCTTCCTTCCCCGGCACTCTCTTCACCTCGTCGGGTGTCACAAAGGTTGGATCGCTGCACTTGCCGGTTACCAGCGGGTTGCGGAAAGGGTCTAGGCTGTTCAAAGGCCTGGCTGCGAGGACTTCCAAGAGGTGCGGGCCGGAGGCGTGGGCTTGCGGCCTTTGGTAAGGGCCTGCGGGCCGCCCGGCGCCGTGTTAGCCTCGACCCAGCACCGGTCACGTTTGGCTTGCAGCACAGTCGAGCTTGTCCCTTGCCGCTGGCGCCGCCTGGCGCCGGTGTGGTCGATACCTCCGAGTTGACGGAGGGAGGACAAGCATCATGACCGTTGGAACCGTCAAGTGGTTCAGCGCCAGCCGGGGCTACGGCTTCATCAAGCCCGAGTCGGGCGAGGATGTCTTCGTGCACGTCAGCGCCATCCAGGGCGACGGCGACCGCTCGCTGGAAGAGGGCCAGACCGTCGAGTTCGACATCACGCAGGGCCCGAAGGGCCCCCAGGCCGCCAACGTGCGGCCGGCCGCTGGCCAGTAGGCGCCCTGCCGGACCGATTCCGCCTGCGGTGCGCGAGCCGGCCGGCCGTGCGGTATTCGGGCCGGCCACGTCGCTCCCGGGCAAGGAGGCCGCTATGGCCCCACTGTTGCATTCCGCCACCACACCCTCGAACGGCCCGGCCATCGTTACCGTGCGCGGTGACATCGACACCGACACCGCCGCGCAGCTGTGGCAGCACCTCGGCTACCTGATCCTGCAGGGCCACCATCACATCGTGCTGGACCTGCGCGGCATCATCCTGATCGACTCCGCCGGGGTCGACGTCATCACCAGGGCGTCGGCGTGGACCCGCCGTAAGGGTGGCGACCTGGTGCTGCGGTCGGCCAGCCCGGCCGTGGCCGAACAGTTGGAGTTGGCCCGCCGCGCTGAGGCCCACAGGCGCCACCCCTCACAGGCGGGCGGCTAACCGGCGCCGCGGACCGGCGACACGACCGGGAGGACCACGTGCCCGACGACAGGGCCATGCCCCCAGACCTGTTCCAGCAGCTCACGCTGGCCATCCTTGACCACGCGGCCGACGAAGGCCTGCGGATGATCAAGACGATCCGCTCATACCTGGACACCTGGGAGATCTTCCTGCAGGACCGCCAGGAGCTGGTCGACCATCTGCTTGCCGCCCACAAGCTCGGCCGCTCCTGCATGGGGGCCGAGACGGCCAGCCTCAACCGACGCCACTGGGAAGCGCACGGCAGCGACCTGGCGAGCTTCCTGGGCGCCCACCCGATTCAGGCGTGACGATCGGCAGCCACCGGGAGACGACCCGTTGACCACCCGTCGTGCCACGAAGTCCCAGACCTCGGCCGGCAAGGCCGAGGAGGCGCCGATCCACGGCCCCAGCCGCGGCGGTCGCGACCGGCGGACCGCCCAGGAGTACGCGCGTGACCTCGCCCGCGAGACAGAGCGGTCGCTTGCTCGTGACCCGAAGCGGTGGACCCGAAGGCGGACAAACGAACTCCCGAGAAATCGCAGCACCGAGCCCGAGGCTCCGCCGTGACGGGTGCGTGGGGTTGGGTGCGCACAGGCGCGCCTGGACGTGTTCTGGTGGTTGAGGCCTAATACAACGGTCCGTTGGCATTTCGGGCCTGGCTGCCTCGGTCGGGCTGGGGTGCGGGTAGGGAGGTTCGCACCGGCGTAGCAGGTCAAGCACGCAATCAGTGTCCGGGAGACCGGGTAGGTTCTGGAGGAGGTACGGCATGACCAGACGATGGGCGCTGCCGCTTGCAGCGCTCGTGCTGACAGCCTTCACGATCTCGGGTCCTGCTACTGCCCAGGCGACATCGCGCACGCAGCCCTCGGCCGCGACGCCCGGCTGCCAGCTGCGGTCGGGGAAGGGCGACATCGAGCACGTCATCTACCTGCAGTTCGACAACACGCACTTCCTGCGCGATGCCCAGAGCGTGCCGTCCGACCTCGAGCAGATGCCACACCTGCTCAACTTCATCCGGAGCAACGGAACGTTGCTCACAAACGACCACACTGTACTCATCTCGCACACAGCGAACGGGATCCTGACCTCGCTCACCGGTGTCTACCCCGACCGCCACGGGCAGCCGGTCGCGAACAGCTTCCGGTACTTCAAGCCGGACGGGACGACGAACACGGGTGTCTCGTTCGCCTACTGGACGGCGCCCGTGTTCACGCCTCCCGGCGGGACACCGCCGTTCGACACGACACCCAACATGCTGAGCGAGTCGGGCCGCAATGCTCCGGCGCCGTGGGTGCCGTTCACGCGGGCGGGGTGCAACTTCGGCGCCGTCGCGATGGCGAACACCGTGCTCGAGAACACCGGCATCGACATCCCGACCGTCTTCGGTGCGTCGTCGCCGGAGGCGGCGGAGGTCGCGTCCAACCCCGGCCAGGCGTTCGCGGACTTCGTCGGCGCTGCTGTCCACTGCGCCGCTGGCGACGCCGTCTGCTCGGCGGAGAACAATGGCAGGCCCGACCTGCTACCGGACGAGCCGGGCGGCTACGCCGGCTACAACGGCCTGTTCGGGGCGAAGTACGTCAACCCGGTGATCAACCCGGGCGGGCCGTTGCGGGACCTGGACGGCAACGTGATCCAGGATGCGGCCGGTCACGTCGGCTTCCCTGGCTTCGACGGAGTCTTCCCCACGGTGACCCTCTCCTACATCGCGTCGATGCAAGAGCACGGAATCCCGGTCACCTTCGGGTACATCTCCGACGCGCATGACGGCCATGGTGTCGCCGGCGAGCAGCACATCGCCTACGGGCCAGGCGAGCCCGGGTACGTCGCCCAGCTCAAGCAGTACGACGAGGCGTTCGCGAAGTTCTTCGACCGCCTCGCCGCCGACGGGATCACCAAGGACAACACCCTGTTCGTGTTCACCGTCGAGGAGGGCGACCACTTCGTCGGCTCGCAGCCCACACCGGCGGGGTGCGACGGGGTGAGCACGCCGTGCTCGTACAGTCTCCTCGGGGAGATCAACGGGAACCTGCGCGGCCTGCTCGCGACGCAGCAGGGGATCACCACGCCGTTCACCGTCCACGCTGACATGGCGCCGACGGTCTACATCACGGGCAACCCGTCGCGGACAGCGCCGGTGACGCGTGACCTCGAGCGCGCGGTCGGCCGGCTCACGGCGGTCAGCCCGTACACCGGGCAGACGGACAACCTCACCGTGGCGCTCGCCGACCCGGTCGAGATGAAGGCGCTCCACATGATCACGGCCGACCCGGCGCGAACGCCGACATTCACGATGTTCGCCGACCCCGACTACTTCCTGTTCGCGGGCGCGCCGAACTGCGCCTCGCCGTGCGTGACCGTGCCGACCACGCCGCCGACCTTCGCCTGGAACCATGGGAGCATCGAGCCGGAGATCGCCCAGACCTGGCTGGGCATGGTCGGCCCGGGCGTTCGCAACCTTGGGCAGGACGACACAACGTGGGCCGACCACACCGACGTCCGGCCGACGACCCTCAGCCTGCTCGGGCTCCGGGACGATTACATCCACGACGGCCGCGTGATCGCGGAGCCCCTCTACGACTGGGCGGTGCCGCAGGCGCTGCGCGCCCACCGCGAGACGCTCCTGCGGCTGGGAACGGTCTACAAGCAGCTGAACGCGCCATTCGGCGAGTTCGCAAAGGACACGCTGGTCGCATCAACGCGGGCGCTGAAGGGCGGCAGCTCGACCGATGACGCCACCTACACCTCGATCGAGGATCAGATCCAGGCGCTCACGTCCGCGCGCGACGCGCTCGCGTCGCAGATCCGCGCGGCGCTGGAAGGCGCGGCCTTCGACGGCGACGCGCTGAACGAGCAGCAGTCGAAGGGCTACATCGACCAGGCGGAGCGCCTGATCGACCAGGCCGCCACGCTCGCCGCGAGCACGTAGGGGAATGATCGAGGCGGAGCCCGCCAGCGCTCCCGGTCGGCGGGCTCCGTCACCTGCTCGTTGAACGCAACCGCGAGGTTGAGCCCGTGGAAGGCCTGGCGCGTCATCGGGACGCCTACAGGAGCAGATCGGGGAGCATCGCCAAGCTGTCGATGATGGCATCCGGTTGGGTCACGCCAGCGTCCGGGTGACGCTCAGAGCCCTTGCCGGTGCGCACCAGCACGCCGCGCATGCCGACCGCCTGCGCCCCGGCCACGTCCGCGCCTAGATCGTCGCCGACCATGACGGCACGCGCCGGCGCCACCCCGGCGGTGTCGAGGGCGAGGCGGAAGAAATCCGGCGAAGGCTTGCCGAGAACTCGCGCTCGCGTGCCGGTGGCGTACTCCAGCAGGCGCACGAACCCGCCGGTATCGAGGTGCTCGCCGTCGTCGCGCCGGGCGATGCGCGCGACCTGGGTGGCGATCAGCTCGGCACCGGCGCGCACGGCACGAAAGGCGGCGTCGAGGTCGTCGTAGGTCGCGCCGTAGCTGGGGTCGCAGATCAGCACGTGGGTCGCGGGCTCGCCCGGTGCGGCCAGTAAGCGATCGAGCAGCTCGCGAATCCCTGGCGAGGCCACCGCCGCCAGCCGCGGAGACGCCAGGCCGCCCAGGAGCCGCTCCGCGAGCACCACAGGAGTGAGCACCGCATCGGCGGGGGCCTGGATCCCCATGCTGGCGAGCCGGCCGAGCAGGGTCTGGGGCGTAATGGAGTCGGTGTTGGTGACGAACCGGACCGTCACCCCTCGATCGCGAAGCCGCGCCACCGCGCCAACCGCGCCGGGCACCGGACGGGTGCCCACGTACAGGGTCCCGTCCAGGTCGACCAGGACCAAGTCGACGTCAGTCATGCCTCCCATGGGCAGAGCATAGTGGCACTTCGACACCTTCACCGTGCCACCCGGCGCCACCCTGGTGGCCGACTCGGATGTGGGTCACCAGGCCTTTGTGGCGGGTCGGAGCCTCGGCCTCCAGTTCCATCCCGAAGTGACGCCGCGGATCATGGAGGAATGGGTGCGTGTCTACCGTCACGAGCTGGACGTCGACGGTGTCGACCCCGATGCACTGCTTGTGGAGACCAAGCGGCGGGCAGAGACGAGCCGGCGGCGCGCCTGGCGGCTGCTGGAGCGCTATCTCACCTCCATAGCTCGAGCCGGTACGGGAGGATCGCGAGGGGGCGCACGTGCCAGCGAGCATCAGGGCTGAGGGTCACCGCGAACGCAACAGCGGGCGGCCGGCGATGATTGTGTTGCAGCGACGCATCGAATCTGACCTGCGTTTCCTCCAACCCGCAATCGGCAGGTCAGGCAACGAGCGTACTGAGGCGTGTCTGGCCGACGATCATCCTTCCAGCCAGATCAAGAGACCAACTCGCTGCTCAGAACTCACAGCCAAACGTTCTGGCACTTCGGGGCTGCCCTCTGGGGCTTTCGAGCAATCCTGCGTGATTAGGAGATGGCGTCCAACTGTGCTGTAGACTCCCTCGGTTCCTTCTAGGAAGCACTGGGGGGTGTTCGCTGGGTACGCACGCTATGGAGGTGTAACTGGGGTTGTTGACGAGACCTTCGGGAACCATGCAACTTCGACACCATCAGGCGGCGCGAGAATATGAGCGGGTCTTAGCTCCTCCCTCAACTCCCTCAACTCGCCCCCCTGGAGTAGCAGAGCATGGACACCGCCGCCACCGTACTGTCCTCGCCTGAGACCGCGTCCACCCAGCAGGGCTCGTCGCACCGCTGGCCGTACTCGTGGCTCCTCGAGGCCGTCGCGCTGTTGGCGTCGCCGCCGGCCGCCTTCTTCGGGCTGCACGTAGCCCGCATGATCTCGCCGAACATGATCGACCCCTACCTGTACACGGCGTACGCTCAGAACGGCCCTGACCTCATCGCCCGCTACGGTGACCACCGCTACTACTGGGTGCGTCTCGGCTTCCTCCTGCCTGCCAGAGCGTCGTACCTGGCCTTTGGGGCTGTGCCGGGCTTCTACGTCCTGCGTTATGTGCTGGCGCTGGTCGCCGTGATCCCGGTCTACCTGCTGTTTCGCCGGCTGCACGGGCGGGCTGCCGGGGCGCTGGCGGTTGCTGTGGCGCTGTCGAGCCCAGTTGTGCTGCACGCGTGGGGCACCGACTATCCGGACTCGGCCGTGGCCTCTTACCTGTTCGCGGGCACGGCCTGCCTGGTGATGCCGACCGCGTCGCGGCGCAGGCGCCTGCTGTGGGTCACCGTGGCGGGCGTCTGCCTGTCGCTCGCGGTGCACTCGCAGGTCATCGCCATGCCGCTGATCGCGGCGGTCGTGGTGGCCTACGCCGCCGCCAACCTGCGGCGCGAGCCCCTTGACGTGCTGGCGCACCTGGGGATCTTGGCGCTGTGCGCGCTGTCGGTCACAGGCGCGCTTGCCGTGGTGGCGCATCGGGCGTTCGGCTCCAGCAACATCATCATGCCGACGGTGGACGCGTCCCGGCACTTTCGCACCCCGCGGGAGATTGCCAAGTGGCACTCGACGAACTGGCGCTGGGTGCTGCACGACCCCTACTTGCTTGCCCTGCCGACGGTTGTGGCCGGCTGGGGCGTCGCCCGGCTCGGCCGCCGCCGGGTGGGTTCGTCAGCGGAGCTGACCGTGGCGGCGGCGGTCGCCCTGCAGGGTCTCGCCTACACCTGGCTACAGTTCTTCGGCAGTGTCGGCACCCTTGAGTACTACCTGTACTCCTCGATGCTGTGGCCGGGGGTGTGCCTGGTCATGGCATTCCTGCTGGTGGCGCTGTGCGCGCCGCTGCTGCGACGCCCCGCTACCGCCGCCCTGCCCGCCGCGCTGGTGGTCGCCATCCCGCTGGCGATCACGCAGTTCAGGGTGTGGGTTCATTTCGACATCGTCCCGGTCGGCGCGCTGGTCGCCGCTGGCGTGCTGGCGCTGGTCCTGGTGGCCCGGCTCGTCCCCGGGAAGGCCGTGGTAGCGACGGTCCTTGCGGGGCTTGTGGTCAGCGGCTGCTTCGCGCTGACGATCGGCAAGCCGGCCCGGTCCCCGCGTCTTCCGGGGCAGGCCAGGTTCCCGCAGGTCCGGTACGACACGGTGATCGGGGGTGACGGGCGCGGCGAACTCGAGACCTACCGGCTCGCCAGCAAGCTGCACCTGGTGGTGCCCCGCGCACGCTTCCGCGGCGACGACCTCATGATGTGGTGCCCGCCCCAGAACAACACCCACCTGAACATGATCTTGGCGCAGTACCTGTGGAACCCGAACTCGTTGCAGCAGACCATGCCGCACCTACTGCCGGGTGAGCTCAAGGTGCTCCGCAGCCGGCGTCCCGGGCTGCTGGTCCTGCTCAGCGACAGCGGCACCGAGTTTCCCGGGGCGCTGCAGTCGCTCTCCGCCGCCTCCTTGGAGCCTATCGTCCTGCGCAAGGAGGTCCTGACCGGAACCTCGACACGCGTCGACGTCTGGGTCGTCGAGCTGGGCAGGTTCCGGTCGCCCGCCGGGCTTTCCAGATAGGAGGACATCGTGACTAACGCCCGTTTTCCTAGTGACGTCGTCCTCGTGGGTGGGTGTGGTCACGTCGGCCTGCCGCTGGGCATCGCGCTGGCCGACCGTGGCGCCTCGGTGCTGCTCTACGACGTCAGCGAGAGCGCGGTCAAGCTCGTCAACGACGGGGTCTTGCCGTTCGAGGAGCCAGGCGCCGCTCCCGTCCTGCGGCGCGTGACCGCCAGCTCCCGGCTGCGCGCCAGCACCGACCCCGCGGTGGTCAGCCAGGCGGAGAACGTCATCGTGGTGCTCGGCACCCCGGTCGACGAGCACCTCAACCCCGATCCGCGGGCGATCCCACTCGCGCTGGGCCTGTGCAGCGAGTATCTGGTCGACGGGCAGCTACTGGTGCTGCGCAGCACCGTGTACCCGGGCGTCACCACGCTGGTCGAGCGGATGCTGTCCGGGCTCGGCCACGACATCGATGTCGCCTTCTGCCCCGAGCGGATCGCCGAGGGCAAGGCCATGGTCGAGCTGTTCTCGCTGCCGCAGATCGTCGGTGCCCGCACCGAGCGGGGCCGCCAGCGTGCCAGAGAGCTGTTTGGGCGGCTCACCCCGAGCATCGTGGACCTCAGCCCGGAGGAGGCCGAGCTGGCCAAGCTGTTCACCAACACCTGGCGCTACATCAAGTTCGCCATCGCCAACCAGCTCTACATGATGGCCAACGACCAAGGGCTCGACTTCGAGCGGATCCGCCAGGCCCTAATGTACGAGTACCCACGTGCGGCCGACATGCCCGGGGCGGGGTTTGCCGCCGGACCGTGCCTATTCAAGGACACGATGCAGTTGGCCGCCTTCAACAACAACAACTTCACGCTCGGGCACGCGGCCATGCTGGTCAACGAGGGCCTGCCGCTGTACCTGGTGAGCCGGCTCGAGCAACGCTACGACCTGGCTCAGATGACCGTCGGCATCCTCGGCATGGCCTTCAAGGCCGGTTCCGATGACATCCGTTCCAGCCTCAGCTACAAGCTGCGGCGCATCCTGGCCTTCAAGTGCGCCGAGGTGTTGTGTACCGATCCGAGGGTCACGGTCGACCCCGCCCTGATGCCGCTGGAGCAGGTGCTGGAGCGGTCTGAGCTGCTCATCATCGGTGCACCGCACCAGGAGTACCGCAAGCTGCGGATCGACAAGCCGGTCGCGGACATCTGGAACCTGCTCGGAGGGGGTGTTGGCGTGTGACCCCGCGAGTCTCGGTCGTCATCCCCGCCTACGAGGAAGGCCACAGCATCGTCGCCGTCCTGGACCGCCTGTTCGAGGCGATCACGCTCGACTGCGAGGTCCTGGTGGTGGTCGACTCGCTCGAGGACTCCACCGTCCCGGTAGTCGAGAGCTACCCGGTCGGCGAGCCACGGCTGCGCGTGGTCCTCAATGCCTACGGTCGCGGACCCGCCAACGCCGTCCGCGCCGGCATCCAGACCGCGACAGCGCCGTGTGCGGTGGTGACCATGGCCGACGGCAGCGACGACCCCCGCCAGATCGACGACCTGGCCCGCCTAGTCGATCGTGGCGTGGTGGTGGCGGCGGCCTCGCGCTACATGCCCGGTGGCCAGCAGGTCGGCGGCCCATGGCTGAAGGGCGTGCTGTCGCGGCTGGCGGGCCGCTCGTTGTACCTGCTTGCGCGTATCGGCACGCGCGATGCTACCAACTCGTTCAAGGCCTACTCTGGCGACTTCGTCCGCGAGGTCGGCATCGACAGCCGGGGCGGCTTCGAGATCGGCCTGGAGCTGACCGCGAAGGCCAGGCGGCTGCGGCTGCCGGTCGCCGAGATCCCGACGATCTGGCTCGACCGCCGCGACGGCGTCTCCAACTTCAAGCTGGCCGCGTGGGTGCCGAACTACCTGCGCTGGTACCTATTCGCCTTCGGCCCGCGGCTGACCGTGGAGGAGCTGGAGACGCGACGAGCGAAAGCAGGGGTCTCCTGAACATGGCGAAAGTTCTGGTCAGCGGGTCGTCTGGGTTTATAGGCGGCTACGTTGTCAAGGAGCTGCTCGGACGCGGCCACACCGTGGTCGGGCTGGATAACCACTCCAAATACGGCAAGGTCGCCAAGTCGTACGACAACCACCCGCGCTACACCCTGATCGACGGGGATGCCCGCGACGTGGCGGTGCTGGAGCGCGCGCTGGATGGCTGCGACCATTTCGTCGCCGGCGCGGCCATGATCGGCGGGATCTCCTACTTCCACGCTTACGCCTACGACCTGCTCGCAACCAACGAGCGCATCATGGCGGCGTCCTGCGACGCGGCCATCGCGGCGCACCGCGCCGGGCGCCTGCAAAAAGTCACCTACCTCAGCTCCTCGATGGTGTTCGAGTCGGCCACGTCATGGCCGTCGTACGAAGGGCAGGAACGCGAGATCGCGCCGCCACTATCGTCCTACGGCTTCCAGAAGCTCGCGGTCGAGTACTACGCGCGCGCCGCATTCCAGCAATACGGCCTGCCCTACACGATCGTGCGGCCGTTCAACTGCGTCGGTGTGGGTGAGGGCCGCGCCCTCGGCGAGGTCGAGGTGCTGTCCGGCAACGTCAAGCTCGCCATGAGCCACGTCGTGCCCGACCTGGTGCAGAAGGTCCTGAAGGGGCAGGACCCGCTGCACCTATTCGGCGACGGGCAGCAGGTGCGCCACTACACCTACGGCGGCGACCTTGCCCGCGGCATCGTGACCGCGATGGAACACCCGGCAGCGCTGAACGAGGACTTCAACCTCTCCACCGCCGAGTCGACCACCGTGCTGGAGCTGACCGAGCTGATCTGGCGCAAGGTCTGGGGAGCGGGCGTGCCGTTCCGCTGGGTCTCCGACGACCCGTTTGAGCACGACGTGCAGCGCCGCATCCCCAGCGTGGACAAGGCCAAGCGGATGCTGGGCTTCGAGGCCGTCACCACCCTGGAGCAGATGCTTGACGAGGTGATCCCGTGGATCGAGCGGGCGATCGCCGAGGGGCGGATCTGAGCGTCCTGTCCCAGTCCCGCGGGTCGGGCGCTGGTGGGTCGGGCTGGCAGCCGAAGTGGCGCTGGCCGCAGCCGTGCTCGCCCTGCTGGTACTGTTCCGCCAGCCGGCCCGCCGCGTGGGCTGACCTTCAGCACCGCGGCCTGCACCGTCGAGGGCTTCCACCTAACCGCCGCGCGCAACCGCGTCCTGTTCGGCCGCTTCGCCACCGACGACGTCGACTGGAGCCTGACCGACGGCGCCCACAGCGCCACCACGGCGCTCGCGTTCGCCGTGGCCCACCTGAGCATTGTGTTTGACCGGCTGGTCTCGATGCTCGCGGTCGCGCTCGCGTTGCTGCTGCTCGCCAGCGGGCTGGCCCCGCCCGCTCCACCGGCCCGCCGCGCTGCTGGCCGCTGTCACGCTCGGCAGCGCACAGCTCCTGCTGGACCACGGCCGACTCGCGTTCACGGAACCACTGATCCTGCTCTTCCTGGTCGGACGTCCCGTCGGGCTGGCAGTACCCGAGTTCGGCCAGCTTGGGCAGCAGCAGGCTCATGGAGATTTCATCGCCGGTCAGGTTGCATACGCTGCTTGCCCCTGCGTGCGACGGAGGACGGTATGGAAGGCGAGCGGTGGCGGCCCGGCCTGGTGGCGATGGCCATGGCCGTGGCGCTGTGCCTGCTTGCCGGGGCCTGCACCGGGGGCGGCCGGCACCAGGCCCGTCCGGAGACCCCGCCGGCGTCCACCCGCCCGCCGAGCGCCGGCGGCAGAACGGTCCTGGAGGTCTCGGCGGCGCCGTGGCGGCTGCCGGCGCCGCTGTCGCGCGCGGTCGCCCTGCCCGACGGGGGTAGCGGCGCCCTGCTGCTCGGCGGGCTGGACCGCTCGCAGGCCAGCAGCGACCAGGTCCTGCGCCTCGGCTTCGCACACGGCACGGCGACCCCAGTGGGCCGGCTCGAGGCGCCAGTCCACGACGCGGCGGGGGCACTGCTCGGCGGGACGGCGTACGTCTTCGGCGGCGGCGCGCGGCACACCATCGCCGACGTCCAAGCTGTCGTGCCCGGACGGCCCGCCCAACTCGCCGGACGGCTGCCCGCGCCCCGGTCCGACCTGGCCGCTGTCACCGTCGCCGGTAGAGCATATCTGGTCGGAGGGTACGACGGACGCTCGCCGAGCCGCGCGGTGCTCGAGACCGCCGACGGCGCGCGCTTCCGTACCGTCGCGCAGCTGCCGCAGGCTATCCGCTACCCCGCGCTCGCCACCGACGGGGAGGTCGTGTACGTGTTCGGCGGCGAGGCCGCCGCGGGCGCCGAGTCCCGGGCGATCCAGGCGATCGACCTGCGCGCCGGCACCGCACGGGTCGTCGGCCGGCTCCCTCACGGGCTTGCGCACGCCGCCGCGGTCCGGCTCGGCGGGCGGATCTACCTTGCCGGCGGGCGATCGGGCGGGCGGGCCACTGACGCGGTGTGGCGCTTCGATCCCGCCGGCGGCAGGGTGGTCCTCGCGGGCAGGCTCCCCGGCCCTGTCTCCGATGCCGCGGCGGTGCTGGCCGGCGGCAGCGCCTGGCTGCTCGGCGGGGAGGACGGCGGCCAGCTCGCCACCGTGACCCGCCTGCGGCTCGTCACGCGGCCCGCCCCCGCGGCCTCCGCCGACGCGCCGTTCCAGGGCCGGCTGCTGATCGCCGACCGGGGCAACGACCGGCTACTGCTGGTCGACGCCGCCAAGCACGTGCTGTGGCGCTACCCATCGGCGGGCGCGCCCGCGCCGCCGGGTGGCTTCTACTACCCCGACGACGCCTTCTTCATCCGCCACGGCACCGCCATCATCTCCAACCAGGAAGGCAACGACACGATCGTCGAGATCGCCTTCCCCAGCGGCCGGGTGCTGTGGCGCTACGGGCACCCGCGGGCTCCGGGGAGCAGCCCCGGCTACCTGGACCAGCCGGACGACGCCTACCTGCTCCGCGACGGCCGGGTGGTCGTCGCGGACGCCAAGAACTGCCGCGTCCTGTTCATCGGTCCGCGCGGCACCACGCAGATCGGCGCCACCCGGCGCTGCAGCCACGACCCGCCGCGCGGTCTCGGCTACCCCAACGGCGACACGCCGTTGGCGGACGGCAACGTGCTCGTGTCCGAGATCCGCGGGTCGTGGATCGATGAGATCGCCCCGAGCGGGCGGCTGCTGTGGAGCGTACGGCTGCCGATCGCCTACCCCTCCGACCCGCAGCAGCTCGGTCCCGACCTTTACCTCGTCGCCGACTACACCCGGCCAGGCGGGATCGTGGAGTTCACCCGAGAGGGCCGCATCGTGTGGGTCTACCGGCCACGCGGCGGTAAGGGCAT
The DNA here is from genome assembly GCA_046727955.1 of bacterium. Lineage (GTDB taxonomy): Bacteria > Actinomycetota > CALGFH01 > CALGFH01 > CALGFH01 > DASVXQ01. The sequence continues at coordinate 2,785 of JBKPDO010000317.1, read as the reverse complement.
GCTGGACCACCCCAGCCTCGCCGAGCGGCTGCCGGACGGGCTCATCTGCGTCAACGACGACTACCGTCACCGCGTCGTCGTCATCGACCCGGCCACCCGGCGGATCGTCTGGCAGTACGGCCGCACCGACCGGGCGGGCACCGCCCCGGGCATGCTCAGCATCCCCGACGGGTTCGACCTGCTCCTCGCCGGTGGCACCACCCCGACGCACCACCAAACCGGGTGACCACCGCACCGGCCGGCGAGGTTTGCCGCGTCCAGTCCAGTCCTATATCCGTTCCGCGAGGACGCTCACGTAGCGCAGGAGCCCAGAGTCCGCGGCCGCCTTGGCCAGCAGTGCGACCTGGAATTGGTCCTTGGCTGCTCGGGTGACCACAGCGCCGTGCTTGACGGTGGCGGCGGCCAGGCGCAGCAGCCGGCCGAGCTGCACCGGCTCGGCCAGGGCCTGCAGCGCTGCCCGGTAGCCGCGCTCCCAGTTGGGCACCACCCGGTCCGACAGGTCGTCGAGCCGGTGGATGCGCCAGCCGGTGGCCGTGAACGAGCGGCGGTAGCCAGCGGCGGTCTCCAGGTCGGCGATCGCCCAGTAGCGACACAGCGGCTCTAGGATCAGCTCCCGCTGCAGCGCGGCGGGACGCTCCGCTCGGCACCAGTCGACCAGTAGCAGGCGGCCTCCTGGCCGCAGCCGGGCCGCGATCGCGCGCAGCGCCGCCCGCCGGTCGGGCAGGTAGCAGGCCGCGTCCAGGCAGATCGCGGCGTCGAACGGCGGCTCGTCGAGGTCGTCGAGGTGCATGATGTCGTGCTGCACGAAGCGCAGGCTGGGCCGGCGCCCACCCGCGAGCCAGCGGCGGGCGTGGGCGAGCTGGCCGCCCGACAGGTCGACGCCGACCACCTCCGCGTTGGTGTGGTCGGCCAGCCATGCCGACAGCGCGCCACCGCCGCAGGCTACGTCGAGGATGCGCCGGGCCGTGGTCCCCCCGATCGCCTCCAGGTAGCGCTGGTGGGTACGCTGGTAGGCGTCGGCCAGGTCGGCGGGGTCGTCACCAGCCTCGAACACGGCCAGGTGGAAGAACTCGCCCCAGTACGCGTAGTAGAGCTCGGCCAGGGCGTCGAACCCGGTCAGCATGTTCTCGCGGTAATGCTGGCGGCGCTCCCTGGCCGTGGCGACCGTGGCTATTCGTACCATCGACGACCTTCCTTCCTCTTGCTGTTGGCACCTCGAGGGCGGCAGTTCCCGGCGACGGCGACGGCGTGTCCGGCAAGTGTGGTGCAGGCGCAATGAGACCCGAATGAGGAGGGGACTGGCCCGCGGCTCACAGCCCGCTCGGCTGGATGTCGAAGCGGTCGAGGTTCGACACCGACGGGTGCACGCGGCCAGCTGGACCCGCGGCGAACCGGCGCAGCAGATTCACGGTGATCCGCCGGACGGCGGCGGCCGGCGCGCTGTTGCGCCCGGCGGCGCAGACCTGGTCGATCTGGCAGATCCAGCTCGACGTGCCGGTGTCGACCACGCCGGCGCCGCTGGCCGCGGTGTAGTACGTCATGTCCGAGAAGCTGCGGTGCGAGCGGCAGCGCAGCGGTGAATGGAGTATCAGCTCGACCCCGCGCGGGGTCGGGAAGGTCCGCGTCACTCGGTCGTACTCCGGCCCGACCAGGTTGGGCAACCTGGACCCGGCGGCCAGCCCGGTGCCGGCCAGCAGCCACGAGCCGGGCCGCACGACCACGCCATCGGCGAGCGTCGGGTTGCACTCGTACAGCTCGCCGAGCAGCGAGCTCTCCGGCTGGTCGAGGGGCGGCTCGCGCCAATTGGTGGTGACCTCCTGGGGGTCGGTGCCCCAGGCGGGGTCGGCCCTGGCCGAGGCCGGCTTGTAGTTGACCTCCTCACGGCCGGGTCCGAGCGGCGACGGCTGCAGGCGGATGTGGCGAAATACCGCGTTGGCGCCCAGGAAGGCCAGGTTCACGCCGTGGTCGCGCGCCACCGTGGCGCCGCGCCGCATCGCCGTCGACCAGTACTCGTCGTGGCCCAGCGAGAGCAGCGCCCGATGGCGCAGCAGCCACTCGGGATGCTGGTGCAGGTCGACGTCGGTCCAGTAGGTCGCGTCCAGGCCGGCCCGCTCCAGCAGGCTGATCAGCGGCAGCTCGCCGCTGAGGAAGTCGCCCGCGCCGTCGCCTTCCGCGTAGGGCCGGTCGAACGACACCACCCGCGAGCGCGTCCCGAACTCCATGAAGGGGCCCCAATAGAGATTGCGGCCGCCCCAGTCGTTGTACGCCTGCCAGGTGGTGACCGCATCCATCACCACCAGCGCATCGTGGCTCGTCGGGTCGGTCACGGTCAGGGGAACGTAGCGCTGCGCGCCGGGCGCGACCAGCTTGAGCAGGTAGGCCCCCGACGGCCAGTTCACGCCCACACGGAAGGTCAGCGACGGCGCCCAGCGCGCCTGGACCAGGTTCGTCCCCGGCTGCCGCGACCGCTCGGCCTGCCGCCGCCCGGGCAGCCGCCCCGAGCGCCACAGCAACCGAGCGCGCGCCCCGCCGTACCAGCCCATCCGGTATGCCTCGACGCGGAACCACGCCGCCATCGTGGACACGTACACGGTCACGGCGTCGCCCGCCGAGGCGCCGACCCGGTCGGCATACCCCTCGATGGCGTGTGGCGCTCCCCGCACCGCGATGCGCCAGGCGGTCGTGCCACGCCGGCGGTTCTCGGCCGCGACCCAGCTCGGCGCACCGACCCCCGGCGCACCGACCCCCGGCGCACCGACCCCCGGCGCACCGACCGCCGCCGCCG
>JBKPDO010000316.1:0-4098 GCA_046727955.1 bacterium | reverse complement strand
GCTGCGGGCGGCACGGGCCGCCGCGGCCCGCCGCGCCAGCGGGGTGGAGGCCGGGGCCGTGCCCGCCGGTGTCGTGCGCTCGGCCCGGAGCCCCTCGAACGCCGCCGGGCTCGCGGTCGCCTTCGCCCTGCGCCAGCTCGGCAAGCCCTACCAGTGGGGCGCGACCGGCCCGAGCGCCTACGACTGCTCCGGCCTCACCCAGACCGCATACAGTTACGACGGCGTGGCGATCCCACGGGTCTCCGCCGCCCAGTGGTATGCGGGCCCGCACGTCGGCATGGACGACCTCGAGGCCGGGGACCTGGTCTTCTTCGCCACCAGCCTGGCCGATCCGGCCACCATCCACCACGTGGGCATGTACATCGGGCGCGGTCTCATGGTAGAAGCCCCGTTCACCGGCGCCAGCGTGCGTATCAGCTCGATCGGCCGCGCCGACTACATCGGCGCCGTCCGGCCGACCGGGTAGGGTGTGGTTGCATTCGGGGGGAGCCCGAGACAGCTCCCCCCGAACCCCCCCATCGGGCACTTCGAGGTGATCCCTGGGTGGTGGGTCAGCACCACGATCGGGCCGGTCCGCCGTCCGAACCCCCCCATCGGGCACTTCGAGGTGACCCCTGAGTGGTGGTCAGCACCACGATCGGGCTGGTCCGCCGTGCCGCGGATCACCGTTGCAACAGGCCCTAACGAATCCGGCGAGCGGGACGGAATTGCGCCCACCGCCTGCTAGACTTCCAGGGTCAAAGACCCGAGGGATCCGGTGTCCCGCCGTTGTCCACATGAGCATGTCGCAGGTCGGCTCCGGTCTGCCCCGTCTTCTTGCTGAGCGCTACGAGCTCGTCGAGCAAGTCGCGTCGGGCAGCATGACCAGCGTATGGCGCGGTCACGACCGCGTCCTCGGTCGAGACGTGGTCGTCAAGGTGTTGCATCCCGAGTTGGCGGCGGACCCGAGCCTCCGGAGCCGTTTTCAGCAAGAGGCGATCAACGCGGCCCGCCTGACCCATCCGAACATCGTCGCGCTGTACGACACCGGCGAGCAGGAGGGCGTCAACTACATCGTCATGGAATTGGTGGAGGGGTCGACCCTGCGTGACGTGCTGAGCGTCAACGGCCCGCTCCCGCCGACCTATGCGGCGCGGCTGGCGTGCGAGGTCACCTATGCCCTGGAGTACGCCCACCAGGCCGGGGTGCTGCATCGCAATCTCAAGCCGGCCAACATCCTCCTCGGTGGCGACGGCAGCGTGAAGGTGGCCGACTTCTCGATCGCCAAGGCGGCCACCGAGGAGGACTCAGGCCCCACCGGCGAGCTGATCGCGGCCAGCGGCTACCTTGCGCCCGAGCTGGCCGACGGGCACCAGCCCGACGGTCGGGCCGATATCTACGGCCTCGGTGCCTGCCTGTTCGAGATGCTGACCGGGCGAGCGCCAGCGGTGCCCCCGGGTCCCGGGGCCGGTCCGCTGTCGCCACGGGCGATCCGTGCGGGCGTGCCGCGAGAGCTGGAAGCGGTGGTGCAGCGGGCGATGGCCAGCGACCCGCGCGACCGCTACCCCAGCGCGCAGGCCATGGCGTCGGCGCTGGCTAGGTCCGCCGCCGACCACGGCAACCACCCCCCACCGCTCCTGGCCGAGCCAGCGCCGCCGCCATCACCCACCGAGCTGGTGCCGGCACCGGGCTTCCTGCGACACGAGGGCCGCTGGCTTGGCTGGACACTGGCGCTCGTCGGACTGGCCGCCGCCCTGGTCGTGGTGGGCCTCACCTTGAACCGCAGCGGCGTGATCAGCTTCCCCGGCGCCCACCAGTCGGAGGGCAAGAAGACCACGAGCACCAGCCAGCCCCAGGCGACGCCGCTCAAGATCGCGACCGCGCAGGCATACGACCCGTTCGCCACCCCCCCGCAGGAAAACAACGCCGACGCGGGCAAGGCCGTCGACGGCAACAGCTCGACCGCCTGGAAGACCGAGCACTACAAGTCCGCCCAATTCGGCTCGCTCAAGCCCGGGGTGGGACTGGTGCTCGACCTCGGCGGCCTGGAGCGGGCAAAGGACCTCGACCTCCAGCTCCTCTACGGAGGGGCCAGCGTCGAGGTCTACGGGGCCGCGGACCAGATACCCTCCAGCCTCGACGGCTGGAAGGCCCACAAGCTGGGTGACAAGAGCCAGGCAGGACAGAACGTCACCATCTCGCTGTCCGGCAGTGACAGCTACCGCTACTACCTGATCTGGTTCACGCAGCTGCCACCCGCTCCGGACGGGGACTTCCAGGACGGCATCGCCGAGGCCAGCTTGAGGTCGTGAACAGCGCCAGCGACGAGGAGCTCCTGGCCGCCCATCTTCATGGCGACCGGACGGCGTTCGGCGAGCTGGTGGCCAGGCACGAGCGCCGCATCTATGGGCTGTGCCTGCGGATGCTCGGCAGCCGTGAGGACGCTGAGGACGCCACCCAGGAGGCCTTCATCGCCGCCTTGCGGCGGGCGGGCAGCTTCCGTCGCGAGGCCGCCTTCTCGACCTGGCTGTTCCGGATCGCCATCAACGCCGCCACCGACCAGGCCCGCCGTCGAGGCCGGGCTCGCACGGTGCCACTGGAGACCGACGAGGTCGCCGGCGCGGCGCCCACCGGCGGCGACCCGGGCGGCGTGGTCCCGAACGCCCTGGCGCTGGAGGCCGCGCTGCGGCTGGTCCCCGAGGACTTCCGCGCCGCCCTGGTGCTCTGCGACCTCTACGGCTTCCCGTACGCGCAGGCGGCGGAGATCCTCGAGGTCCCAGTCGGCACCGTCAAGAGCCGCGTGTTCCGCGGCCGCCTCGCGCTCGGCGAGCGGCTTGCTGCGACCGAGGGCGCCAGGGAGCGGGGAACCCAGGCCGTGGTCGGAGCGTCCGAACCAGCGGAACCAGAGCATCAGAGCATCGAGGAGTAACGCCACCGTGTCGGACCATCCTGTCCACCCTGACCGCGAGGAACTCGCCGCCTGGCAGGCGGGCGCTCTGGCCGAGCCCGTGCGCACCCGGATCGGGACGCACCTGGCCGGCTGCGCGGAGTGCGCCGCGGCGGTCTCGGCGGTGGAGGTGGCTCGCGCCGCCCTGGCCACGCTGGAGGAGCCGGAGCTGCCTCCAGGGCTGCACGAGCGGATCGCGGCGGTGATCGAACAGGAGGCGGCCATGCTGGCTCCGACCCCGGCGTCAGGCCTCGGCCTCGCACCGGCCACCATCCGGAGCGGCCAGCGGGCGGCCCGCCTGCGACGCCCGTGGATATGGCGCGGGCAAGTGGCGGCCCTGACTGCAGCCGCCGCCCTGGTGCTGCTGGTGGCCGGGCTCGTGCCGGTGCTCCGTCACATTGGCGGTGGCGGGGTCCAACAGGAGTCGGGCGGCGCCACCGCCTCTGAGTCGAAGAGCACACCAGGAACCGCCGCGCCGAACGTCACCGGGCAACGCGGCGGCGTGGCCATGCTCCCTGAGTTCGACGCCCCTGGTGACTATTCGGGCACCGAGCTGCGGACGGCTGTCGCGAGCGACCCGGCGGTCCGCGCCGCTTATGCGGGCGCCGGCGCCACCGGGCCTGCGGGCGCCATCAGACCGGTCGCCCCCAACGCCACGGGGGGAAGTGCCGGGTCGACGGACAAGAGTCTCACCGCTCAGTCCACGCCAGGCATCGAGAAGCAGCAGGCCTGCCTCGCCCAGGTGCGCACGAAGACCTCGGAGAAGTTGTACCCGGCGTTCTTCGTCGAGACCGTCTACCAGGGGAGGCAGGCGACTGTGCTCGTCACCCGCAGCGCCGGCGCTCCAGATCAGGCCAAGCTTTGGGCGTTCCCGCGCGGCGACTGCTCCAAAGCGCCGTTCGCGAGCGAGCGGGTCCAGGTTCCCGCGCCGTAGGCCCACCGGTTCCCGCCCACGGCCCACCGGTTCCCGCCCACGGCCCACCGGTTCCCGCCCACGGCCCACCGGTTCCCGCCCACGGCCCACCGGTTCCCGGAGCCTGTCAACCTCTGTGAGACATGTTAGCCAGGAAATTGCTGAGGCGCCTCCTGTGGGTCGACGGGCTTGTTGATCCAGACCTGGTCGGGCAGCCGGAGCGGCTGGGGTGGGTTGCGGACGAACCGCTCGGGGTGTG
>JBKPDO010000315.1:0-17061 GCA_046727955.1 bacterium | reverse complement strand
CAGCGCCCGGGCCGACCAGGGTCGCCTGCCGCTCCTTCCCCTCCGCCGCCGCCAGCGCGGCGCCGTTGCCGGCCGGCGCCGCCGCGCCCCCGCCGGTGTCGACCCGCAGCAGCGGGGCGCCCACGTCGACGGTCTCACCCTCGCCGGCGTGCAGCTTGGTGACCGTGCCACCGTAGGGAGCGGGGATCTCGACCATCGCCTTGGCCGTCTCCACCTCGACGATGGGCTGGTTCAGGGTGATGGCGTCGCCCTCGTGGACCAGCCAGCGCACCACCTCGGCCTCGGTCAGCCCCTCGCCGAGGTCGGGGAGCTTGAAGTCACGCTCTGGCAACTCGGGTCTCCTTCGCGCTCACAAACCTCGGATCAGTTGAGGCATCCCCTGCGGGGACGCCGTACGGGCGTGAAAACTGGCTCATATCAGGCGAAGCCAGTCTGTTTTCGGTCAGTAGTCCAGTGACCGCTGCACCGTCCACAGGATACGGTCGATGCTCGGCAGGTGGACCTCCTCCAGCCTCGCCGGCGGGTACGGGATGTCCAGGCCGGCGCAGCGTAGCACCGGTGCCTCCAGGTGCAGGAAGGCGGCCTCGGTCACGCGGGCGGCGATCTCGGCTCCGACGCCGAGGAACTCGGGCGCCTCGTGTACCACCACCATCCGGCCGGTCCTGCTGGCCGAGGCGATCAGCGTGTCCTCGTCCAGCGGGACAATGCTGCGCAGGTCGATGACCTCGAGGGAGGCCAGCCCCTCCTCGTCGGCCGCCAGAGCCGCGTCGAGCGCGACCTTGACCATGGGCCCGTAGGCCACCACGGTGCAGTCGGTCCCCTCACGCAGCACGTTCGCCCGTCCGATCGGCTCGGTGCTGACCGGCAGGTCCACCTCCTGCCTGGCCCAGTAGCGGCGCTTGGGCTCGAGGAAGATCACCGGGTCGTCCAGCTCGATCGACTGGCGCAGCAGCGAGTACGCGTCGGCGGGCGTCGACGGGATCACGACCTTGAGGCCGGCGGTATGCGCGTACAAGGTCTCCGGGCTCTCGGAATGGTGCTCGACGGCGCCGATGCCACCGCCGGAGGGGATGCGCACCACCACCGGCATGGGCTGGCCACCCTTGGAGCGGTTGCGGTACTTGGCCAGGTGGCTGAGGATCTGGTCGAGTGCCGGGTAGCTGAAGCCGTCGAACTGGATCTCGGCCACCGGGCGGTAGCCCCGGATGGCCAGCCCGATCGAGATGCCGACGATGCCCGACTCGGCCAGCGGCGTGTCCATTACGCGCTGGTCGCCGAAGTCCTTCTGCAGGCCGTCGGTGATGCGGAAGACGCCCCCGAGGGTGCCCACGTCCTCACCGAGGAGCACCACCTTGTCGTCGGCCTCCATCGCGTCGCGAAGCGCCGCGTTGAGCGCCTTGGCCATGGTGATCTGCGCCATCGCTCAGCCCTCCTCGGCGACGAACTCGGCCTCGAACCGCCGCAGGCGCTCGAACTGTCGCCGCAGCGTGGGCGGCGGGTCGGCATAGACGTGGTCGACCAGGTCCTCCAGCGGAGGGTCGGGCATCTCCTCGACGGCCGAGCGGATGCGCGCCGCGATGGCGTCGGCCTCGGTCTTGGCCCGGCGGTCCAGCTCGTCTGACCACAGCCCGGCCTTCTCGAGGAAGGCGCGGTAGCGGCCGATCGGCTCGCGGGCCATCCACATGTCGAGCTCGTCCGCGGTGCGGTAGCGGGTGGGGTCGTCGGTGGTGGTGTGGGCACCCAGCCGGTAGGTGACCGCCTCGATCAGGGTCGGGCCGCCGCCGTCGCGGGCCCGCTCGGCGGCGGCCTTGGTCACCGCGTACACAGCCAGCACGTCGTTGCCGTCGACCTGCACGCCGGGGAAGCCGAAGCCGAAGGCGCGCCGCCAGATCGGCGCGGCCATCTGCTTCGACAGCGGCACCGAGATGGCCCACTGATTGTTCTGGCAGAAGAACACCACCGGCGCCGCGTTGACGGCGGCGAAGTTGAAAGCCTCGCTGGTGTCGCCCTCGCTGGTGGCGCCGTCGCCGAAGTAGACGATCGTGCACTGCTCCGCCCCGTCCCACTTGGCGCCGATGGCATAGCCCACCGCGTGCAGCGTCTGGGTGCCGATCGGGATCGCGTAGCAGGCGAAGTTCCGCTCGCCGGGGCCCCAGCCGGACAGGCTGGCGCCGCGGAAGAGCTGCAGGACGTTGACCACGTCGACGCCGCGCACGTACACGACGCCGTGCTCGCGGTAAGAGGGGAAGACGAAGTCCTCGGGCCGCAGCGCGCTCGCGCTGCCGACCTGGGCCGCCTCCTGGCCCAGGCAGGGGGCCCAGATCCCGAGCTGGCCCTGGCGCTGGAGGTTGGTGCCCTCGGTGTCGATGCGACGGACGGTAACGAGCTTCACGTAGAGGTCGCGCAGCTCGTCGTCGGAGAGGTCGGCCTTGTAGGCGTCGTGCTCCAAGAGGGTACCGTCGTCGGCCAGCAGCCGGACCTGTTCGTCACTGATCCTCATGTCCCGTCACTCCCGCGTCGAGTCCGCTTCGCTTCTGGCGGAGCGCCCTGCCCCGCAGGCCCCGGTCGCGGCCGGCGAGGTGCCGCCGCCCCGGCGCCGGGCTGGTAGCGGGCGCCGCTGCAGAGGCTGGACAGCCGCCGTGCCCGGAGCCACCGACGCCGCGGCGGTGACGGGCAACGCTGCCCAAGCCTCGATCCTACCCAACAAGCCAGCTGAATAGTGGCAGGACGGCACGCATGGGCGCGCGGACCGCCAGGAAGCCCCGGCGCAGGGCTGGGACCAGCCCACTGTGACCATGGCGAACAAGGGCGACGGTCGACTCGAGCCGGACAGTGCAAATCAGGCATCACAACGGAAACGGGCATCCCTACCGCCTCGATACACAAGGGCCGGAACCTCGGTCGGTTCCGGCCCTTGCGGGTGCCGCCCGGGGGGAGGCGGCGCTTCCTGATCGCCTTCGGCGTCGACACCCTCAGTTGCCTGCGGCGATGACTGTTGAACGCTACTGCGCCGCTTCCCGGCGCGACATCCGAGAATCTGCGGAGATGGGAAGGGTTGGGTTCTGTAGTCCCCTTTCGCGGGGGTGGGCTTGACTATCACCCGAAAGGACTACGAAGATGCAGTCCCCGGTGTCTCGCCGGGGGGGTTCCACCGGCGGCGCGATGGTGGTACACCGGGGGAGCCAGCGCAAGCCCGGCGCGGCGCTACGGCGTCGGCCCCGGACGAGGAGGTCAGCCTGTGGCGACACCAGCGGACTCCCAAGCAGCCCAGGAACCAGCGCCGGGAAGCATGCAGCGACTCTCTTACCTTGATGCTGGCGGGCAGCTGGTCTCCAGGGAGGCGGCGCAGTTCGCGGTGATCCGGGACTTCGACGACGACGGCAACGTGATCTCGTTCATGACTGAGCGACTCTCGCACTAGTACCTTCTGACTATTACGGGTCATCCAGGGCTCGGCCCGAGGGCTGGTGCGGCCGGCAAGGCCGGCCGCACCAGCTCTCTCGGGTTGTCCGTCGCTTGGGGCAATACAATGCGCCGCTGAAGCGACGCCACGAACCCCAGGAGGACCCGTGCTCGTCGACGGCAAGCGACTGCTGATCACCGGAGTGCTCACGCCTGGCTCGATCGCCTACGCGGTCGCCCGCGAAGCGCTCGACAATGGGGCCGAGGTGGTCCTCACCGGGTTCGGTCGAGGCCGCTCCCTCACCGAGCGGTCGGCGCGGCGCCTGCCGAAGCCGGTGGACGTGCTGGAACTGGACGCGACCAAACCGGACGACGTCAGCGCGGTGTGCGAGGAGCTGTCGCGCCGCTGGGGCCGTCTGGACGGGATCCTGCACGCGATCGCCTTCGCCCCCACGGACGCGCTCGGCGGGAACTTCCTGAACACCCCCTTCGAGTCGGCCTCCACCGCCTTCCACGTCTCGGCCTTCTCGCTGAAGACGCTCACCACCGGCCTGCTACCGGTGCTCGAGGGTCATGACGCCTCAGTGGTGACGCTCGACTTCGACGCTCGCGTGGCGTGGCCGCTCTACGACTGGATGGGCGTGTGCAAGGCGGCGCTCGAGTCGGTCACCCGCTACCTGGCGCGCGACCTCGGCCCCCGGGGGGTCCGTGTGAACGCGATCAGCGCCGGGCCGCTTCGCACCATGGCCGCGCGCAGCATTCCAGGCTTCGACTTGTTCGCCGAGGTGTGGACGCGCCGCGCGCCGCTCGGCTGGGACGTTGGCGACCCGACCGACGTGGCCCGGACAGTGCTCTGGCTGCTCTCCGACTGGTCCCGCCGAGTCTCCGGCGAGCTGGTGCACGTCGACGGCGGCTTCCACGCCATGGGCAGCGACCTGCTCTCGCCCGAGCAGCAGGCGAAGGCGCTGGCGGCGGACGCGGCCGAGCCCCAAGGGTAGCGGCAGGGCAGCGGGGCAGCGGAGCAGTCGTGGCCGGCGAGCAGGGATTTGCCGAAGCCATCTGGGATCTCGTCCGCCGGATCCCGCGGGGGCGCGCCACGACCTATGGGCAGCTCGCCGAGGCGCACTACGGGGTCGCCAGGGGCGCGCGGCAGGTCGGCCAGGCGATGGCGCGCTGCCCCGCCGGCCTTCCGTGGTGGCGCGTGGTGCACGCCGATGGCAGCATGAAGGGCGGACCGGGCTCCGACGAGCAGCTCGCCCGGCTCACCGAGGAGGGCGTTCCCCTCACCGGCGCCGGGCGGGTGGACTGGTCCCGCTCCGGCGGTCCCTGGTCCCCGGAACAGCGTCCGGCGCAACAAAGACAGAGACGGCACAGACGAACTAAACAGTGACTCTCAGCTAGAGGCTGAGAGTTGATGCTCAGGTGCGACGCTTATCGGTCGCCCAGTCAGCCTGGGCATGATATGGTCTGCTCCGGCGGTGTCGAGGCCTCGGCCTCCACCGCTCCGCAGGAGCAGGGATCCGGGCTGCCCGCCGAGCGGGGTCGAGGCGTGGATTCTTCTTCTGCCGGGAATGCAGTTTGCGAACATCGTTGTTGGTAAATCTAGCTGCTAGTCGACAACGATGACTGTGCTGCGCCAACGCTGTGCCGAACGAGGAGTGAGATGACGACGGAGAAGGACCAGGACCTGCTCGATCTCCAGACTACGGATTCGTTCCGTTTGTACCTGGATGAGGTCGGCCGGCACCCGCTGCTGACCAAGGACGACGAGATCGAGCTCTCCCAGGCCTACGAGGCTGGCCTCGATGCCCGAGCCAAGCTCAAGGACGTCGACCCCGACGATCCGGCCCGGGCCGAGCTCCAGGCTATCGCGGACCTTGGCGAGCGAGCCCGCCGCAAGATGATCGAGTCGAACCTCCGCCTGGTCGTCTCGATCGCACGCCGGTTCTCCGCGACCGGCCTGCCCCTCGGCGACCTGGTTCAGGAGGGCAATCTCGGGCTCCTGCGCGCGGTCGAGAAGTTCGACTGGCGCAAGGGCTTCAAGTTCTCGACCTACGCGACCTGGTGGATCCGCCAGGCGATCGCCCGTGGCGCCGCGGACCGTGGCGCCCGCGCCATCCGCCTGCCGGTCCACGTGGACGAGCAGGTCGGGCGCCTGCGCCGCACCCAGACCCGCCTGCACGAGCTGCTCGGCCGTGAGCCGACCGTCGAGGAGCTGGCCGTCGAGCTGGACATGCCGCTGGACAAGGTCCACCGGCTGCTGGACACGGCCCAGGCGATCACCTCGCTGGACACCCCGATCGGCGACGACGGGGCGGCCCTGCAGGACTTCCTGGAGGACTCCTCGGCCATCGGCCCGGACGAGCTGGCGGTCGAGGCGGTCGGTCGGGAGGCGCTGGAGCAGGTGCTCAACGCGCTTCCCGAGCGAGAGCGGCAGGTGCTGATCCTGCGTTTCGGTCTGGACTCCGGCACCCCGCGGACGCTCGAGGAGGTCGGGGCGATCATGGGCTTCTCCCGTGAGCGTGCCCGTCAGGTCGAGCGCGACGCCCTGGCATCCCTCCGAAGCCCGGAGATCCGGGCGCGGCTCGAAGACCTCGTCGCAGCCTGACTACCAGCGGCCCGCACCTCGTGCGGGCCGCTCTCGCAGGTGGCCCCGGTCCCTCCCCACCCTGGAGGCCCTGTATGGCACAGTTCGCCGTCACCTACGACTATCTCTGCCCCTTCGCCCGGATCGCCAACGAGATCGTGATCCGCGCGCTGGAGGGCGGCGCCGACCACGAGGTCGCCTTCCGCCCCTTCTCGCTGTCCCAGGTCCACCTCGAGGAGGGTGAGCCGCCGGTGTGGCAGACCGAGCCGCGCCCATCCGGCGTGCTCGCGCTCGAGTGGGGGCTGGCCGTCCGTGACGAGTTCCCCGAGGCCTTCAACGCCGCCCACCTCGCGCTGTTCTTCGCCCGCCACGACGACGGCCGCGACCTCAACGACCTGGAGGTGCTGCGTGAGGCGATCGGCTCCGCCGGGCTCGACCCCGACGCCGTCGCCAAGGTGGTCGCGGGCGGCCAACCCGCCAAGACCCTCGCCGCCGAGCACACATGGGCGGTCGAGCAGCACCGCGTGTTCGGCGTGCCGACCTTCGTCTTCGACCAGCGGGCGGTGTTCATCCGGTTGATGAGCCGCAAGCCCGAGCCGGCCGAGGCTCGCGCCACCCTCGACCACCTGCTCGAGATCCTGACGGGCTGGCCGGAGCTCAACGAGCTCAAGACCACCCGCATCCCGCGGTAGCGCCGAGCGTGCCGAGCCCGCCCGGCCTCAGGGGGCGAGCGCGGGCTCGTCCAGCAGCCAGACAGTAGCCAGCTCGATCTCGCGGCGCAGGCGGCCGCCGAGCAGCTTGGGTGAGTCGAAGCGGATCGTCGCGGTGATGCCGTCGACGGCTACCACGCTCGCGTGGGTGCCTTCGAGCCGGGCGAGGTCCCCCGGCGCGCCTCCAAGGATCACCCGGTCGCCGGGCCTCCACTGGCGCGTCGCCATCGTGCGGCGGCTCCTCCCTGAAAGGCGCGAAAAGACCGCCGAGCGTCCAGCTCGGCGGCCCTCATTGGCTCGCACGCCATGCGGCGTTCAAGGCAGGGTGCCCCCGCTCGCGCCGACCCGTCAACCGCCACCGACGGGCTGACGCTCCACCGGAGCGCCACGGGCGGCGCGAAAGGCGGCGGCGACCTTGCCGGCGGCCTCCTCCGAGCCCCAGGCCATTACGTGCAGCGCATCGACCCTCGGCAGCTCCGCGAGGGCGATCGCCGTCCCGATCGCCAGGTCGATGCCGCCGCCCGCGACGACCTGCCGGTAGACCCCCTCCGGCAGCTCAAACGGCAGCACCTCGTTCAGGATGTCGGCGAGGCGCCGGGTGCGGATCACCGGCACACTCGCGTACACCAGGCAGTCGCCGAGCTTGCCACCCTGCGCCGCCCGCTCCAGGAAGCCGGCCAGGTGGCGATGGTCGAAGACCATCTGGGTCTGCGCGAAATCCGCGCCGGCGGTCACCTTGCGGCCCAGCAGGGCGAGCTCGGCCTCCCGATCGGGCGCGAACGGGTCGACCACGCAGCCGAGCGCCAGGTCGTACGGATCGACCCAGCTCCTGGCCTCGGACAGCAGCCGGGTGGTGGTGTAGTCCCTGACGCGCGGCACGTCCGGCACCGGGTCGCCGTACAGGCACAGCACCCCGTCGCAGCCGAGCGCGGCGGCGCCGATCACCTGCGAGCGCAGGGCGAGGCGGTTGCGGTCCCGGCACGAGACGTGGACGACTGTGGCCACGCCCTGCTCGCGCGCCAGCGCGACCGCGGCCAGCGGCGACATGCGCGGCTGGCCCGCGTGGTTGTCGGTCAGCCCAACCAGGTCGACGTGCCTGGCCAGGATGGCGATACGCTCCCTGACCAGGCCCGCGTCAGGCTTGGCGGGAAGCGAGATCTCGGCAGAGGTCAGTGCGTTGATCGACATGCGGAAAGGCTAGACTCCCGGCCCCTGGCAATGCCAATCCTCGCGCGCTCGAAGTGCCGCCGAGCGGCCGCGGGCGAGCGGCGACCCCCAGGCCCGGCGCTGAGCCCCGCGCTGAGCCCGGCGCTGAGCCCCGCGCTGAGCCCCGCGCTTACCGAGCTCACCCTGTCGATCCGTCCCAAAGCTGCGTACCCTTCATACCTGGTACGGAAGGAAGCCTTGGCTGGAGGACTGCGCGGGGCACGTCGGGAGACGCGACTTGCACCGGAGGCCCCTGGCCAAGCAGTTTTACCCAGCAGACCGACCGCACCACCTACCGATAAGCAATCGCATAAGCAATCGCACCGCGAGCGCTGCCCGAGTCGAGGAGCGAGCAACAGGATGTTGGACGATCCTCTCTGGTACAAGACGGGTGTGTTCTACGAGCTGTACGTCCGTGGCTTCCAGGATGGCAACGGCGACGGCAACGGCGACTTCCGTGGCCTCACCGAGCGGCTCGACTTCCTGCAGTGGCTCGGCATCGACTGCATCTGGCTCCTGCCCATCTACCCCTCGCCCCTGCGCGACGGCGGCTACGACGTCTCGGACTACTTCTCGGTCCTGCCCGCCTACGGCACGCTGGGCGACTTCTACGAGTTCCTCGAGGCGGCGCACAGCCGTGGCATCCGAGTGATCGCCGACCTGGTGATGAACCACACCTCCGACCAGCACCCGTGGTTCCAGGAGTCGCGCAAGCCCGGCTCGGCCAGGCGGGACTGGTACGTGTGGTCCGACACCGACCAGAAATACCTGGACGCCCGCATCATCTTCGTCGACACCGAGGCCTCCAACTGGACCTGGGACTCCGAGGCGCAGGCGTTCTACTGGCACCGCTTCTTCTCGCACCAGCCCGACCTGAACTACGACAACCCTGAGGTCCAGGAGGCGATGATGGAGGTCATCCGCTTCTGGCTGGACATGGGCCTGGACGGGTTCCGGCTGGACGCGGTGCCCTACCTGTTCGAGCGAGAGGGGACCAACTGCGAGAACCTGCCGGAGACGCACGAGTTCCTGAAGCGGGTGCGCAAAGAGGTCGACTCCAAATACGAGGGGAAGCTGCTGCTGGCCGAGGCCAACCAGTGGCCGCCGGACGTGGTGCCCTATTTCGGCGACGGCGACGAGTGCCACATGGCCTTCAACTTCCCGGTCATGCCGCGCATGTTCATGGGGCTGCGGCGCGAGGACCGCACCCCGATCATCGACATCATGAACCGCACCCCCAAGACCCCCGACATCGCCCAGTGGGGGCTGTTCCTTCGCAACCACGACGAGCTCACCCTCGAGATGGTCACCGACGAGGAACGCGACTACATGTACAACGAGTACGCCAAGGACCCGC
The DNA here is from genome assembly GCA_046727955.1 of bacterium. Taxonomy (GTDB): domain Bacteria; phylum Actinomycetota; class CALGFH01; order CALGFH01; family CALGFH01; genus DASVXQ01. The sequence continues at coordinate 7,799 of JBKPDO010000315.1, read as the reverse complement.
GCATGCGGCGCAACATCGGCATCTCGCGGCGGCTGGCGGCCCTGCTCGACAACGGCCGGCGGCAGATCGAGCTGCTCTACAGCCTGCTGTTCAGCCTGCCCGGCAGCCCGGTCATCTACTACGGCGACGAGGTCGGCATGGGCGACAACATCTACCTCGGCGACCGCGACGGGGTGCGCACGCCGATGCAGTGGTCCAGCGACCGCAACGCCGGTTTCTCCAGGGCCGACCCGGCCGCGCTGTACCTGCCGCTGTTGATGGACCCCGTGTACGGCTACCAGGCGGTCAACGTGGAGGCCCAGGAGCGGGTGTCCACCTCGCTGCTGCAGTGGCTGCGGCGCCTGCTGCAGGTGCGCAAGCAGCATCCGGTCTTCGGCATGGGCGGCTACGAGCCGCTCTACCCGGAGAACCGCAGGGTGTTCTCGTTCATCCGGCAGCTGGACGCGGACGTGGTGCTGGTGGTGGCGAACCTGTCCCGCTTCGCGCAGCCGGTCGAGCTGGACCTGTCCCGCTGGGTCGGCCTGGTCCCCGAGGAAATGTTCGGCCGCACCCCGTTCCCCATCATCGACGGCCGGCCGTACCGCCTCGCCCTCGGCCCGCACGGCTTCTACTGGTTCCGCCTCGTCGAGCCCCCCTCCGAGCCGGACGACACTGCCATGTTCCGCGCCATCAGGGGATCTGGATGAGACTCCCGCGGGCCGCGCCCACTCACACGTCCCAGAAGGCGAGCTCGTGGTCGAGTGCGGTGAGGAAGGCGCGCTCGCACGCTGCCAGGCGCGCCTCGGGCAGGCCCGCGGCCGCGCGGTCGAGCAGGTCGGCGCACCAGGCGGCGAGCTGGGCGAAGGCCGGGTCGGCGTAGGTCTCCACCCACTGCCGGTAGCGTGGCTCGGCCGGCAGGCCGCCGGCCGCCATGGCCCGGCCCAGCTCGGAGTAGCCCCACATGCACGGCAGCAGCGCGGCGATGATCTCGGCGAAGTCGGCGGTCGCGGCGGTCCGCAGCAGGAAATCGGTGTAGGCGGCGCAGGTCCGCGACTTCGGCGCGCCCTCCAGGTCGGCCTCGCCGAGCCCGAACCGCGCCGCGTAGGCGCGGTGCAGGGACAGCTCGTCGTGGAACGTCGAGTGGGCGAGGTCCACCAGGCGGCCGAGCGTCTCCGCGTCCGGGGCCCGCGCCGCCGCCAGCGAGAAGAGCCGCACGTAGTCCAGCAGGAAGAGATAGTCCTGCACCAGCCAGGCGCGGAAGCGCTCCTCGTCGAGGGTGCCGTCGGCGATCCCGCGCACCGTCGGGTGGGCGAGCTGCCTCTCGAGGTTCGCCCGCCCCAGCGTGCGCAGGCGCCGGCTGAGGCCGCTCGCAGACCCGGGCGCGCCGGTCCCGTCCTCCGTCTCCTCCATCGGGTGCAGATCCTACGGCACCATTGGTCGGCGAGAGAGGGAGAGAGGAGGGAGCGATCTTGCCGAGCGCCTCGCTGGCCGAGCTGGTTGAGGACGCCGACCCCGCGGCGCTGCTGCGGGCGGTGGACGCGCTGTGCTCTGGCCACGACTGGGAGGGCCTGCTCGGGCTGCGCGCGCTGCTCGAGGGGGCGGTCGAGCGGGGTAAGCCGCTGTGGCCGGTGCAGACCTACGTCGACTATCGCATCGCGCTGGAGACGCCGGGACCCGAGGCCGCCGGAGTGCTGCGGCCGGGGGCGGGCCGTTTCGCGCTCGGGCCGCTCACCGAGGTCGCCGCCGCGACTCACAGGTGGGACGAGCTCGGCCCGTACCTGGACAACCCCGGCGTGGCCGGGGCGGTCGCGCAGGAGCGGGTGCTGCGCGGTGAGGACCTGCGTGGGCGGCCGGGCACTCATCCCGAGGTGCTCGAGTTGCCCCTGGTCCTGGCCGACTGGGAGCCGGCCTACCCCCTCGCCACCTACCGCGCGAGCGAGCTGGAGGTGCCCGATCCCGGCGCCGAGCCGGTGGCGATGGCCTCCTCTTCGGGCTCGGCGGCGCCGACGCTGGACCGGCCCGAGGTCGTGCGGGCCCTGACCGGGCTGGTCGAGGTCTGGACCAGCCAGTCCAACGGCACTGCCCAAGCGGTGGTGGTGCGCGGTGGCCCGGCGGAGGCGGTCGCCTCGCTTGGCCGGGCAGAGCACCGGCTCGGCCGGATCAGCCTGGCGCAGGCCCTCGCCCGGATGGCGTGGGCCGCCGCCAGCGGCGGGGCGTACGGCGTGCGCCGCGGAGCGGCCCTCGGCCGCTTCGACGCCTGGTGGGCGGCGACCGCGCTGGCGCGACTGGAGTGGCCGCCGGACCCAGACGCGCTGGGCCGCGCACTCGAGCGGCTCGGCTGGTGGTGCTGGGACGACGGCATGCCGGCGAGCGGCTGGCACCTGCGGCTGGTGGCCGCAGACCCCACAGCCGGATGGGCCGCGGCTCTGGAGGCGACCGACCAGAGCTAGCCTGCCAGCCAGGTTCATGCTCAGCGCTCTTGTGCTTGCGTTCACGATCTTGCTCGCCGCCTGCCAGCCGAATGTGGCGGACCGGGCGGACCGGACCCCGCCAGCCGTCGGCATGCACGACGTCGCCGCCCGCCACCTCCAGTTCGACCCGCCCGCCGTTCAGGTCAAGCCTGGGACGACGGTCACCTGGCACTTCGAGGACGGCGCGGTCTCGCACGACGTCAAGGGCGACGGCTTCGCCTCGAGGATCCAGAAGGCGGGGACCTTCAGCCATCGCTTCGACCGTCCAGGGACCTGGAGCTACCGCTGCACCCTGCACACCGACATGACCGGCCGGGTGATCGTCACCGGATAGCCCGCATAGCCGCGGCGCGAGCGTCGGGGCTGAAGGCTGTCGCCTGGAGCCTTGCCGGAGCCTTACCATGGACGCCATGAGCCTGAGTCCCGGGATGCAGGAATACCTCGAGTCGCTTTACTGGCTCGGCGAGGCCGGCATCGACCGCACGCCCATCAACCTCGCCCGCGCCATGCAGGTGTCGCCGCCCAGCGTGACCGAGATGGTCGGCCGCCTGGGGCGAGAGGGCCTGGTCAGCCGCGGCCCCAACAAGCGCATCGCGCTGACCACCCGTGGCGAGGAAGTGGCCAGGCACGTCGTCAGCCGCCACCGCCTGGTCGAGGCGTTCCTCGTGAAAGTCATGGGGGTGCCCTGGGACGACGTCCACGAGGAGGCGGAGACGTTCGAGATGAGCGTCACGCCGCGGCTCGAGGCGCGCATGCTCGAGATGATCGGGGAGTCCATGACCTGCCCGCACGGTCATCCCATCGGCGACTATCCCCGCGAGCCCGGGGTACCGCTGACCAGCGTCCCGACCGGCAGTCGCGTGCGCGTCCTGCGCTTCGAGAACGAGGACCACGACCTGCTCCGCATGTTTCGCAGGGCCGGTGTCGAGCCACGCAGTAGCTACAGCGTGACCGGTGTGGACGGCCAGGAGGCCCTGCTGGAAGACACCGAGGGTCGAAGTGCGAAGCTGCCGCTCTACGCGGCCAGGACTATCTCGGTCGCGGTGGAGCGGCAGGGCGACGGCGACCCGATCGAGTCGGACCAGGAGAGCCTGGCGACGGCCTACCTGCTCGGCGAGAGCCACTGGAGCCGTTGACGCCGGAACCAGGTAGCATCCGGCTCTGGCAGCTGGTTCTCGCTTGGAGGGCAGATGGAGCACCTCATCACCGACTACGTCCTGCACTACGGCTACCTGGCCGTGTTCGTGCTGATGGTGCTCGAGTCGGCCTGCATCCCGGTGCCGAGCGAGGTCACCATGCTGTTCGGTGGGGCGCTGGCGAATGGTGCCTTTCTGGCGAGCCTGGGTCAGGACGGCAGGCACCTCAATTTCGTCCTGGTGGCCCTGGTCGGGACCTTCGGGAACCTGGTCGGCTCGTGGATCGCCTGGGCGGTCGGCTACCGGGGTGGCCGTCCGCTGATCGAGCGCTGGGGCCGCTACGTGTTCCTGCGCAAGGACGAGCTGGACCGTGCCGAGGTCTGGTTCGAGCGGCACGGCCAGCTCGCCGTGATGGTCTCGCGGCTGCTGCCGGTCGTGCGGACGTTCATCAGCCTGCCCGCCGGCATCGCCGAGATGCCCTTCCTGCGCTTCTCGCTCTTCACCGTCGTCGGCTGCCTGCCCTGGACGTTCGCGCTCACCGCGGTGGGCTACGCCCTCGGCGGCCAGTGGGGGGTGGTCGAGCGCTACCTGCGCCCAGTGAGCTACGCGGTCGCGGCGCTGGTGGTGGTGGCCGCCGCCTGGTGGCTCGGCAAGCGCTGGCTGGATCAGCGCGGGGGCTCCGGGAGGCACGAGCACGCCGCGCGGTCCACGGGCGACGCGGGCGACACAGGCGACGTAAGCAGTGCCGGCCGGCCCAGGGACGGCCGCACCGCCGCGCCGCGCAGGTAGGTCCCCGGGGTCCCTGACGGGTCTCGCCGGGATCCCATTGATGCCGTAGCCTCGTTGAGCCTGGGTTGCAGCTCGGCCACAGCCGTGACCCCGGCCGGGGAGCGCCGGAGTGCTGGAATCGGCAGACAGCCGCGCCTTAAAAGCGTAGGGCCCGCAAGGGCGTGAGGGTTCGAGCCCCTCCTCCGGCACTTTTCGAGGGCTGCGGCGTGACCTCGGAGAGACGCTCGAATCCGCCGGCTGACCAGCGAGGACAGTATCTTGCTACACCTGTCGGAGTCTTCCTCGATCTTGCTAAGGATCACCAGTAAGCGCGGACCCAGCGCGGACCCAGCGCGGACCCAGCGCGGACCCAGCGCGGACCCAGCGCGGACCAGCGCTCAGTCGGCGCTCTGTTCCTCTACCCAGGCGATTACGTCGCTGCGCCAGTAGCGGGGCGCCCGCATGACCCGGACGACCCTCGGGCCGGTCCGGTCGTGGCGCCAGCGGCGCACGGTGCGCAGCGACACGCGCAGGAACTCGGCGAGGTCTTCCTCGGTCAGGAGCTGGTCATCGGTCGGCCGGGTCGTGGTCGGCATACGGTCCCCTCATGCGTCGGTGCTGGCCTCGCAAGAGCGTACGGGGACCGTCGAGGCGAGGCGGCTACCCGGATGCGCGCCGCCGCTGCGGCTTGGCCTCTGTCGGCTCGGCGCCGATGCCGCCCTCGCGCACGAGCTGCTCCAGCTCCTCGACTCGCTTCTCGAGCTCGGCGATGCGGTCGCCGCGGGCCGGCTGCTTGGCACCGCTCGCGCGGCGGCGAAGACCGGCCTTGGTCTGCGGCCGATCGGCGTAGTGGCCGACCCGGCGGAACATCTCCTCGGCGCTCACGTGGTAGATGCGGGCGAGCGCCTTCAGGTTCTCGTCCCGAGGGTTGGGCAGGGTCCACGGCCCGCCGGCTCGCCGACGAAAGCCGCCGTGCTCCAGCGAGACGAGGTTCTGCGTGCTGATCCCCGCCCTGCTGGCGACGTAAGCCTGGGTGTAGCCCTGCTCCAGCCGGCACGCCGAGAGCCAGCGGCCGAAGTCCGTCCAGCGGAGCAGCTCCTCGTGGGACTGCTCCAGGTCGTCCCGGCTACTCATCGGCCGTCCTCGCTCGGTCGACTACTGACGGTTAGCGGTGACCAGCATACGTGAATCACCGTGAATCGGGGAGTATCGCGCTTGAGGCGCCGATCGAACGTGCGTTCCCTGGCACGAGAACCGGCCCAGGAGCCGCGTCGGCGGCCGGGTGCATCCCCCCCAGCTACCCCCGGAAACGGCAGAGCCGGCTTCTCGTGGCTCGCGTCGCCTACCAGTACTTCGTTGCGTCACGTTGGCAGCAAGGCCAGCAGATGGTTGATCTGGCGACCGACGCTACCCGTGGGCCGCACCGACTCTGCGGCCCCAGCGCTGCTCGATGAGGGCACCGCGAGCTTGGGAAGCAACGGGGGTCTGAGAATTCGCAGGTCGGACCCGATGCCCAACCGCGCGTGACTGCGCACGATGCAGCGGAGATCAGCCGGAGCAAGGGCACGCTGGGGGCACGGGATGACTCGTGCCGGCCGGGTCGAACCCTTGAGCATCGTGGTCCGCTGTCCGGCCGGAATTAGGCCTCTGGTGCTAAGGGATCCCATGGTGCTAAGGATCCCACTCGACAACCTTGCTGGGCTGTCGCAGGCCTAGACCCAATGCCGGTCAGTTAAGCCAGAAATCGGGCTTTGAGCTGGGCAAACGTCGTGCGTACTATCACGATCGCCCGTAACTGACCGGCATTGCCCCTAGGATCGGTTCGGTGTCGGGCTCCCGGCTGATCGGACAGCAGTCCGTTCGGCCCGGTCCCTGATCCCACGGAGCATCTTCTGGCTCATCAGGAAGCTGACGGCTTCAACGGGCTCGACGAGGAGCCGCGCCCACGGCCGCGTGTACGCATATCTCTCACGCACCAGCAGCCGCGTTGTCCCGTCCGACTCCTCTCGGAGCACGTAGGCCCATGTGCGACATATCGACGTCTCATTCGGCCCTTCCCACTGCTCATCGGGACGGGCGGTGCCCGAGGCCCGCCCGTCCCGGCCGCTGTCGCGACCTGACCATCTCAGGGCGGAGGACGCTCAGGCCCTTTCTGCCTCCTCCCTGACCACGCGACCCTCGGCCTCGACGCCAGGCACCTCGGGCGCGCCACGATCCACGAGCACGCTGTGGATGAAGAAGTCGTAGACGATCGCGCCGATGACCCCGCCGACGATCGGCCCGACGATCGGCACCCACACATAGTTGTGGACGCCAGGTAAGGCCACCTTCCCCCAGCCCGTCAGCCAGGCCAGCACCCGCGGGCCGAAGTCGCGGGCCGGGTTGATCGCGTAGCCGGCGTTGGCGCCGAACGAAATGCCGATCGCGGCGACCGCCAGGCCGACCAGCAGGGGCGCCAGGTTCGCGCGTGGCGCCTGGTTACGCCTGTCGATCAGCGCCAGCACGAACATCACCAGGAAGCCGGTGCCGATCACCTGGTCGATGAACGGCCAGATCATGCTGGAGTGGAAGTAGGACGCGGGGAAGGTCGCGAAGATGCTGAAGGTCGCGGTCGAGTCCGCGGCGCCGCCCAACGCCCCCCGGGTGATGCTGTGGGCCGCCTCATAGCTGGAGATCGCGTTGTGGTAGTTGAGGTAGACAAGGGCGGCGCCGGCGAACGCGCCGACCATCTGCGCGACGATGTAGGACGGCACCTTGGCCCAGGGGAACGCGCGGCGCACCGCCAGGGCGATGGTCACCGCGGGGTTGATGTGCGCGCCGCTGACCCCGCCGGCGACGTAGATGCCGAAGGTGACCGCCAGGGCCCATCCCCAGACGATGATCAGCCAGTCGCCGCTGGCCGCGAAGATCGCCGTGCCGCGGCCTGACTGGTTCAGCGCGGCGACGGCCATCGCCACCACGCCGTCGCCGAAGCAGATGAGCACGAAGGTGCCGAGGAACTCGCTCAGCAGCTCGCCCCAGACGGTCTGCCGCCAGTGGGCGCGAGGGGCTGCTTGTGCGGACAATCTCACCATCCCTTTCGTCTCAGGACCTGGGAGGTCTGCTCGGGCCTGCTTGGGTCGGGCGGGGTGGCCCACGGGCCAGGGTGATGAGGGTGAGTGGACGATGCACCAGCGGCTCCTTATGCCCGGCGACCAGTCCATCGCGGCTCACGATACACCTGCCTTGCTGCTTGCTGGCGTTGCCATTCAGCAACCTCCCCCGCCCAAACCTCGCGGCGCGACACATGCGATAGAGTTTGGGCCGTGACCCTGGAGCAACGGCACTATGAGCGGCTGCTTGATTTCCGCACGGGGCTGCGACGGTTCCTGCGCTGGAGCGCTGAGCAGGCCGCCACGGTGGGCGTGACCCCGGCCCAGCACCAGCTCCTGCTCGCGATCCGCGG
>JBKPDO010000314.1:0-4271 GCA_046727955.1 bacterium | reverse complement strand
CCGGCCGGAGCGGCCAGCAGGCAGAGCTTGCCCTGCACGCTGACCTGGAGGAGCGACTCGAGGGTGGCACGATGCACGAGCCCTGCTCGCGTGGCCAGCGGCCACAGCTTGGTCCACACCAGGTCGGCACCCGGCAGGTCTTCACGAGGAGGCATGACGAGATCTCGGGTGCTCACCCCCATCCACCCGGCGAATGGTGACCGCGGAAGCGCCACCCGAGCGTCCTCGAGAGGCTTCCCGGCCGGCCCGACCGGACCGGCAAGAGAAGAATGAGTAGCACCAGCGAGGGTGCCGCGCATCACCCGGTCCGGGTGATTCTCGTGGGTGCCGCACCCTCACAGGTCGTGACCGCAGCCTGAGGCGCGTCCCTGCCAGCCGGGCGCCGATTCATCCCCTCAGGATGAGGCCAGCGGCCCCGGCCACCGTGTTCCATGGCATCTCGCGTCCTGCGGGTCGGATCGGATCAGAGCGCAGGGCAGGAACGGACGCCAGGAGGAGGGTGAAGCCATGGCAGGCCTTGTCGCCATCGGCTCATCGGGGGGTCGACATGCTCATGGTGGTGCGGCACGCCGACGCGGGTGACAAGCGCGGCTGGGACGGTCCTGACGTGCTCCGGCCCCTGTCACCCGCCGGGAGACGCCAAGCCGAGGGGCTCGTGGTCCGCTTGGAGGACTACCCGGTCGAGCGGATCCTGTGCAGCCCGACCTTACGGTGCCAGCAGACGATGGAGCCCCTCGCGCGTGACCGCCTCCTGATGATCGAACGGATCACGACGCTCGGCGCAGAGGCCAGCGCCGCCGAGGTGCTGGCGGTCTTCTGGGACCGGGAGCCGAGCAACGCCGTGCTGTGCACCCATGGCGAGACGATCAGCCGGTTGCTCACCCAGCTCGTCGTAGAGGGGCAGGTCGTCGAGGACCCGCTGCACTGGCCGAAGGGCTCGACCTGGCTGTTGCAGCGCATCGGGCAGCGACGGGTCCGCGCCCGCTACCTGCCCCCGCTGGCACTCGACCGCCGCACCAGCCTGATGGCGTGGCCGCTGCGAGAAGGCCGGTGATGCCGCTGGCCGACGAGGCTGCCCTCGACGAAGACGAGCGTGCCGACCTGCAGCGGCTGCGCAGCGTCGGCGACCGGCATCCCTACCGACCCGGATTCCCGCCGGGCTGACCGTCGGAGCGGCCGCCCGGCGCCGGTCCTGCGGGCGCAGCCTGGTCCTCCCAGTCGACCCAGTCGACCCCGGTCGCATCCAGGTAGGCGCGCACTGCGGTCCCAATCGTGGGGTAGAAGTGATCGGGGCCGAACCGCTCGGCAGGCATATAGCGCCGCAATCTGTCCTTCACCGGGCCCTTCATCTCGGCGAAGCGCAGGTCAACCCCGTCGGCCGCGAGCTCCTCGTCGAGCCGCTGGAGGACGTCGGCGGCGGTGGTGTCCAGGTCCGTCACCGGCTCGGCGGCCACCATCACCCATCGCACGCGCGTCGGCGACGACGCGACGGCCAGGCGGAGCCGGTCGGCGAACACCTCCGCGTTGGCAAAAAACAGCGGCGCGTCCCAGCGGAACAGCACCAATCCGGGGATGCGCCTGGCGTCGGGGTGGCGGGTCACGTCGTGGTAGCCCTTCATGCCGTCGACGCGCCCCAGCACGGCGTCATAGGGATGCCACGCCCGCCGGATGAAGTCCAGCAGCGCCAGGCCGACCGCGATGAAGATGCCCTGGATCACCCCCAGCAGCGCCACCCCCAGCAGGCACACGATCGACAGGGCGAACTCCGTCTTGCGCAGGCGGTACAGCTTGCGCACCCCGGCGACCTCGAGCAGCCCGATCGCCGCCGAGATCACCACCGCCGCCAGCGCCGAATCGGGCAGGTGCCGCAGGAGATTCGGGAACACCAGCAACAGCAGCGCGATCGCCATGGCGCCGACCAGCCCGGTCACCTGCGTCTTGGCGCCAGCCGACTCGGCGACCGGCGTCCGCGAGGCGCTGCTGCTCACCGAGAACCCCTGGAAGAAGCCCGCGGCGAGGTTGGCCGTGCCCAGCGCGACCAGCTCCTGGTTGGGGTCGACCCGATAGCCCCCCCGGATCGCGAACGCCCGCGAGAGCACGCTGGTGTCGGCGAACGACACCAGCGCAATCCCGATGGCGCCTGCCACGAGGGCCTCGATTTGGGAAGCCGAGACGCTGGGGATCTGGAACGACGGCAGGCCCTTTGGGAGCGGTCCCACCACGGCCAGGTGATACTGCTGCGCCAGGCCGAACGCGCCGACCGCGACCGTCGCCCCGACCACCGCGATCAGCACGCCGGGGATCCTCGGGCGCCACCGCTTGAGCGCAAGGATCACGACCAGGCCGGCGATACCGATGAGGAGCGCCGCTATGTTCGTCTTGCTGTCGACGATGCCGCGGACGAAGGCCGTGGCCTCTGGGATGAGGCCTTCCGCGTCAATGGAGAAGCCGAACAGCTTCGGCAGCTGGCTGACCAGCACGGTCAGCGCGATCCCGTTCATGTAGCCGTAGCGCACCGGCTTGGACAGCAGGTCGGTGATGAACCCGAAGCGGACGAGCCCGGCGAGCACGCACAGCAGGCCCGAGAAGATCGCCAGCGTGCCGGCCAGGGCGACGGCTTCCGCGTCGTTGCCGGCCGCCAAGGGCAGGATCGTGGCCGCGATCAGCGGGGCGAGGGAAGAGTCGGGCCCAAGGACGAGAATTCTGCTTGGCCCGAAAATCGCGTACGCAGCCAAAGGGACGATAGTGGCGTACAGCCCGTAGATCGGCGGCAGCCCCGAAGCTTCCGCGTAGCCCATACCTGCGGGTACCAGCAGCGCGGTGAGCACGATCCCGGCGACGACGTCGCGAGGCAGCCAGGACCGCTGGTAGCTGCGAAGGGTCTGGACGCCGGGTATCCACCTGCCAATCCCGCTCCACGTCTTCGTGGCTCTTGGCCCTCGAACCATGTCCCACTCTCTTCGCTGCATGTCACGCCCTCGGCCGGGTCGCGGAGCGCGGGCGGTCCCGGCGGGGGTTGGAGGAGCGCCGCACCTGAGCCAGGACAACGAGCAAGCTACGGCCTGGTATCCCAACCGGCTTCACCCATCCAGGATGATCGTGATCTCGCGGAGGGTCACACCTGGCGGTCAACGAATCGGTCGGTCCGTGGCGACTGTTGGCGCTGGCCTTGGCGGTTTCACCCGTTGTGGGTGAGGCGGATGTCGGGCCAAGGTGCCATGGTTGGCGCAGTCCGGATCTCTGCCTGGGTCGACGGGCCGCGGCATGGGTCCGGTGCCCGAACCAACGGCGTGGGGGGCTGACATGAGCGATCTTGACGAGATGGGCCCGATCGACTACCTGGTGGTCGAGTTCCCGGGCAGCCGCATGACCGGGGAGGGCCTCCCCCTGCTCGCCGACCTGGTCGACCGAGGCATCATCCGGATCCTGGACCTGCTGTTTGTGAAAAAGGAGCTGGACGGGTCGGTCACCGGGCTGGCCATCGCCGACCTGGACAAAGACGGGAAACTGGACCTGGCCGTCTTCGAGGGGGCATCGTCGGGGCTGCTGGGCCAAGACGACATCGACGACGCAGGGGGCGTGCTCGAGCCCGGCAGCTCGGCCGGGATCCTGATCTACGAGAACCGCTGGGCGGCGCCGTTTGCCGCGGCCCTCCGGCGTGGCGGTGGCCAGCTGGTCGCCAGCGGGCGCATCCCGGTCCAGGCCGTGCTGAGCGCGCTGGACGCCACCGAGCCCGGCGCCGTGAGCACCAGCCCATAGCGACCAGCCCATAGCGACCAGCCCATAGCGAAAGGAAATAGCAATGCCTGGTCTTCTTCGTGGTGTCGCGCGGACGGCCGTGATCGCTGGGACGGCGACCGCCGTCTCCAACCGCGTCTCGCGACGGCAGGGGCAACGGTGGGCCGAGCAGGACCAGCAGCAGGCCTACGAAGCTTCTGCCTATGATGCACCGCCCCCTGCGCCCGCCGACGACATGGACAGCAAGCTGGCCCAGCTCCGGGAGCTCGCCGAACTGAAGGACCAGGGCGTGCTCACCGAAGGTGAGTTCGAGGCTCAGAAGAGCCGCATCCTCGGCGCCTGATCCCGCCAGCCACGCTCAGCCGCCGCACCGTGAGGTAGTCGGGCTGTCGTCACGCCGCGACTTCCCGGCCGTGCGCCACCAGCGCCCAGATCACGAAGAAGTCCACCGCGAGCATCAGCAGCGACCAGAACGGGTAGTACGGAATGAACAGGAAGTTCGCGAACGCGCTCAGCACCGCCAAGATGACCCC
>JBKPDO010000313.1:0-15499 GCA_046727955.1 bacterium | reverse complement strand
GTTGAAATCGGCCAGGGCCGACACCGTGATGACCTCGTCGTAGGCGGCCGGGACGACGCGGCGGGCGTTGATGGAAGAGTTCCCGGCAGCCACCGCGTAGGTCACGCCCGCGGCGACCGAGCGGCAGACCGCGTCGTGCAGCGGGTGGGCGACCGCGGCGGGGCTGGCCACGAAGTCCTTCAGCACGACGATGTAGCGCCCGCCTCCGCCTGGCGCCCCGCGGGCGCCGGCCGCCACGCCCAGGGCGCCAAGGACCACGGCCACGGCGACGACCACGACGAGACGCTGCCGCATGACCTGTCCTTTCCTCCGTGGCCGGGAGGCGCGAACACACTCGGGACGGCCGAACTATCAGATGGGCTGCGACTCAACACCATCCACATAAATCCGTCAATCTCGCTGCGCTTCGGGGTCTCAGGGCGGCGCTCGGCCCCTCGAGTCGTGCTCAGCCGGCGACCAGGGCGCCGTCCTGCACGCGGAAGCCGTACACAGGGGAGCACCCGCCGGCCGGGCCGAGCAGCAGGCTGATGCCGAGCTGGGCTGGGTTGGCGTCGCTGGCCGCAAGCCGACAGATCGAGGTTGGGGCGGAGATGGCCGTCCACGACCAGCCGTCCCGCTCGCCGACGATGCGCTGGTCCAGGCGCCGCCAGGCACCGCCCGCCTGCCGGTCCACGACGACCCAGACGCTGGCCCGGTCGCCCGCCCCACCCCTGCTGGCGGTCACTACCACGCGCAGGTCGCTGCCGAGCACTAGCATAGCCACGGTCTGCTCGCGCGGCGGCGGCGTGGTGGTGGCGGCCGGCCCGGCGGCGGTCGTGGCGGGTGGGCCAACCGGCCCCCGCTCGGCGGGCAATGCCCGCCACAGCCCCCAGGTGCCAAGCCCGGTCCCCGCCAGCACCACCAGCGCCAGCGCGACCACCTGCACCCGCCGCCGCGCGCGGCGGCGCCGCGCCCGCCGTGCCACCGCCCCCAGCACGCCGCTGGGGTCGACCTGCTCGGCCAGCCGCTCGACCAGCCGCCGCATCTGCTCGTCGAAGTCAGCGGGCATGATCGACGCCCTCCCGGTAGGTGGGCCCCAGGATCCGCAGCAGCGAGTGGCGGCCGCGATGCAGCAGGCCTTTGGCCGTTGCCGGCCTGGCGTGCAGCGCCCGGGCGATGTCCTGGATGCCCAGGTCGGCGAAGTAGTGCAGGACCACGGCCTCGCGCTGGCGCCGCGGCAGCGCCTGCAGGGCGCGCGCCAGGTCGACCCGCAGGTCCGCGGCGGCCAAGTGCGCGGCCGGCCGGGTTGACACCTGGTCAAGGCGCTCGCCCAGCCGTTGGCGAGCCCGCTGCTCCACCAGCAGCCGCCGGAACCTGCTGCGCAGCAGGTTGGTGGCGACCACCGCCACAAAGCCGCGCAGCGAGGTGATCTGCTCGCCGCGCAGGTCGCGCTCCCAGGCGCGGGCCAGCGCCTCCTGCACCGCGTCCTCGGCCGCGGCCCGGCTGCCCGCGACCAGGGCCAGCCCGGCGACCAGCCGCGAGTAGTCGGAGTGCAGGAACTCGCCGATGCTGTCCTCGCCCAGCCCGCGGCCGCCTGCCGGCGGTTGGTCGCCGTCGTCGCTCATGCCACGCTCTGGGCCGCGCGCATCGCCACTAGCCGGTGAGCAGGTGGCCATTCTGGAGGTGGTAGCGGTAGGTGGGCGAGCAGCCAATCGACGGGGTGACGGCCAGGCCCACGCGGATCTGCAGCGTCGGCGTCTCGCTCAGGTTGAAGGCACACACCGAGTAGGGGCCGGTCAGCACATGCCAAAACCAGCCCCCGGCCCGGCCGACCACCCGCTGGCCGAGCAAGCGCCAGTCGCCACCGGCGCTGTGCTGGTAGACGGCCAGCCGCGCGCTCGCCGTCGGTGCCCCCTGGTCGCTGCCGGTCTTGGTCGCGGTCAGCACCACCTTGGTAGTTGTGTGCAGGGTCGCCTCGGCCAGGGTCCGGGTCGGCACTGCCGCCCCGGCGGGCGCCGACCCCAGCGCCAAGCCCAGGACCGCGGCCAGCCCCACCGCGGCCAGGCTGGCCAGCAGCGCCCTGGGACGCCGCATCGCGTTGGTCATCGTCTCCTCCCTTGCCGACCCGGCCGTCGCGGCCCGGTGGTCCTGTGGTCATTACGGAGACGCGCGACAGGACGATAAGGTTAGGGCTGCCGCGGCACGGTTCGGTTACGAGAAGATCTCGTCGGTGAACAGCGCGATGCTGGTGTTGGCGTCGACGAGGTCCCAGCGCCGGTCCGCGAACGTCTTTAGGAGCCGGTTCCGGCTCGCTCGGGCTCGGACGCCGGCGGGGAGACGGCTCGGCGGGGTCGCAGCGCGCCGAGCAGGCCGAGCGCGAGCAGCGTGGAGGCGAGCAGGGCGATGCCGGCGACCAGGTAGCCGGCGTGAAGACCGGAGATGAAGGCACTGTCGATCAGCCGGCGGCTGGCCGGTTCCGTCGCCTGGAAGCCACCGCTGGCGGCACCGGCGTGGGCCCGCAGAACAGGCGGGAGGGCGGCCCGGAAGCGGCTGCGAAAGACCGCGCCGAGCAGGGCGATGCTGACCGCGCCGCCAACCTGGCGGCTGGTGTTGAGCACCGCCGAGGCGAGGCCGGCCTGCGCTTGGGGCATGCCGGCCACGGCCGCGGCCGCGATGGGCGCGGTGATCAGGCCGAGTCCCGCGCCGAACAGCGCAAAAACCCACCAGATGGCGCTGTAGGCGGTGTCGAGCTGGAGCCCGAGCAGGACCAGCAGGGCGCTCCCGGCCCGGGTCGCCTTCGAGCCCTGCCACCGTGGCCGCGGAGTGGTCGCGCCCGACGGCCACCCAGAGCAAGCCGGTCGCTCTCGCACGTCCGGGTGGCGACCGCCTCTCAGGTGGCGGCGGTTTGGGCCTGGGATGTCGTGGCGACCTCGGGCGACCCCGGCGGTCGCGCGCGGATGACCACGACGCTGACGAGCAGCGCGGTCAGCGCGAAGAGCGTGGCGAACTGGAAGGCGGTCGAGATCCCGTGTGTCAGCACCTGATTCGCGTATTGCGGAGGCAGCTGGCGGGTCCGCTGGAACTGGGCGCGGAGCGCTGGCGAGGCGCTGGCGAGGAACCGGGAGACCTGCCTGGTCGCCTCGTTGCGGCTCGCGGTCCCGAACACGGTGACCAGGATCGACAGGCCGAGCGAGCCGCCCACCTGCTGCATCGCGTTCAGCAGGCTGGAGGCCGCGCCGGACTCCTCCCGCCGGACCCCGGAGACCGCCGTGATCGTCAGCGGCACGAACAGGCATCCCATGCCCAGCGCGAACACCAGCATCGGGCCGAGCAGCCCATCGAGGTAGCTGCTGTGCACCGTGATCCGCGACAGCCACGCGAGCCCGCTGGCCGCTAGCACCGACCCGGCCACCATGAACCGCTTGGGCCCCACTCTGGGGAGCGATCGCGCGACGACCTGCGCGGTGACGATGATCACGGCGCTGACGGGCAGGAAGGCGAGCCCGGCCCGCAGCGGGCTGTAGCCGAGGACCTCCTGCACGAACAGGGTCAGGAAGAAGAACATGCCGAACAGCGCCGCGGCCAGGGGGAGCATCACCAGGTAGCTGCCAGTGCGGTTGCGGTTGCGGAACATGTGCAGCGGGGTGATCGGCTGCCTGGTCCTGGTCTCGATGGCGAGGAAGCTCGCCAGCAGGACCACCGCGGCGACGAAGGAGCCGACCGTCAAGGGGTCGCTCCAGCCCTGCTGCGCGGCGCGGATGAAGCCGTACACCAGCGCGACCATCCCCGCCGTCGAAGTGAGCGCCCCGGCGATGTCGAACCTGCCCGGCTGGCGCTCCGACTCGGTGATGTACAACGGTGCGGCAAGCGCGATGAGGATGCCGATGGGGACGTTCACGAACAGCACCCAGCGCCACGACAGCCACGAGGTCAGCATGCCGCCGGCAAGCAGGCCGACCGCCGCCCCCGAGCCGGACACCGCGGCGAAGACGCCGAAGGCGCGGTTGCGCTCGCGGCCCTCGGCGAAGTTGGTGGTGATCAGCGCCAGTGCGGTCGGCGAGGCGATCGCGCCGCCGACCCCCTGCAGCGCCCGCGCGGCCAGCAGCCACGCCGAGCTCTGCGCCAGGCCACCCAGCAGCGACGCCAGGATGAACAGCAGGATCCCGGTGATGAACACGCGGCGGCGTCCGAGGATGTCGCCCGCGCGGCCACCGAGCAGCAGCAGTCCGCCGAAGGTGAGCGTGTAGGCGTTGAGCACCCAGGACAGGCTGGTGGTGGAGAAGTGCAGGGCCTGCTGGATGTGCGGCAGCGCGATGTTGACGATGGTCGCGTCGAGCACGACCATGAGCTGCGCCCCCGCGATGACCGCGAGCGCGATTCCCGGGTGCGTGCCGCGACGTGCCGCACCGGGCACGCGCTGGGCAGCCGCCCGTGAGGTCGTCATGCAAGTCCCCCCAGAATAAGCATCTTGCCGCCTTGCCCTACGCTACCGGGCTCAGGCTCTGGCATCAGCCCTCGCAGTGACGGTCACCACGGGCAACCCGCAGCCGCGCTGCACTTGACGGGGAAGATCCATCCTGAGCCACCTCGAGATGGGTTGGGGCAGGGTGGAGAGGATTACCTCGTCGAATTGACGGCTCGCCAGCACATCGCCGATGGCCTTGAGCGGGTTGGCCTGCCCCAGCTCCCCCTTGGCCTTGGCGCCCAGGTCTTGGAGCCTGCTCAGGAGCTGGTCCAGCCGGCGCTGGGCCTGAGCAGTGGCTTCCTCATCCGCCGCCGGGGCGCACTCGGTAAACAGGGCGGGCATCGGAACATTGCCGCTGGCCGCCGCGAGAGAGTAGTAGTCCATTGCACGGGTGTTGGGGACCAGTACATAGAAATAGCTCGGTTCTCCCTCGAGACGCCTGCGGATCTCCTCCATGAGCTCCGCGCCCCCGAGAGTCTGGTTCGCGACCAGAAGGTACCTGCGCACGGGGATCACTTCCTCGTCCTGGCGCTCACCCGCTGGAGCGCAGCTCATCGTATTAGGCTCGAAGTGAACGGTTCGCTAATTCGGCGCGAGCCCTGCGTTCGTGAGCATCCGCCTCAGGTCGACGATCATCTGCTGGTCGATGTCCTTGTCGTCCGGTGGCTGCAGGACCTCGGTCTCCTGGCCGAGCGTGACCTTGACCTTGCCGTTGGGCTCTTCGGTCGTCGTTCCGACGGCCTCCAGAAGCGACAGCACCTGGCGCCACTCGACGTTGCCGCTCGACGGATGGCGGAAGATCCTCTCGAGCGTGTCGCGATGGCGGTTGTTGAGGTCCGCTGCCATGAGGTGTCCTCCTCAAGCTCGCGTCACAGGCTACTCGCATCGGAGCGAGTCGAGTATGGTTCGTTCCACCTTCGACCCGGCTCTCGGAGGCGTCCCCATGCGCGAGCTGACCATCCTATTTATGCCGGAAAGCGCCTACGGCCCGACCAACAACTGTATCGGCATCGGCGACCTGCTCCGCCGGCGGGGCCACCGGGTGGTGTTCGCCGCCGAGGCGTCCTGGCGGGGCAAGCTCGCGCCGCTGGGCTTCACCGAGGACCTCGTCGACCTCGCCGCGCCGGCCGCCGGCGGCGGCGCGGTGGACCCCGGGCAGTTCTGGAAGGACTTCGTCCGCGACACCGCGCCCGAGTTCCGCAAGCCGACCTTCGACCAGCTCGAAACGTGGATCAAGCCCGTCTGGGAGGAACTGACCAGCGGAGCCCGGTACTGCCAGCGCCAGCTCGTCGGCATCATCGACCGGGTGCGCCCCGACGTCATCGTCGAGGACAACGTGGTCGAGTTCCCTGCGCTGCGGACCGCCGGCGTGCCGTTCATACGCATCGTGTCCTGCAATCCGCTCGAGGTGAAGGGGCCGGGCGTCCCGCCCGCCTTCTCCGGCTACTCCTCGGCCGTCTCCAGGGACTGGGCGAGGTTCCGCGCCGAGTACGAACGCGTCCACCGTCCCTTGTGGCAGCGCTTCGGCGCATGGGTTCGCGAGCAGGGCGCAGCCGCGCTACCGGACCTGGAATTCATCTCCGAGGGCGACCTGAACCTGTACATCTACCCAGAGATCGCCGACTACCCCCGGGCCCGGCCACTGGGGACTCGCTGGCTTCGTCTGGACTCCTCGGTACGCCACACCGACGGCGTGTTCGCCATGCCGGAGCACCTGGCCGGGCGGGACGGCAGCCTGGTCTACTTCAGCCTCGGCTCACTGGGCTCGGCCGATGTCGAGCTGATGCGCCGGGTGATCGACGCCCTTGCCAAGACTCCCCATCGATACATCGTGTCCAAGGGGCCGCTGCACGCGGAGATCGAGCTGGCCGACAACATGCACGGCGCGGAGTTCCTGCCGCAGACCAGCATCATCCCGTTGGTCGACCTGGTGATCACGCACGGCGGCAACAACACCACGACCGAGTGCTTCCACTTCGGCAAGCCGATGATCGTGCTGCCACTGTTCTGGGACCAGTACGACAACGCCCAGCGAGTGCATGAGCTCGGCTGGGGCGTGCGGCTGGACACCTACCGGTTCACCGACGCTGAGCTGCAGGCCGCCGTGGACCGGCTGGTCGGCGACAGTGAGCTGCGGGCCCGGCTCGCCGCCGCCGGCGCAGCGATCCGGGCGCGGGACGGCGTTGGCCGCGCCGCCGACGCGATCGAACGGCTGGGCCGCGACGGTGCGGCCCAGGCCGGTGCGGCCCAGGCCGGTGCGTCTTCGTGATCCCGTAGGGTTGGGTCTGCGCATCGATACGGGACGCAGCCGAGCGAAAGGACCATGTGGTGGATGCGACAGTGCTGGTCACCGGTGGTACCGGCGGCCTTGGCGGCGCGGTGACCGAGAGCTTCCTAGCAGCGGGCTGGCGGGTCGTCGTACCCACCCGGGAGCCCATAGAGGACGAGACCGCCCAGCGCGAGGGCGTGGAGCTGGTCCCGGCCGACCTGCTCGAGCCCGACTCGGTCGCCGAGGTGGTCGGCATCGCCGCCGACGGCCCCGCACCCCTGCGGGCGGTCGTCAACCTGGTCGGCGCGTACGCCGGCGGCCCCCGCGTCCACGAGACCGAGCCCGGGGACTTCGACCGCCAGCTCACCGTGAATCTGCGCCCCACCTTCCTGGTCACCAGGGCGGCCCTGCCCCGCCTGATGGACGTCGGCGGCGGCGCGCTCGTCTACGTCTCCGCCCGCGCCGCCGTGCAGCCGTTCGTCGGCGCCGCCGGCTACAGCACCGCCAAGGCCGCCGTGCTCGCCTTCGCCCAGGCCGTCGCGGTCGAGTACCGCAGGGACGGCATCCGGGCCAACACCATCCTGCCCAGTGTCATCGACACGCCCGCCAACCGGGCGGCCATGCCGGACGCTGACCACTCCCGCTGGGTCCCGCCCGCACAGATCGCCGCCGTGATCCGCTTCCTGTGCTCGGAGGAGTCCGCCCCGACCAGCAGCGCCGCCGTCCCCGTCTACGGCCGCGCCTGAGCGCCGATGAGCGACCGTTCGTCAGCCACCGCCGCCTCGCCGAACTCGGGCCGGAGGCGCTCCCGCGAGCATGAGGACCGTGGGCGCTGGACTCCGGCGCGTTTTCGGAGATCGCGGACTACGGGCAGTTCCGAACCTCACCACAGCAGTACGTCGCCACGATCCGCCGCTACACCGACCAGGTCGGCCGGCTCGAATGGGCCAGCCCGCAGGACTGGATGTGCGAGCCGGCCATGCTCGCCAAGACCGGCCTGCGTGTCGCCGAGCACCAGGCCCGCACAACTGGGACAGCGAGGATATTCAAAGCCCCGGAATGCCTACAAAAGGTTGCTGTTTCGACGGGTCTTGAGCTTCTCCACGGCACGCGATGCCGGTCGGCGGGTTGCGCCAGCGTCGGTTGCCGCGCCGCTAGGTCGCCGACAGCCGCAGGAGCCCGGTCACGCTCAGCAGCCGCAGCGCCGGCCGCATCAGTGCCGGCACCAGCGCAATGCCCTCGCTGGCGTCCAGCACCCTCGGATCGACCAGCTCGACCCGCCGACCGCCCAGCTCGAGCGTGCAGAACCCGGCGGCCAGCACGTTCTTGACCCAGTCCCCGTCGGCGCCGTAGAACAGCGCGACGACGTAGCCGTCGTCGACGCCGAAGGCGACCACCGGGGTCCGGTAGCGGCGGCCGGACCGGCGTCCGCGATGCTCCACGACCGCCACCGGGGAGCCCGGCCGCCCGGCGAAGGTCCGAACGACGGGGTTGACCAGCCGCCGGTTGAACCGTGCCAGCCGGTCTCTGAGTGTCATGGAGGGATCGTACTCGAGCTGGCAGACCGGCTGGGCGGCCCACACGGCTCCGGCAAGTGCCTTGCTGTCGGGGTTCGGCATGGTGGCCCGGTCGGTGTGCGGCAAACATCAACCGAGACTTGACACGGGTGGGAGGCGAGCCTCGTCGAGGGTTCTCGGCGGCGGTGCTTCGTGCCCTGCGGTTCTTTAATCTGCCAGGCTTGATCTGACCAAGGCCTGATCGAACACCGATTCGCTCCAGCCCGCCGTGGGGTTGTGGGTCAGGCGGTGCCTTCGGCCGGCCGTGCGTACACGCGGCCCAGCCGGTGGTCGAGCCGGACCGCGAGGTAGCCGAGGACGGCGGGGACGCAGACGACCGCCAGGTCGGTGAGCCGGAGCGGGTGGGTGCCGAGCACGCTCTCGGCAGGGGGCCGGGGCGGCTGGCGCATGACGTCCGGTTCCGCGGGCTCGGCGCCAAGGGCGAGCCCGCCAACCCGTGCGTCATCAGGTTGACCCACAGGATCTGCGCGGGCAGCAGCGGCAGCGGCAGGCCCACGAACGGGCCCAGGAGCATGACGAGGATCTCCGCGGCACCCCCTGACAGCCCGTAGAGCAGGAACCGCCGCACGTTGGCGTAGACGCGCCGGCGTCCCTCCTCGACGGCGGCGACGACCGTCGCCAGGTCGTCGGCGAGCACCAGGTCGGCGGCCTCCCGCGCGACCTCGGTGCCCCGCCGGCCCATGGCGACGCCGATGTCGGCGCGGCGCAGCGCCGGGCCGTCGTTGACGCCGTCACCGGTCATCGCGACGACCGCCCCATCGGCGCGCCATGCCTGCACGATGTCGAGCTTCTGCCCGGGGGTGGTTCGGGCGAAGACCCGGCCGTTGGTCACGGTCGGGATGGCGCCGTCGCGCAGCTGCTGCCCGACGATGACCTCGTCGGTGGGGCTGATGATGCCAAGCCGCGTGGCGATCGCGCGGGCGGTCGATGGGTGGTCGCCGGTGATCAGGACCGGGGTGATGCCGGCTTGTTGGCAGGCCGCGACGGTGGCGGCGGCCGCCTCCCGCGGCGGGTCGAGGATGGCGACCAGGCCCAGCAAAGACAGGTCCACCTCGAATTCGTCGGCGTCGGCCGGCAGGGCCGCATGGTTTGCCGCCGCCAGGGCCAGGACGCGGTACCCGTCCCGGGCCAGCTCATCGGCCCGTCCGATGGCGGCGGCGATCGTCTCGGCATCATCCGCGCCGTCGGTTTAAATCACAGCCAAGGTGGCATGCGCCCGCACGTGCTTTAGGCGGCTCGAGTTCCGCAGTCCGCGCACTCCCCACCCCCTTGTGGCGGCCCGTAAGGTCAGCGTGGACTGGCGGCCGGCACCACCCAAGGCCATCCCGGCCTGACGGAGCAGAGCCGCGTGTCGCTGCCGGTCCACCCGGCAGACCGGACGCGATCCGCGCCCCAGCAGCCCGAAGCAGCGCCGCCCCCCGACCCGCGGTGGGTCGGGGGGCGCCGTGGTTGTCGTGGCCGTGGGTTGCGTGCGGCTCAGGCAGGCACGCGGGTCTTCTGCGAGTCGGAGGTGGGAGCCATGAGCTCCTGGCCCGGAGGCACCCGACGCAGGTGCCAGAACCCCAGGATCGTCAGCACCAGCATGATCCCCGCCAGCGAGAACGAGGCGATGCTTGCGATCAGTGCAATCTGTCCGATCTTCCAGAACGCGTAGGCGTTGAGCAGCAACCCGCGAAGGGTCTCACCCCGGAACAGGGTCTGCACCTGACCCGCTAGCGTCGCGTCGTTGGGGTTCTGCCGCGCCAGGGTGCTGACCTCGGCGTAGGTCTTGCCACCGGCGGTTTCCTTGAGGTGCACGGCGATGAAGTGGTTGGCGTAGGCCTGCGCCTGCGTGCCGTTGACGAGCTGCTGACCCGCGTACTGGTTCAGGTAGCGCCCGATCTCCGGCGGGGCCAGCGCCTGGCTGCCCTTGGCGGGGAAGAAGATCCTCTGGGCGGCCAGCTGGTCGTGGACGTTATTGTTGGCGAAGCTGTAGCCCCAAAACAGCAGCCCGCCCGCGACCAGCAGCACGATAGTGAGCATGATCCCTGTTGAGGACACTAGGATGTCGAATGTACGGCGGCGCATCGGCCTTCTCCTTTTGCTCCAGTCAGGTCCTGCTCGGGCCCTGCGGCCCTCCTTTATGGACCCTATCCAGCAGTCGCTGAGCCGCCACGTGCCGAAGGTCCCGAAGTCAGGACCCCATTCGTCCCGTGCCCCGGGTCTTGGTGGTCTCCAGTGGCCGTTCTGGCCGGATGGCCTACAGTGTGCCGGACCTTGGTCCCTATCCCGATCGGGATCGGTGAGGTGAGCATGCGTCGGGACGGTGGCGCTGCGGTCGGCGGCGCACACCCAGCGCAAGGGAGGGTGAGGACGGTGCGTGAGGTTCGCTGGCAGGAGCTGACCAAGGACGAGTGCTTTTGGCTGCTGGCCCGCCAGCGCCTGGGTCGGCTCGTGCTGGTCGACGACCGCGGGCCGCTGGCGCTGCCGGTCAACTTCGTCCTCGACGAGCACACCGTGCTGTTCCGGACCGACGCGGGGACCAAGCTGGACGTGGCCGGCCGCGGCGCGCGGGTCGCGTTCGAGGTCGACGGGGTCGACGAAGTGACCCGTACCGGCTGGAGCGTGCTGGTGCGTGGGGAGGCCGTGGAGGTCACCGACCCGGCGGAGCTGGCGCGGGTGCGGCGGCTGCCGCTGTACCCGTGGGCGCCGGGCGCCAAGGGGCACTACGTCCGGATCCTGCCCACGTTGCTGACCGGGCGGCGGATCGCGCTGCCCGACGCGCCGTGGACCTGGTGGGGCTAGGGGGTTCCGGCGATGGGGAAAGGCATCGACCAAGAGACGTTCGACCAGCTCGACTACGCCCGCTTCCAGCAGCGGCTCGGGCAGTGCCTGTCGACGCTCGGCCGGCTGCTGGAGCGGCCTGGCTTCGGGGTGGGCCCGGTCACGCTTGGCGCCGAGCTGGAGCTGTTTCTCGTCGACGATGCGGCCAGACCCCACCTGCAGAACCAGGCGGTCCGCGCCGCCGCGGCCGATCCCCGCGTCAACCTGGAGCTGGACCGGTTCAACCTGGAGCTGAACGCCACGCCGACCCTGCTGGCCGGCCGTCCGTTTGCCGCGCTGGGGGAGGAGCTGGGCGGCCTGCTCGGGCGCGTGGGTGCTGCGGCCCACCGGCAGGGGGGCCGGGTGGCGCTGGTCGGCATCCTGCCTACGCTGCGCCGCGCCGACCTCCACTTGGGCGTGATCAGCGACCTGCCGCGCTACCGGGCGCTGGACAGGGGCCTGCGGCGGCTGCGCCACGACCCCTTCCACCTCCAGATCGCGGGCGCCGACCCGCTCGAGCTGGCCAGCGATGACGTGGCGCTGGAGGGTGCCGCCACCTCCTTCCAGGTGCACCTGCGGGTCGATCCGGCCGCCTTCACGCGCACCTACAACGCGGTCCAGGCGGCCACCGCGCCGGTGTTGGCGGTGGCGGGCAACTCGCCCACCTTGCTTGGCCACCGGCTGTGGGAGGAGACCCGCATCGCCCTGTGCAAGCAGTCCATCGACGACCGCGACGGCCGCGGTCTGCGCCGCCAGCTTGCCCGCGTGGGGTTTGGGACCGGGTGGCTGCGGGGCGGGCCGCTGGAGCTGTTCGCCGAGGGTGTGCGGCTGCACCAGCCGCTACTGCCGGTCCTAGGCGACCACGACCCGCTTGCCGGTGGGGACGAAGGGCACGCGCCGCCGTTGGAGGAGCTGCGACTGCACCAAGGCACCGTGTGGCGCTGGAACCGGGCCATCTACGACCCATCCTCGGGTGGGCACCTGCGGATCGAGATGCGCGCCCTGCCATCCGGCCCCACCGTGACCGACATGCTCGCCAACGCCGCCTTGCTGGTTGGGCTGTCGCTGTGGCTGGCCGGGCAGGACCCGTCATGGACCTATGCCCTGTCGTTCGAGCGCGCCGAGCACAGTTTCTACCGGGCCGCCCAGCACGGCCTGGCCGCCGAGCTCGCCTGGCCGTTTGGCGAGGGCGGCAGGGTCCACGCGCTGCCGGCCGCCGAGCTGGTGCCACGGCTGCTGCCGGCCGCCCGGGAAGGGCTGGTGGGCGCCGGCGTGGCGGCAGCAGAGGCCGACCGCCTGCTCGGGGTGATCGCCGCCCGGGTGGCCACCGGGCAGACCGGCGCGGTCTGGCAGCGCCGGACGCTAGCCGCGCTGGAGCTGCGGCTTGGCCGCAAGCGTGCCCTGGCGGCGATGCTGCAGCGCTACCTGGAGTGCACGGCTACCGACCGGCCGGTCCATACCTGGTCGGTTTGACTGCTGAGCAGGGCGGTCTCCAAGGCGGTCTCCAAGCAGGCCGGTCCATCTCCGGGCGCGCTATGGAGGTGACGGGCAAGGTCTGCGTTGCTGCCAGCTGGGGACGCAGGGCGCGTTGAGCTCGAGCGAGCGCAGGCAGGCGGCGAGCCGCGGAGCTGCTCGTCGGTAAGCAGGCCGCCCAGGTCCAGGCTCACATGCTGGGAACGGTAGTGTCGTCGTCGACCTGTTCCCAGGCCGGGCGCCCTGCGTGCATCTGGCCGACGGCCCGCTGTTCGGGAGCCGTTCGGCCCTGGTCCCAAGTCCCGCTCGGACGGGAGCATCAGCGATGCACGGGAACAGAGTTGACGAAGGAGCCGTCATGGTCGACCTGCGGACCGACTACCTGGGCTTGCGGCTGCGCAGCCCGCTGGTGGCGTCGGCGTCGCCGCTGACCGGCACGCTGGACGGCCTGCGGCGGCTAGAGCAGGCGGGTGCTGGTGCCGTGGTGCTGCCGTCGCTGTTCGAGGAGCAGGTGACCCACGAGCTGCTGCAGGCCGAGCGGCTGCTGCTGCCGGGATCGGACAGCCACCCTGAGCCCGCCGCCTACCTCCCGGGCCTGGACGCCTACAACGCCGGCCCGTGGACCTACCTGGGCCTGGTCGAGAAGGCCGCGACGGTGCTCGGGATCCCGGTGATCGCCAGCCTCAACGGGGTCACGCCCGGCGGTTGGACCCGGCATGCCCGCTGGCTGGAGGAGGCCGGCGCTGCCGCGATCGAGCTGAACCTGTACCAGGTGGCCGCCGACCCCGCTACCAGCGCCGCCGAGCTGGAGGCGCGCGACCTGGAGGTGATCGCGGCGGTGCGTGCCGTCGTGCGGGTCCCCGTGGCGGTCAAGGTCGGGCCGTTCTTCACCGCCATGGCGAACATGGCCGCGCGCATGGTGGCGGCGGGCGCCGGGGGTCTGGTGCTGTTCAACCGGTTCTACCAGCCGGACCTGGACCTGGAGACGATGCGGGTGGTGCCCCGGGTGGCGCTGTCCACCCCGGAGGAGCTGCGCCTGCCGCTGCGCTGGATCGCGCTGCTGCGCGGGCGCACCGCGGCGTCGCTGGCGGCCTCCGGCGGGGTCCACAGCGGCCACGACGCCGCCAAGGCGCTGGCGGCTGGCGCGGACGTGGCCATGACCACCTCGGCGCTGCTGCGCCACGGGCCTGAGCACCTGGCCGCCATGGAGCGGCAGCTGGTCGCCTGCCTCACCCAGCGGGAGCTGGCCAGCGTGGCCGAGCTGCGTGGCAGCCTGCGCCAGGAGGCGGTGCCCGATCCGGCCGTGTTCGAGCGCGCCAACTACATGCGCACGCTGCTGTCGTGGTCCACCCCGGCCGGTCGCCGCTGATCCTGGAGCTTGGGTGGGTCGCTGCCGTGCTCGCCGCCGCCTCCCGCCGCCTCCCCGCACCGGCGGCTGGCTGCGCCAGGCCAAGGTCCAGCTCAAGGCGGCGCCGCCGGGCCGCGGCGGGCACATCGCTGCCAGGGCCTCGGCATAGTGCGGGTTTGTCTGGACGGTGTGTCTGCGTGGCCGGTACGCGGAAGACCGGCTGGATGTGCCTACGATCTCTCCGCCCTCCATGAGCTCTCGATCGTGGATCGAGCGGCAGCTTCGGCATTCGGCAAGCGTTCACTCCACGCGGCGTGGCTGGTGACTCGCCGCCTTCGTTCCCGGCTACGCCTTGGATGCCGGCCTGCCCGAACCTGCTGCCTGACAACTCAGACTCAGGCGGCCGCTCGAAGCAGCCGAAGCAGCGGCCAGCTGGGCGCTCGACGCAGCGGCCGGCTGGCCGGGCTGGGGCGGCCCGATCCGGTACGGCCGCATCATCTCGTTGTCCTCGTGCTCGACGATGTGGCAGTGCCAGACGAACTGGCCCGGGTTGGTGAACCGCAGCCGCAGCCTGGTCACCTGACCCGGGTAGGCGACCACGGTATCCTTCCACCCGTTCTCCCAGGCCGCCGGCGGGGTCGGCGCCGAGGCGGCGTCCACCCGGACGGTCCCGGTCGTCTCGTCCACGATGATCGCCTGCCGGTCCACGACCTGGAAGGCCACCTCGTGGATGTGCATCGGGTGGGCGTCGGCGGTGGCGTTGTAGTACTCCCAGACCTCGGTCGCGCCAACCGCGGGGTTCTCGGTGACGGGCTCCATCCACCCCTTCGCCTCGGCGGCGGCCGGTGCCGTGTTCGGATCGCCCACTACGGTGCCCAGCAGTGCCTCGGCCGGTCCGTCGGTGAACGCCGACGCCGCCTCCAGCAGGGCCAGCGGCCGGGTCGTGCCGCCAGTGAGGCGGGTGATGGCCGGCAGCACCAGGAACTGCGGCGGCGTGGTCGGGTCGGCCGCCACCGCCGGCACCACCCGGAACTGCAGCACTTGGCCGGTGCTGGCGGGGTCGGCCGCCTCGAAATCGACTCCTGGGGTGCCGCCGCCGAACGGCTCGTCCGGCCCCACGTTGCGGAGGACGTGGTCGCCCACCGGCACGCCGGTGAAGTCGACGATCAGGTCGGCGCGCTCCGCCAGCCCCATCAGCAGCCGGTTGCCGTTGTCGGCGGTGAGGTTCACCGGCGCGGCCAAAAAGCCGCCCTCGTTGCCGATCTGCCAGACCTCCACGCCGGGGATGTTGCCAAAGTCGAGGATCAGGAAGCGCGACTGGCAGCCGTTCAGGAAGCGCAGGCGGTAGCGTCGCTGCTCGACGGTCTGGAACGGCCAGGTGTTGCCGTTGACCATGATCATGTTGCCGAAGAACTCCGGGTTCCAGATCGGCGACACGTCGGTGTTGGGGATATAGGGTCCCGTGTAGCCGTCGAAGAACACCCGCGAGTCGGGGTAGAACAGCGAGCCGTCGGCGTTGAAGGAGCGGTCCTGGACCGCGATCGGGAGCTCGTAGTAGGTCTTGTTGGAAGGGAACATGTCGTTTT
>JBKPDO010000312.1:0-11931 GCA_046727955.1 bacterium | reverse complement strand
GTAGACGTTGCCGTGCACCATCCGTCGCTGCAGGGCGTACGGCGACATGTCCACCAGCTCCACCTGGTCGGCAAGGTCGAGCACCCAGTCCGGGACGGTTTCCTGCTGCCGGGTGCCGGTGATCCTGGCAACGAGATCGTTGAGGCTGGCCAGATGCTGCACGTTCACGGTCGTGATGACCGCGATGCCCGCCGCCAGGACGTCCAGCACGTCCTCCCAGCGCTTGGCTCGCCGGCTCCCAGGGATATTGGTGTGCGCGAGCTCGTCGATCAGCGCCCGCTCCGGGCGGCGCTCGATGAGCGCCTGGACATCCAGCTCCTCGAAGGGCACGCCCTGGTAGGTGAGGATGCGGGGCGGGATGACCTCGAGGCCCTTCAGCATCTCGGTCGTCCGGGGACGCCCATAGGTCTGGACGACGCCGACAACCACGTCGGTGCCCCTGGCCTTGGCACGCTGTCCCTCCCCGAGCATGGCGTACGTCTTGCCCACTCCGGGGGCGGCCCCCAGGTACACACTGAGCCGCGCCTGCTTGCGCGCCTGGGCCTCCGCTTGGGTCCAGACCGTATCGAGGACGGGCTGCGGGATCGTCCGGCCCGCCAGGGCTTCCACCGACTTGGAGGCGACCGCGCCCCCGATCGGCTCCACACTCTCCAACATGTGCCCATTGTGCTACCCGGCAAGCGACCGCCGCTCACGGTCGCCCTGACTGGTCGCAATCGCCTGGGTAGTTCGCTGCCGGCAATTGAGTCCAAATCCCCATGGACCGGCTGCGCGGACAAGCCAATCATCGCTTCAGGTAGGCAAGACGAGGACGAGGTGGAGGATGGATCAGTCAGCGGGCACCACACAAGCCAGCCGGCACCGGCCGTGGCGGCGATGGCCGATCGTGGCGCTTGCGTCGGTCGTGCCGCTGGCCGCCGTGTTCTACCTGGGCGGCGGATGGTACTTCTCGGGTCGCCTCTATCAGCGGGCACTGAGTGGCGCCGAGAAACGCGCCGCGAAGCCCACCTACGACCTCAGCGTGACGGCCGTGACACCGGGGACCGTCACCCTGCGCGTCCCAACCGATCCGGGCCAGCTCCTCACACCGGGCGTGTGGGGCATCCAGTGGCCGACAGGCTACGGGCAGGTGACGAGGATCGTGGCCCGCGGCAACGAAACGGTGACGCGGGACTTTCGCCAGGTGACGGGGGCACCACTGGCGGCGGGGACCAGGGTGGCGCTGGACAACAAGGCGTTCCCGAACGATCCGCATCTCGGCCTTGGGATCCCCGTCCACGACGTCTCCTATCAGGGGCCACTGGGGTCCTACCCGGCGTGGCTCATTCCCGGGCAACGCCAGACCTGGGCAATCCTGGTCCACGGCAACTCGATGGACCGGCTGGACACGATCAAGATCGTTCCGGCCCTGCATCGGCTCGGCCTGCCGGTGCTGGTGATCTCTTACCGGAATGACGCCGGAGCGCCCGAGGACCCAAGCGGGATGCTCCGGTACGGGCAGACGGAATGGCGGGACCTTGCCGCCGCCGTCGGGTACGCGCTCTCGCACGGCGCCCGGCGCGTGGTGCTGGTCGGCTACAGCATGGGCGGCGGGATCGCGGCGAACTTCATGGAGCGCTCGCCACTGGCGGCACGGGTGTCAGGAGTCATCCTCGACTCCCCGATGATGGACTTCAGCCGGACGGTGGATTTCGGCGCGGCAAAGCAGCAGCTGCCGCTGGTGGGGCTTCCCCTTCCCCAGTCGCTCACCGACGTGGCCAAGTGGGTCGCCGGGTGGCGCTACGGCGTGGATTGGACCTCGCTGGACTACCTCAAGGGCGCGACGAAGATCCACGCGCCCATTCTGCTGTTCCAGGGGACCGCGGACGCCATGGTGCCCCCTGCGACCAGCGACGAGTTGGCCAGGGTCGCCCGCAGCGTGACCTATATCCGCGTGCGCGGCGCCGACCACCTGGACTCGTGGAACCTGGATCCGGCCCGCTACGACGCCGCCGTGCAGGTGTTCGTAGGGAGCGTGCTCGGCTCGTCCGCCGCTCCCTGAGCGCGCCTGGATCTCTGGTTTTGCCTACATCGCCCGCCGCGTTACGGAGCGATGAGCGCGTCAGTGAGCGGATCGACGCCGGCCAGCTTCGCTGCCAGCTCGGCACTGAGATGGTGACGGGCGGCCAGTGAGGCCGGCGCATAGTAGGAGACCTTCGCCTGCCCCGCGTCAGCCCATACCAGCACCTTGAGCGGCAGGTCGAGTGCTGCCAGCGGTGATGCCGCCATCACCGGTGTGCCTGCCGCCGGGCTGCCGAAGATCACCAGCGTGGTTTCACGCAGCTCAAGTCCGGCCTCGCGCGCTTCGGCGCGCTGATCGATCACGGCGAACAGCTTCATCCCCTTTGCGCGAATCAGGTCAGTCAGACGCGAGACGGTGTCGGCAACCGACCGCGGGCTGAGCTTGGTAACGACGTCAGGCTCATTCCAGGGCCTGTCTTCTGTCATCGCTTGGTCTCCTCTGGTGTGCTTGGCGGGACTTCGGCTTCCGCGTGCTGTCGGGGTCCGGCGAGTTGTTCCTGGCATCATCGCTCAGGTAGCGCTGGCCAGGGCGTGGCACGCTTGCCCAGCCCGGCGAGCCCGAAGGCGATGCCGAACAGGTTGGCGGGACTCGCGGCAGGCGGCGGTTGCGCTGGCTGGCCAGCGTGGGCGAGGAGGCGGGGCACCACGTGCCCTGACGACCCTACAGGCCGGGCTGAGAGGAGGTCGAGGGCCATGTCCTCGGTGATGGAGCGGACGCTTGGGGCCAACGGGCTGAGCTTCAACGTGGCCGAGGCGGGGTCCGGGCCGCCGGTGCTGCTGCTGCACGGCTTCCCCGACTCCTGGCGGCTGTGGCGGCACCAGCTCCCCGCCCTAGCAGCGGCCGGCCACCGGGTGATCGCGCCCGACCTGCGCGGCTTCGGGAAGACGGACCGGCCGACCCAGGTCGTCGACTACAAGTTGCGCATGCTGGTCGCCGATGTCGTGGGCCTGCTCGACGCCGAGGGCGTGGAGCAGGCTGCCGTCGTCGGGCACGACTGGGGCGCGGCGCTGGCCTGGGCGGTGGCCAGGTTTGTGCCCGACCGGGTGAGCAGGCTGGTCGTGGTGTCGGTCGGCCATCCCCTGGCCGGTGCTGGCGCCGGGCTAGCCCAGCGGCAGCTGTCCTGGTACATCCTGTGGTTTCTGTTCCCGGGTGTGGCCGAGCGGGTGCTGCCCGAACACGACTGGGCGTTCTTTCGCCGCTGGGCCTGGAACGACGTCCGGCCCGGCGAGGATCCCGACGCCGACCGGCAGGTCGCCGACCTGTCCCGTCCGGGCGCACTGGTGGCCGGGCTGAACTGGTACCGGGCCAACATCGACCCGGCGACCTTCGTCGCCGGCGACCCGAGCCGGAACTCCGTCCCGCCCGTGGCCTGCCCCACGATGGGCGTGTGGTCCAGCGACGACTTTGCCCTCACGGAGGCGCAGATGACCGGCTCGCAGCGGTTCGTCACCGGACCCTGGCGCTACGAGCGGCTGGACGGCGTCGATCACTGGGTGCCCGTCCACGCCCCCGAGCGCCTCAGCGAACTGCTCGTCGACTTCCTTGGATAGCTTGTCCGCCCGATTCAAGTTCTGACCAGCCGCGGGGGCCAGCCAGTGGCTGTGCCGCCGCCCTTCAGCCGGGCCGGCCCCTTGGTCAGATGTGGACGGCTGCCGTGTAGATGTCGAGCTGGTGGAGGGCCCCATCCGGGTTGGTCCCCGTGCTGTTGGAGTTGTCGGACCAGGCTGGATGGGCGATCCCGCCGAAGAACGACAGCCCCGAGAAGTCGCCGAAGTCGATGCTGTTCCCCGAGTCAGGGGCATTCGAGGTCCCCGCGCTGATCTGGATGTTCGGAGTGAAGGTGCGGCCACCGTCGGTGCTGAACGCTCCCCAGAACTGTGCGTCGTCGTTTGGCACGCCGTTGGTATCACCAGGCCCCCCGGTGCCGAGGTCCCGCCGGGAGTCGTACCAGGTCACGGCGAGGTTGCCGGTGGTCGGGTCCAGCGAGATCTTCGGCATGAACTGGCTGTTGGCCGTGGCGTCGTCGTTCACGCGCACCGGACCGCTCCAGGTCGCGCCGTTGTCGTCGGAGTGGCGGACCTCGATGTCGGTGTCGTCGCTTTCGTTCTTGACCTCGCGCGTGTAGACCAGGTTCACGCGGCCGGTGTTCAGCCCGCCGGTCCGGTCCCACGCGAGCCCGGGCTCGGCGTCCACCGAGCGGTCAGGCTGCGGCGCGATGAAGTCGAACCCGCCGACGTGGGTGTCGGTCACGAAGACGCGCTTGCCGAACCCGGCCGGGCCGAGCCCGTCGGGGTCCACGCTGACGAAGAGCTTGCCGCCGCCCTGCCCGGTCTCGGTGAGGGTGCAGACGTTCATGACCTGCCCCGAGGGGCCGATCGCCACGTCGCCGTAGGTGCAGTTGTTGCTGCCCGGCACGACCTCGACCGGGGAGAAGCTCCCTACCTGCCCGAGGCCCGTGACCGGCGCGCCGCTCGCCACCATCGGCCCGCCGGCGTTGAAGACCACCCATGCCGAGTTCTCGCCGCTGATGATGGTCGGCTGGTCCACGAACCGGAAGAGCCCGCGGTCGTCGGTCCCGGAGCGGCTGGCCAAGGCACTCCCCTCCGCCCCGATGTTGGCGATCAGGTGGAAGGAGAGACCGCCGTCGGTGCTCAGTGCGACCGGCACGACGTTCTCGACCACGTACAGGTAGGACATGAACAGGTTGCCGTACTGGTCAAAGGAGAGAGTCGGGTCGCAACACGCGTCGCCGAGGTTGTCGTTGGTCCCGACGAGGCTCCTCTTCCAGGTCTGGCCGCCGTCGAAGGAGACGCCCAGGAACATCCCGGCCGTGAGACCGGCCTCCCTGCGGAACACGTTGGTGAAGACGACGATGTTGTTCGGGTTCGTCGGATTGACTGCGATGGCCTCCTCGGACTCGTTCAGGTGCCGCCGGCTTACGTCGACGTTTGTCGGCGTTGCCGTGGCAGGAACCGACGCCACCACGGAGGCGACCATCGCTGCGACAAAGAGTATGGAGACGGCCATGCTACGGCGCATGCGGATGCCTCCTGTTCGTCGACAGAGCGGCCGAAGGGTACACGCCTTGCCGGGGCGTGTACAGGAGGGACCGCGGCGGGCTTGACTCGGAGGGTGCTCCGAGATCGACTTACTTCCTTATTTCAGGGACGCTTTGGGCTCCTTGGGGTCCGCGACCCCATTCGACGGGGTCGCGGACTCGTGGGGCGGTCAGCTTGCCGGCTGGTAGCTGGTGGCGAAGGGGGCGGCGAACAAGCCCTGCACCTGGGTGAGCCCGCCGTCGGCGCCGACGGCGGGACGGACGACGTACGACTGCCGCGCGGGGATCCGCCCCGGCTTGCTGTAGTCCAGCGGCGCGACCAGCCGCCGCCAGCTCCTGCCAGCACCGCTCCAGCCCGGTCCGCCCGCGGGGTAGGCATCACCCAAAGGTTGCATCTGGGTGGAATCTCGCGTCGCGCCATCGGGTATCCCCAGGTAGACCACCACTGGGTCGGGATGTCCTCCCGGGGCAGCTCGCCTGGCTAGGGGAGCAGCCCGAGCTCGCGGGCGCGGGCGGTCGCCTGGGTGCGGTTGGCTGCGCCGAGCTTGTCGAAGATGTGGGTGACGTGGCGCTTGACCGTGTGCAGCGAGATCACCAGTTCCTCGGCGATCGCCTGGTTGGGCGTGCCGGCACCCAGCAGCGCCAGCACCTCCAGCTCGCGACTGCTCAGTGGCACCACCAGTCCGGGCGGGACGGCCACACCGGCCTGATCGAACGCGTCCAGCAGCCGGCGCAGGTAGGCTGCCGGCACGTGGGCGGCGGTTATGGTTTGTCTCGTGGCCTGGGTGGTGGCGAGCGTGCCGAGCAGGCGGGCCATCGGTGCGCCTTCGTCGACGAACACCCGCAGCCAGCCCTCGGGCGCGGCCAGGGCGAGCGCCTCGGCCAGGGCGGCCAGCGCCGCGGTCTGCTCGCCGCCGACCGCGTCCAGAGCCAGCGCCTGCAGCGCCCGCACCTCGATGACGCTGCCCGTGCGTGGCTGGGCCACGGCCAGGTCGTGCAGCCACGCCAGCAGCCTGAGCGCCCGGTCGGGCTGTTGCTGGGCGAGCAGCACGCGGGCCAGCACCAGGTACTCCCCCTCCCGCGGGTAGCTGGGCTGGTCATCGGGCGCAAGACCGCGCTGCTTGACCCAGTGGGCGGCCTCGGCGACCTCGCCGCGGGCCAGCAGCAGCCGCGCCCGCCACACCGGCACGGGGTTGAACAGGGCGACCACGGCGGGGCTCACCTGGACCCGCTCGGCCTCGGCGATCGCCTCCAGCGCGCCGGCCCGGTCGCCCTGGGCCTGCCGGATCCAGGCCAGAACGGCCAGACCAGCCACCAGCGGCAGCGGGTAGGCGAGCTGCCGGCACAGCCCGACGCCCTCGGTGGCGTGCCGCAGGGCGGCGGCCAGCTCACCTCGTTCGTACAGCACCTCCGCCAGGCCCACGTGGGCCATGCCAGCGGCCGGCAGCGGCGGGCGAGGGGCGGGCTCGGCGGCAAGCTCGAGCGCCCGCTGGCAGCTGCGCAGCGCCGCACCCAGCCGGCCCTGCGCGCGCTGGCCGCGCGCAAGGGTGCAGCGGGCGCGCACGGCGAAGTAGCGGTCCGCCCCCGCCGCCCACGGGTCGCCGGCAAGCTCGGCGAGCGCGGCCTCGGCGTCCCCGACCCTACCCTGCAACAGCGTCCCCACCGCCAGCTGCCAGCGGCCCAGGTAGCGATCATCCGCATCCGCGTGGGTCAAGCCCTGCCGCGCGAACCGGATGGTGGGCTCGGCGTCGCCGCGCTCACGGGCCAGTTCGGCGCGCAGCAGCGGGATCATCGCAGGGACGTTGGCCAGCCCACTCGGCGGCCTGGCGCCAGACGACTCGGCCGCCTCGCCGGCCAGGGCGGCCACCGCGCGCTCGGCGGCCGCAAGGAGCGGCTCGACCTGCTCGACGCGGCCGCCGACGATCGCCCAGACCGCGCTCGCCACCAACAGTCGTGGCCGCGCGCTGACCAGCTCGGCGGGCAGCGCCCTGAGCCAGCGGTTCACCGTGACGCCCTCGCTGCGCTGAAAACGCGCTTGGAGGTGCTCCTCGACCAGCCGCACCGCCCATTCGGCCTCCCCAGCGGCCAACGCGTGCCGCACCGCCTCGTCGGCCAGCCCGTGCGCCTCGTGCCAGGCGGCCGCGGCCCGGTGCAGCGCCGGCACCCGCTCGGGCCGCTCCCGCTGCAGGCGGACGCGCAGCAGCTCGGCGAACAGGTGATGGTAGCGCCACCAGCCACGCACCTCATCCAGCGGCACCACAAACAGGTTGGCCCGTTCGATTTCCTCCAGCAGCTGCTGGCTGTCGGCGCGGCCGGTGACCGCCTCGCACAGCGGCCCCGACAGCCGCTCCAGCACCGAGGTCTCCAACAGGAAGCCGACCAGCGGCTCGGGCTGGCGGGCCAGCACCTCCTCGGTCAGGTAGTCCAGCACGAAGCGGTGGCTGCCGGCGAACGTCGCCACGAACCCGGCCGGATCGGCATGCCCCCGCAGCGACAGCGCGGCCAGCTGCAGCCCCGCCGCCCAGCCTTCGGTGCGGCCCTCCAGCGCCCCCACGGCAGCCTCTGACAGGTCGGGCCCGGCGGTGGAGCGTAGCAGCGCGGCGGCCTCCTCGGGCGTGAAGCGCAGGTCGGCGGCGCGAAGCTCGGTAAGCTGCCCGCCGGCGCGCAGCCGCGCCAGCGGCAGCGGCGGGTCGGCGCGGCTGGCCAGCACCAGCCGCAGCCCTGGCGGCAGCCGCTCCAGCAGGAACGCGACGCTGTCGTGCACCGGCGGCGCCTCGATCAGGTGGTAGTCGTCCAGCACCAGCACCACCTCGTCGGCCACGCCGGCCAACTCGTTGACCAGCGCGCTCACCAGCCCCTCAAAGGACCGCGGTGGCGGTGGGCCAAGCAGCGCGGCGACCCGCTCGGCGATCCCGGGGCGCACCCGGTCCAGCGCGGCGGCGACCTGCCGCCAGAACCGGGTCGGGTCGTTGTCGCCGGCGTCCAGCGACAGCCACGCGAGCGGCCGTCGGCTGCGCCGGGCCCAGTCGCCCAGCAGGGTGGTCTTGCCGAAGCCGGCCGGGGTGGACACCAGCACCAGCTCGCGTGCCACCCCCTCGGCCAGGCGCTTCACCAGCCGTGGGCGGGGCAGGAACCCGGGACGGGGCCGCGGCACGTGCAGCTTGGTGGCCACCAGCACGTCGTGTTCGGGCCCTGTGGCCGTGGACGGGCTCGTCGTGGACGGCTCAGGCATCGGTACCCCCACCTCAGCCCCTCCGGCAATGCTTGCCTCCGGCTGCCTCATGGTAGAGGCTCGCCGGGCGGTATCGAGGAACGTTCGACCCGGTACCCGGTCATCGCCGACTCCGCACCCCTGGACCACTGCCACCCGGGCGGGGCGCGAGCAGCAGGCCTTCAAGCAGGTCCACCAGGGTGCGGTTGCATCTGCGGCGGACCCGTCCGAGCAAGAAGAATGGCCGGCACGAGAACCCGGCCTCCACTTCCGGTTCCCCCGGACGCCCAGCCCGCGCGGCGCCGCTGGAGACCACGATGGTCCTGCTGCTCCGGTCACAGCGACCCGCAGGCGGCTGCCAACGACCTGGAGCCCCGGTCCACTGCGGCCGGGGCTTCAGGTCAGCTGGTTGACGGGCTAGTCGACGATGATGCCGCCACTCAGGTTGACGGCGGTCCCCGTCATCGCGCTGGCCTGATCTGAAGCGAGGAAGGCCGCTACGTTCGCCACCTCGGTCAGCGTCTGGAGCCGTCGCAGCAGCGTCTGGCCCTCCATGAAAGCCTGGAACTGCTCGCGGGTCATGCCGGCGCCCTTGCCGTGAAGCCCGAAGACCTCGGTGATCGTCGCCGTCTCCGGCATGGCGTTCGGCCGCAGGCAGACCACCCGGATGCCCCGCGGCCCCAACTCCGCCGCCAGGCTCCGGGTGAGCGCTTCGACCGCCCCCCACGCCGCCGCCATGCCGCCCATGAGCGGGATCGCCATGCGGGCCGGCGCCGAGGTGAGCGTCAAGATCACGCCCGAGCCCTCGCCGACCATGCGCCGCGCCGCCGCCGTCGCGGTCAGAAAGTGTGCCTTGGTGTAGGCCATGACCGGCAGGGTGAAGCTGTCAGCCGACAGCTCGACCAGCGGGATCCCCTGCACGCCCTGCTGGGGGATCCCGATGGCGTTGAAGGAGATGTCAATGCGCCCCGCCTTGTCGGCCACGGCGCCGGTGTGCTGCTCGACGGCCTGCTCGTCGAGCGCGTCGACCTCGGCCGTCTCGGCCTGGCCTCCCGCGGCGGCGATGTCCTTGGCCACCGCGTCAACCTTGGCGAGGGTGCGACCGGCAAGGAAGACGTTGGCGCCGTCGCGGGCGAAGGCGCGGGCGACCGCGCCACCGACGGCCCCTCCCGCCCCGTAGATCACGGCGGTCTTGTTCGCAAGTAGCATGTCCATCCTCCCTGGTTGCCAAATTTCTCGTAGGACGCCGGCCTCGTGTGGCGGAGCCAGGCAAGCAGCGAGTCGGCCGCACGTCTGCAGGTCGCGGCAGCGCCCGGTCCTTCAGCGCCCGGTGCAGCGCCCGGTGCAGCGCCCGCCGCGATCCTTGCTGCTGAGCGGCTGAGGCCGGACTCGACATGACCGGTCGTCGTGCGAGACTCCTTTCCGAGGGGACGCTCAGGCGGCGGCCGCCAGACTGGAAGGCCGCCACTCCGTTGGCGTGGCGTTGTTCCTTACTGGACGCTACGGCGGGGCGCTGGCTGGGACATCGACCAAAGGTGGGAATGCGGGGTGGGATCTTCCTGCGGCCGGGTGCCGCGGGGTTCCCCCTACCAGTGTCGTTCGCGTGCCGAGCGGAACTGTCACGAAGCCGGCAGGACCGTCACGGCGTACCGGGAGATGCGGACGTCGCTCGTCAGCAGAGTGAGGCCCTCCTGCTGCGCCTGCGCCACCAGCATCCGGTCGAACGGATCGTCATGATGGCGTGGCAACGCACCGGCGACCGCGGCGTGCTCGAAGTCGATCGACAGCTGCCGGATCCCTCCCGCTTCCAGCGCCGGCAGCAGATCCTCCGGCGCCTCCAGCTTCCCAAGCGCCCGCTTGATCGCAATCTCCCAGGCGCTGGCAGCGCTGGCGAACACCTCCGGCTCGTTGGCGATCAGAGCCCTGGCCTGCTTCGACAACGCCGGATCGTCGGCCAGCCACCACAGTAAGACATGGGTGTCCAGCAGCAGCCTCATGACCCCTCGCCACGAAACGCCGCGGCGATCCCCGGCGGTAGCTCGTCAAAGTCGTCGTGGATGACCACTCGTCCACGCCAACGGCCAGGCTTCCGCGGAGTGAGAGCCTTCGGTAGCGGTCCAAGCCGTGCCATCGGCTGGCCGGCCTTGCTGATGATGATCTCCTCACCTGCGGCCGCACGCTCGACGAGACGCGACAGGTGCGTCTTTGCCTCATGGATGTTGAACTGGGCAGCCGGTTCCGTCGCGGCCATGTACCCCTCCGACCTCATGCTGAATGCTGACTTAGTCAGACTTAGTCTATCAGGCCCTCTTCGCGTGAGGCGGGTGGAGCCGACTGGAGCGAGGGCGGTCAAGTCCAGCACATAGCCGAGCTCAGCGGAGAGCTGCCGCAACCAGGTCCGATCTTGGACACTGCACCACGTGCGCCGGGCGTCAGGGTGGCAAGCAGGCCGCCAGAACAGGCCGTGCCCACGGCCTGCCTAGTGGTCACGAGCGGATGGTCACGGTCGGGCGTTCAGCGAGTCGACCACGGCCATCTTGAGGTAGGCGCTTTCGACGGTCACTGTCCCGGGCGGGGTGCGCCAGCCGGGAACCCTCCGGGTCTGGACCACGCGCGATCCGAGCAGGCGGCCGCTGGCAGGGTCCAGCAGCAGCTCGCTGCGTTCGCCAAGCGGCGTGCCGGGCAGGTCGATGGCGACGCTCACTCCGCGGCGGCTGGCCAGGTCGGTGGTCGCCCCCAGCAGCTTGACGCTGTCGAGTCGCGTCAGCACCTGATAGAACGCGGCCTGCAGCTTCGGCGGGACCGGATAGTGGGCAAGCAGCCAACCGATCGTGCCGAACAGTTCTGCCGCCTGGACCGTTCGGTTGGACAGCCGATGCCCAGGCTTGACGGCTTCGACCCCTGCCGTCCCTGAATTGGCCAGCCACCCACCAGCCAGATGGTGGGTGCGTATCCGCTCCGTGAGCTCGGCGGCGAGCAGCTCGGGTTGCGTGGGCAGCTCGACAAGTTCCTGGTAGCTGGTGGGCAGCCAGCCGATGCCGCCAATCCAATCGGCAAAGCGGGCAGGCTCGGCCAGCGACACAGCGATCCAGCTCCGTGTCGTCCGTCAGGGCCTCCTTGTGACCGGGTACCGTCACCCGGTCAATGACCGCTGGCCGGGGCCGCGTTCCCCGCTCCAGCCGACACCGACCCGACCGCCGCGGCCCACCGCTGACCCCGACGCCAAGTCACCTCAGCCGATGGCCGGATCCTGGAGCATCCGGGCCATTGTCGCGAGACTGGGGGCATACCTCCACGTCTTCGACGTCGTGGACTGGCCGATGAATCACCAACGGCTCACCAACAAGTGAGCCCCCAGCCTTCCGACACGCTGATGGCCCCGTCTCGCGCGTGACCGAACGGGCGCCGGCTCCGGCCGGCGCCCGCAGCGACAGTCTCGCCGTCTCACCCGACGGCGTCGGCGAGCGCCGTCGAGCCGCCGACCACCGGTATTGCAAGCGAGCTGCGCGCCAGGTCGAGCGTCAGCCGCGTGCCGGCCGGCGGCCGGATCGTGAAGTCGCGGTCGCTGGAGAGGACCATCACCGCGAGCCGGTTTCCGGC
>JBKPDO010000311.1:0-18627 GCA_046727955.1 bacterium | reverse complement strand
GCGCCATCCTCACCAAGCTGCGGCTGGCCGAGCCCCCGCGCGTCTGGCAGCTCACCCCGCCGGCCCCAGGCTCCTGACCAGCGCGAACGCTCGCGCCTAGATACACGCCGCCTGCGCGTGCCATCGCCCATCTCCGCAGGTCACTGCCCAGATTCGTGGACTATGCGCGACCCGAGCTGCGGAACCCGGGACTGGGGGTGGCCGCGGCGGTCACACCGCCGGGACGGCGGCTGCTCGACCATAGGCTGGTGCTCTGCTCGGTGCGGACCGACCAGCCAGTGCTGGCCTCACCGTCGACGACGGGCCCGACCCCGCCTTCACCGGGCGGTTCCTGCTGGCGCTGGACGGCGCGCCCCGCACCTTCTTCGAGCTGGGGCGGGTGTGCGTCGCAGCCCGAGCCTGGCCGGGGAGATCGCGGCGGGCGGCCATGAGCTGGCCTGCCACGGCGACACCCATCAGAGCCTGGCCGGCCTGCCACCAGCCGCGACCGCCGCGGCGCGGCGCCGCGCCGGTGACAGCATCGCCGACGCCTGCGGCCAGCCGCCGCGCTTCTACCGGCCCGCCTACGGGGTCTTCAACCTGGCCGGCTGGGCGGTGGCGCCCCGGCTGGGCATGCGCCGCACGCTGTGGAGCGCCTGGGCCAGGGACTGGGAGGAGCGCGCCACGCCGGCGCTGATCGCCGCGCGCGTCCTGCGGACGGCCAAACCCGCTCTGAGCAGCATTATTGAGGTATGGGCAAGCAAGAGTCCTCGATTCCGGCGCTCACCGCCCGGCTGCAAACTGAGGCGGACGCCTACCGGCTGCTTGAAGAACTGCGGTGGAATGGACAGCCGACCACCTGCCCGCCGCAGCTTCAGCCCGATCGCTTTTCGCCGCATCGCCCCCGCCCTACCGAGCTGCCCCATGTGGCCAGGGTCGCACCACCGCGCCGTCGTCAAGCGGCCACGGCCTGGACCGCAGCCGACCGCTGGCAGGTTCCCGGGTGGCGCGTGGGAGGGGTAGGAGCCAAGCGCCATCCCTCCGACTCCAGCCCTCCTGCAACAGGCCCGGAAGGTTGAACGTCCATGCGCGGGACGCTGGGTCCACTGCCAACCCGGTTCGGGATGTTCCCACCCGATCCCGTGATCGAACCGACCCTGGCTGGCCGTGGGGATACAGGACCCGGGTCAGCAGGGGCGGGGGTCGAAGTCGCGCGGCTGGGCGGGCGCGGGGGTGGTCGGGGTGGACACAGCGGGCGGCGCGGTGGTGGTGGTCGGCGCTGGCGTGGGGTGGACGCCCTGGAAGTGGGCGCCGAGCACCACCAGCATGGTGCCGGTGGCCTGGCTGGGGTCGGGCACGAGCAGGACCCCGTCGCCGAGCAAACGCGCCAGGGCCTTGGCGGCCGCCCGCGCAGCCCGCGGACAAACAGCTCGGTGAAGTCCGGCTCCAGGTACTTGATCGTCACGTGCGGCTTGGGCGTGCGGCGGACCGCCAGGTTGACCCGCACCTCCCGCCCCGTCCCGGCGAACAGGGCCCGCGCCGAGCGGTAGGTGAACGGCTCGGCCGGCGCGTATCCCTCGGCCATCGCCCACCGATAGAACAACGACAGGATGCTCATGTGCTGGCCCCACGTCGTCGCCGCGAACCGCGCCTTGATGGGCCCGGCGGCGCGGTGCTCGGCGTACCGGCTCAGCCCTGCCTTCAAGCGCTCCCGCGAGTCGAACAGGCCCACCCCATGCTCTGCCAGGAACTCCGCCCACTCCTTGACCACCCGCGCGTAGTTCCCCCACGAACTCGGCGCCGGCGCTCCGCTGGCTGGCAGCTCCCGCAGCCACCGGTTGACTGCCACCGTCGGCCGGGGCGCGGCCGGGCCGTCCTCGAGCCGGAGGTCGTCGTCGATCAGCACCGGCATCCGCTCGGGGATCAGCGGCCGGTGCACGACGTCCCAGGATTCCCAGCCCTGGGACGAGAAAAGGCTCAGGATCATGGGCTCGGACGATAACCACACCACACGGGCCAGCGCAAGCCACAAATCCCTGGTGAAATACCGTGCGACTACTAATCGCACACGAAAACTAAGCGGAAAGAATGCGGCGAAAGCGATGGGCGGAGACCACGGGGCGGCCGTTGGGGCCGATCAGCCGGGCCATCGTGCAGGCCGTCTTCAAGGCGCGGTCGAAGAGAAACGCGACCGACAGCAGCTTGCCGCGACGAGCGAAGATGTACTGAACCGGTCGTGCCGCACTGGCGTCGAACTGCGGGAGGGCTCCCTGGCTGCGGGCCGCCTCAATCAGCGGCCGGAGGGTTTCGGCGGCCTGGGGGTGCAGCGGGATGCTGCGTTCGGCGTGCCCTTTGCCGACGGGGATCCGCAGCCGGGGATGGCCATCGGGATAGGCGTCCAGGCAGTCGACCGAGAGCCGTCGGATCTCGTCTCGGCGTGCGCCGCTCCAGCGGGCCACGGTCAGGGCGGCGCGCTGGTGCGGGTCCGGGAGCTGGTCCACAGCCGCCATGAGCACGTC
This sequence comes from bacterium, assembly GCA_046727955.1. GTDB lineage: Bacteria > Actinomycetota > CALGFH01 > CALGFH01 > CALGFH01 > DASVXQ01. The sequence goes on along the minus strand of JBKPDO010000311.1, from coordinate 16,129 downwards.
AAGTTCATGGTCGGGAACGAAGCGGGGCACGGTCTTGGGCGTCTTGGGGATGTCGGCGCGGGTGAACAGGACCCGGCCGGGAACGTCGTCCCACTTCCACGTGGCGGTGTCGTTGACGAACCCGGCCAGCAAGGTGATGATCGACCGCCGGGTGGTCAGCGCCAGTGGGGCACCAGTGAAGCTGTTGCACTGCTGGCCCAGCCACCGCAGGAACTCCTCGGCGTGCTCTCGGGTCAGCTCGGCCAGCGTGACGATCTCAGGGTGGGCCTCGGCCAGCCAGACCAATAGGCGCCGCAGCGCATCGCGGGCATGCCGGACGGTCTGCGGCCGGTCCAGGTTCGCCTCCAGCTCCAGGCGTAGGTAGCGCTCCACAACGCTGCGGATCCGCGGCAGGGTCTGGGTGGTCACCATCCGGTCGGTCCAGGTGCCGCGGTCCCGCCGTCCTGCCGGGGGCGGATCGATCTGCCCGGCCTGGAACAGCAGCACGTGCGCGGCATGCAGCCGCGTGAACGCGGTGGTGCAGTACTGCTTGCGGAAGGAAGCGTCGCCGTCCCGGGCGTAGAAGGCACGCAGTTCCTCTGCATCGGGCCGAGCGATGAACGCGCTGACCGCCTCCTCGAGCTCGACCAGGTCCTCGCTGCCGATCGTCGTCATGTCTGGGTCGCCGCGATGCAATAGGAGCCGCCCCAGCGACCATGACAGCAGGTGCCGGACGGTCTTGCGCGAGTAGCCGAGCTGGACCAGCCGGGCCTGGTGGCGGGCGAACAGCTCCAGGTCGACGCCCAGCCCGCTCGGGTAGGTCCGCGTGGTGAACGGACTGGCGAAGGTGCGGGCCAGCAGCAGCTCGTAGTCCAGGCCGATCCCCTCGACCAGCGACAGATAGACCAGGTAGGGCATCACCACATGCTCACCCCCGCGCCCCTGTGAGACTTGCGGGAGCGGGTCGGTGATGCGCTGGATCAGCGGGGCGGCGAACCACTGCTCCAACGACGGCCACTGCTGGGTGAAGGCGTCATAGACGTGCAGCCGATTGGACCGGACTGCCGCAGTGCAGTGCACGCTCAGCCAGCGCCGGTAGGCGCTTTGGTCGACGTGGCGGCGCGGCCGGTGGCCCGCAGCCGCACCAGCCCCACCCGCCGGCGGGGCCACGAGTCCGGCGCTCACCGCCGTTCCCGCAGCGCGTGCGTGTACTCGGCGAGCACGGTCTCATCCGAGACGCGGGTGTAGACGCGGGTGGACTCCGGCGAGGCATGTCCAAGCCGCTTCTGCAGCGCCAGTTCGCGCATTCCTCCCTCCCACATGGCGGTGGCGTGGGTGTGGCGGAGGGCATGTGGGGTCTTGTCCGCCGACCGGATCCCAAGCCGGTCCAGCCGCCGGGCGAAGCCGCGCACCACCGCCTGGTAGCTGAGCGGTTCACAGCTCCGGGCGCCCGATCCTCCAACGAGGAAGACGAATGCGTTGGTCGCCTCCAAAGGCCGTTCGTGCAGGACATAGCGGCTGACCGCGTCCAGGGTGCGGGGCTGGTGCAGGTCCACGACGCGTTCGTGGCGGGACTTCGCCCGCGCCCCGTGCGGGTGGTCGTCGCGCTTGCGGACCGTCACCCGGCGGCGTCCGTAGGAGATGTCGTCCAGATGCAGTCCAAGGACTTCACCGGGCCTCAGCCCGCCGTCCAGCATCAACAAGACGATCGCCAGGTCCCGCAGCGTGCTCAGGCTGGCCAGCAGCAGTTCCACCTCGTGGGTGGTCATCGGGCGAGGCAACCGCATCGGCAGTCGTACCCGCACCGTTCGCCGTACCGGCCGCTGGCGGCTGGCGTGCCCAACAAACGGCTGGTGCCGCTCACTCACCCTGGCCAGGGCAGGATCGGCTCGCCGCTGCATCGGGTTGTCAGCCTCGGTGTACTCGCCGTCGGCGATCGCCCACTCGTAGAAGCTCGACGTCGCAGCCAGCGCCCGCTGCACCGTGGCCGGAGCGAGCAGCCGCCCCTGCGCGGTCGCCACCGCCAGTCCGAGCCGCTGGGCCGGGCGCCGGCTCGGCAGCCGCCGCAGGAACCCCAGAAGCTGCAAAGCCGTGGCTGGGCGGAAGTCCCGCCAGTCCAGCCCTTTGGCCGCAAGGAACAAGAACAGATACCGCAGGTCGTACCCGTAGGCGCACACCGTGTGCGGGCTATAGCCCGCGTCCATCAGATGGCCGAGGAACCTCGTCGGGGCCCCCACGACCTCGCCGGCCTCGTCGACAAGCATCACCCGCCGGACAATGCCCCCGTCTTTCTGCTTGATCACACGCACACCGGCCTCCTTCGCCGGTGGCTACTAGATCGTTGACCGGCAATTCGCGGCTGGTCAGGGGCGGTGTCAGTGATCGTAGGCGATCAAGGAGCGCTGACCGGTGCGCCGATGGTCCAGTTGTGCCAGATCGCGGCGTTGAGGGCGAGCAGGCGCTGGACGATGCGGGCCCACAGGCCGGCAGGGACGCGGCCGCCGTGGTCTTCCAGGCCGAGCTGGTGCTTCAGCGTCCAGATGATCGCCTCCACGCGCTGGCGCAGCCAGTTGGGGAAGCTGCCAGGGTCGGCTTCGTCCCTGCGGGCTGGACGCATCAGGGCAAGCTCAAGGCCGGCGAAGAACCCCTCGGTTCCCTCGCCAGCCAGGCCCTTGTCGGTGACGACGGCCGAACCTGCCGGTGGCCGGTTGGCCGGCTGATGGGTCAGCAGCTGCCGGACTGCTTGCCGTTCCCCCATGAGCTTGGGGTTGGCGAGGCCGAACCCGGTGACCGTCCCGTCGGCGGTACACAGCAGCAGGAGCTTGGCACCCCAGTAGTAGCGGCTGTGCGCGGGCTCATAGCCGTACCCGGCGTAGCCGAACAGGCAAGAGCGCTTGGCGGTGATGGTGGACTGGCCGCAGCCCACCGGCGTACCGTCCAGCAGCCGCAGCCGCTCCGCCGACCCCGGGGTCTGCTCGGCCAGCCAGCGAAGCGCGGCCTCCAGCAGCGGCGCCGCGCCCTTGAGCCGCTGGTTGTAGGCGCTTTGGCCAGGCAGGCGGGGGAACAGGTGCCCCACCCGGGTGGGGCGGCCCGCAGCCAGTGGCGCTCGTCGTTGTAGCGCAGCAGGACCTGGGCGACGGCCAGGCAGACCAGCTCGGCATCGGTCACCTCCAGGGGACGCCCTGCGCCGCGGCGGCGGTTGCCAAGTGCGGGGATGACCCGGTCGGTGAGTTCCACATACAGTGCGATGAGAAGGGTGTCCAGATCGGCGATCACCGAAGACCTCCAGGGTCAGACGTGTGTAGACACACCGATCTTGGACACCCTTCACCTCTCAGTCACCGAGCAAGGACGTGTGCATCAGCGGAGGTGCACTCACGGACGTCTTGCTGATTTACGTGCCGTTCATGGCTGGTGATGCCGCGCATCCGGTGGCAGCGGCCCCGGATCATTACGCGCGGGCAGGTACCGAGAGTCTGCTGGCTGGCAAGGGGGTCACAGCCACCCACCGGCGCGTCCAGGCGCAATCCGGAGCCGGCGCCGGCGGTGCTTCCGCGTCGATGGCGGTCAACCACGGCGTGCGCTTGGCGGTACGGTCCGCGATCAGCACGGCGCGGCTGCCGATCGTGCTGGCCGGATCCTGCGATGCGGCGATCGGGGTCGTGGCTGGCCTGGGTGGTGGGCGCTGCGGCATCGTCTGGATCGACGCGCACGCCGACTTCAACACGCCAGTCTCGTCGGCCAGCGGCTTCTTTCCCGGCATGTCGCTGGCCGTTGTCACCGGCCACTGCTACCGGGAACTCCTGGCATCGCTGGGTGGCCGCCCGCCAGTCCCGGAACAACTGGTCGTGCTGGCTGGTGTGCGCAGCCTCTCCCCGCCAGCGGAGGCCCGCCGGCTGCAGGACTCCGCCATCCATGCCATCCCGTGGCAGCAGGGCAGGCCACAGGGCGACGTCGTCTTGGTGCTGGAGCAGCTGGCTGGCCAGGTCGACGAGGTCTACCTGCACATCGACAACGACGCGTTTGACCCACACACGGCGCCCGGCATCGTGGACGAGCCGGTACCTGGCGGGCTCTCACTTCCCCAGATGGAGGACATCCTCCACGCGGTGACAGCACGGCTGCGCATCGCGGCCGCAACCATCGCGACCTACACTCCCGCCCGCGACCAGCAGAATCGGACCTTGCTCGCCGACTTGCGCATCATCGAACTCCTCGGCGAGTACGCCGCCCAGCACTGAGACCCCTGCTGACGTGCGCAGAATTGCCGGTCAACGATCTAGATCACGCAGCAAGCCCCCACTCTGGGAATGCCCTACCCCGGCGTGTCGACATAACAAAGAACTCGGCGAGGGCGGCGAAGACGTGGAAGACGAGCCGTCCGGCGGGAGTGGTCGTGTCGATGCCCTCGGTCACGCTGCGGAAGCCGATGCCGCGTTCGTTGAGGGTGTTGACGGTGTCGATCAGGTGCCGCAGCGAGCGGCCGAGCCGGTCGAGCTTCCACACGACCAGCGTGTCGCCGGGCCGGAGTTGGTCGAGGACCTGGTTCAACTCCGGGCGGCTGGCGAGCTTGCCGCTGACGCCATGGTCGGTCCACACGCGATAGCACCCCGCCCGCTCGAGCGCGTCATGCTGAAGCTCGGGATGCTGGTCCACCGTGCTGACGCGAGCGTAGCCGAGCAGGTGACCTTCCCGGATCTCCGGCAGGGCCGTCATGACCTCACCTCCGGGGTCGAGTGCCAAAACTCGTTGCGCCGGGCCAGATTCGCCCGCAGGAATCGCCCAAGGGTTTGCCCATACGGTTGCCGAGTGGCCCCCGACCCGAGCCCCGCACGGGCATAGTCGAGCGTTTGTGCCCGGGGTCGGCGCTCACACCCGCCGCCCTTCCTCGCGCCGCTTGAACCCTTCGGGGTCGCGGTCGTACTCGTCGGCGAGGTCGGCGGCCTTGTGGGCGGCAGCCTTGTGGGCGGCGTCGGCCAGGTGCCGCAGCGCCCGGGCGCTGCGCCGGATCTCGGCCGCGCCGACGTGCACGACCGCCTCGGTGCTGAGCAGGCCAAGCGGGGCGGCCTTGGCGATGGCCGGCGCCGGCTGCTCGTTGGCGCCGACGGTGGGACGCAGGTGTGGCATCAGGGTCCTCCTCGTGTGGGCTGGCCGCTCATGCGACCTCGCCAGCGGTGTCGATCTCGGCGGCAGGCGGCTGCGTGGCGTGGCGTCGGCGGGCCCGCCGGACCCGCCCGACCCGCCCGACCCGCGCGACGGCCGGGAACAGCTCGGCCGGCTCCTCGGCGAGGACCGCCAGCGGGCCGAGGTCGTCCAGCACCAGCTCGCCCAGGCAGTCGCCGCAGCGCCAGCCGTCGAGCGTCCAGTACAGCCGCGCCTCCTCGAGGCAGCGCGGGCAGGCGTCCGGCTCGCAGCCGCGCAGGTGCTCGGCCACGGCCGCCTCGATGCCGGCGGCGCCGGCCAGGCCGAGGGGCCGCCGGCAGGTCGGGCAGCCGACCAGGACGATCCCAAGCGAACGGACCGGCGCCAGCGCCGGGGTGGGCTCACGCATCGGCGCGGCCCTCCGGGTCCAGCGGCGACGCGGGACCGGTGCGGCTGGCGCGGAAGGTGACCCACAGGGCGTCGCCCTGGTTGGCCGGCAGGTGGGCCCGCTCGCTCAGGGCGGCCCACTTGCCGGCCTCGACCAGCAGGTGGCAGGCGGGGCAGGCGTACCAGTCCCCGCCGTGCAGGACCACCAGCGCGTCCTGGAGGCGGACGGTGATGGCGTCGCGTTTGGCGGAGTAGCGCCAGGCGGCCGGGGCGGCGGCGCAGAAGTCACAGGTCGGCGCCGGCCCGGCGGTGGCCGCGGGGTGGCCACGGTCGGCTGTTGTGGGCGGCCGGTCGGTGGCCTCGAGGTCTTTGAGGGCGGTGATGGCGGCCTGGGCGGCCTCGGTGAAGGCCTGGTAGCGCCAGCCGGCGAGCTCGGGGGTGTTGGGCGCGCCGGCGACCTGACCGTGGGCGAGCAGGCGGCCGCGGCCGTCGCGGACCTGCCAGGTGAATGCGAGGGCGTCGCCAGGGTCGAGCAGGCGGATCTCGACCGCGGCGTGCGCGCTCATCCGGCCGGCTCTTCGGGCTGGCCGGGCTGGCCGGCGACAGGGGTGTAGTCGTGGCCGTAGCCGAGCAGGTCGGGGCGGGTCTGGTAGGCCTGGCAGAGCCGGTCCAGGTGCCGCCTGCTCGGATCGCGCTCGCCGGTCTCCCAGCGCCACACCATGCTCTCGTCGATCGTAGTGGCACCGGCCTGGTGGAGCCGCTGGAGCAACTCGGCGCGGCTCCAGCCCTTGGCGAGCCGCCACGCCCACAGCAGGGTGATGTCGGCGCGGGCGGCGATCGGCGCGGCGATCTGGGCGGGTGGGCGCTGCTGGGCGCGGCCGAGGGCGGCGAGGTCCCGAAGCTCGCGGTAGAGCGTCTCGGGTAGGCGGTTGGGGCTCATGCGCCGGCCCTCACATGGGAGACTTGCTGATGCATCAGGGACCTCCGATTCCTGGTGCCAGCCCCGGGGTGTGTCGCATCACGCCCCGGGGCGCTCGTGTGGTTGGTGGCCGGACCCGGCGGCCGGGGAGACCCGTTGCCGGACCATCCGGACGGACGGCTCGCCGAGCCCGGCCACGTCTGGGCGTCACCGCCTCCTCCCCTGGTCCTTGCGGCGGTTGTGGCCGGTGTGCCAGTGCCCGCCGCACTGGTAGCTCTCCACCAGCGCGGCCTGGTCGCGGTACAGCGCCTCGGCGGCGGTGTCGGCCGCCTGCCTGGTCGGGTAGCGGCGCTTGCGGCGGCAGACCGCCCTGCGGGTGTGGTGGTCGCCGTGCGCGCGCCGGCCCATCAGAAGCACCGGACCCACGTGAGCACGCCGATGGCGACCAGCAGCAGCGGCGCGATGATGCGCCGCTCGGTGAACCGGTCGGTGTGGATGTCGATGACGGGCAGCTCGAACCGGACGCCCCAGGGCCACAGCAGCGCTACGCCTTCGGGCGTCAGCCAGTCGCCCGCGAGGTGCGCGAGGCAGCCGAGCGCGACCGACCATGGGATGAACGGCCACGCGGGCGGCATGCGCCACCAGGCGATGGCGGTGAGCGCCGCGGCGGCCAGCCAGCAGCGGGGCCAGCCTGCAGTCGCGTTGATGTCGAGCGCTCGCAGTCCGGCCGCGAGCAGGGCCAGCGTGAGCCCGAGCGTGGCCCAGCGGCTGGCATGGCCAGCCAGCGCCCACGTGCCAGCGCCGGCGGCGGCGGCGAACGCGAGCGAGTGCGTGGCGTGCCGGTGGCCACCGCTGGCCCACGCCACGAGGCGGGTCAGCAGGTGCGTGGCCGGGCCGAGCGCGTGGGCCAGCGTCCCGTCCTCGTGGTCGAGGTCGGGCAGCAGCGCCGCGCCGGCGCAGACGCCAGCGCCAAGGGCCAGCGCGCCGGGGCCGAGCGAGCGGCCGGCCGCCTGGGCGACCTGCGGGGCGACGGCGAGCCAGCCGGCGGCGCCGGTGAGGACATGGCTCCTGCCCATCATCGGCGGCCACCGTGACCACGCTGGAACGCGGCGACCAGCGCATCGGCCGCCTGCTTGTTACCGCGTCGCTGGAGCCTCGTGGCCTCACGGACGACGGCACGGAACAACTTGCTCGCGTACTCCTGGTCGCCCCGGGCCTCGGCCCGCGCTGCGGCGAGCCCGTTTGCCTGGGCTCCCGAAGGATTCATGCTCATCGCTTGCTCCCTCTGCTCTGGACCGGCTCCTCGTGCTTGCCGCTCCGTGGCCCACGGCGGCCGATGGCGGCGATGGTGTCCACGGCGGCGCGGGGCAGGTGGCGGCGCCAGCCCCACTGGTCGGGGGTGATGCCGTGCCGGCTGGCGACCGCCCACAGGTCCACGAGCAACGCAGCGGCGGCCTGCTTCTGCTCCTTGTTGAGCCGCACGCTGGCGACCTCCTGGACCGCCGTCTCGGCCTTGTCGTGATCGCTGCGTCCGAGCACTGGTCTCCTCTCGATGTTGGCGACGCTGACCGCCGTCAGCGTTCTTCCGCGGAAAGTTCCGCAGCGTCGGTCACAGCCCCCCTCATACGCAGGCGTGTGTACCGGACGGGTACTGCGCGCGCGCGTAACAGCCACTCAGCGCGTTGGCAAGCCTCCTTCCTCCGGTTCCTCCGGGGGCTGCCAGAACCAGCGGCTGTGGGTGCCGCGGACAACCAGCCCGTCGGCGGCCAATTCCCCCAGCCGGTCGTAGACCCAGGTCTTTCGCATGCCGGTGAGGTCCGCCAGCTCCTCGACCTTGGCGCCCCGCTCCCCCGCCTCGGCCAGCGCCTCCATGAGCCGCCGCTTCAGCGGGTCACGCTCCTCCGCCTCGGCCATGGCAGGCTGCCCAGCGTCCGGGAGCGCGGGGGGCGGGCCGACCGGCGGCAGCGGCGGCGCTGATGGGCCAGTCACCGTGGCGGCCATACTGGTGGCTCGCTCGCTGAACGGGTCGAGGGTGGTGCGCCAGTCGGCGTGGGCACGCGCGGTGCGGGCCACCATCTCGTCGGTGACGTGGAAGGCTCGCGCCAACCGCGGGCTGTCGGCGCCGGGCGCGTCCAGGTACAGCGTGCCGGGCTTGCCCTTGGGGATCTGGTGGGCCTTCCACCCCGCCGACGCGGACCCCGGGCCGAGGATGACGTTGGCCTCGCCCGGCGTGTTGACCCGCAGGCACACCTTCACGGTGCACTGCGGGGCGATCAGCGACGAGCCGAGCGCTGGCATGGTCGGGTACTGCGTGCTATCGACCACGCTGACGGCCATGGCACGGCCCTGCGCGGTGAGCGTCTCAATCGCCTCGATGGCCCGCCTGTTGTCCGACAGTGCCTTGTGCTCGTCGATGACCACCACCAGCGCCGGGCGCTCCGGGCTGACGGGCCATTCCCGCAGGCCCTGGCGGGCCATGTCCTCACCGCGGGCGACGATGACCCGCACGGCGGCCTGTAGCAGCTCGGCCGCCTGCTCGGGCGTGGTGGCGACGCGGCCGGGCGCGAACACCGGCCGCCACGGGCCGAGCTCCAGGCCGAACTTGAGGTCGCAGCCCCACAGCACCACGTCGGCGCAGGCGGCCAGGTAGCCCACGACGACGTTGAGCACCCCGGACTTGCCCGAACCGGTCGCCCCGGCGATGAGGGCGTGCATGCCGAGCAGCGGCGCCTGGCAGGGGCCGCCGTCGGTGTAGCGGCCGATGGTGACCGGCTCGGTGATGGTGGCGTCCTGCGGCGGGCCCGGCCAGGTCAGAGCAGTCGCGTGCGGGTCGCGGGGCTGGATGCGCAGGATCAACCGGCGGGCCTTGGTGGGGTCCTGATCGATCTCGATCGCGCCGGGGCGAAGGTCGAGCAAGGACTCCAACCGCCCGACGGCCGGGCGGATGTCGTCGATAGTGCGCCCGGGCGCGAGCAGCCAGCCGATCAGAATGCCGCCGTCGCCCGAGACCTTGACGCGCTGGAGGCTGGAGCCGGGCTCGTGCTCGGTGAGGTCGATGGCCCACTCCCGCACGGCCCGGGTCATGCGCCCCTCGGCCCGGATGCGGCGATGCCACCACCACGGCACGCCTCCCGCGACCGTGCCAACCAACAGTGCCAACAGCAGGTCGGCCCGGAGCGGGCTGAGCACGGCCGCCAGAGCGAGCCATAGCCCGGTTGCGAGGGTCAGCACGGCGGCGTAGGCCCGCTCGGTGGCACGGTCCAGCTTGACCCGGTCGCCCCACTGCCACAGCCCGCCCGCGGCCGTGATGGCGACGAGGTTGAGCACGGTCAAGGGCCAGAAGGCGGGCCGGTCGAAGGTCACCAGCCGCACGGCGACGCCGGCGGCGAGCACGCCGAGGGCGAGCCATGCGGGGACGAGCTCGGAGCGGTAGCGCCAGGCGAGGCGGGCCAGTGTGGACCACAGGCCGGGGCGGATGTCATCGGGCGGCATGGACGGACCGGGCTCCTCTCGGGCGTGGGTTAGCGGGAGCGGCGGCGGTCGCGGCGGCCGGAGGTGTCCCACCAAGGGAGCTTTCCGGTGGCGCGGTGGCGCTCCCACTCCCGCCGGGACCACATGCGGGTACGGGGGCTGAGCTGGTGCGCCAGGCGGCAGGCGTCCGAGCCGCGAGGCCAGCCGCAACGGCGGCAGGTGCTGCGAGTGGTCATCGGGGTCCCTTTCGTTCGTGGGTGGTGCTGGGTGATGGGTCGTCGAGTGGGCATCTGCCGTGCACGCGGGTGCTTTCGCCGTAGCTGTCGGACGGGCAGGGGTGCAGCACGTCCGATGGCGACTGGCCGTAGGACAGCGCGGCGTGCGCGAAGTAGACGGCCACCAGCAGGGCGATCACGAACAGCAGCAGGGCGGGCAAGAAGATGGCGGCGCAGCCGCGCTCGGTCCGCTCGGAGCGCAGGGGCAACGGATTCACCTCCTCATCGGCTTGCAGCGGTGGTTGCGGGTGCCGGTCCTGGCCCCCTGAAACGGGAACAGGGCGGCAAGGGGCACGCCGCAGTCCGGGCAGAGCGTGAGCCTGCGAGTCACCCCACGGCCGTAGGCGAGCCGCTCTGCGGCGAGGTTGCGGCGACGGCGGGCCGAGGCCATCACCCGCTCCTCTGGTAGCGGCGGGCGATGGCCCGCACACTGGCGACGTAGCCCCAGTCGTGGTTGTAGGCGTGGATCGCGCCGGCCACGTCGCGGCCACCACGGGCGCCGTTGGCGCACAGCAGCCGCGCGGCGGCGGGGATCGCGTCGCGGGCGCTCCACCGGTCCCCGCCGTGCCCGTAGATCGCCCAGGTGCCGGCGAGGAACTGCATCGGCCCGCCGGCGCCGGCGGAGTTCTCGGTGCCGCGGGCGATGCCGGCCCTCGCGGTCCAGTCCGGCGGCCAGCCGCGGCCGTGGTTGGTCTCGACCTTCCCGATCCCGGCGAGCACCGTCCAGGAAAGCCCTGGGCAGGTCGTGGCGGCGGCCCGGTACAGGCGCAGGTAGGCCGGCGGGATGTCCGCCGCGGCGTCCGCGCTCGCGCCGGGCTGGGCCGGCTGGGCATCCGGGAGGTGCTGCTGGATGACGGTCTGGGCCTGGTCGGTCAGGTGGATGATGCCGTGGTCCGACAGCACGCCGAGGACGACCACGGCCAGGACGAACCAGGGGGCGATGCGGAGCTGGGTCCGCACCGGCACGATCGGGCCGTAGTAGGGGTCGCGCATCTACCCCACTCCCCCACCGGGCCGGGCGCGCATCAGCGGCCTCGCCAATCAGAATGGCGCTCGGCGTGCTTGCGGATGTGGGCAGCACGCACATCCCTGGCCGAGGCGTACGCCCAGTTGCGGCTGATGTCGCCGCAGCGGTTACAGGTGATGATCCAGGTCGGCAGCCAGGCGACGCCGCCGTTCCCGACGCTGCGGACCATTTCCTTGCGGAGCTTGACCTTCGGCCTTGCTGGTCTCGGCATGTCGGATATGTCCTCTCAGGTTCCGGGCCGGGCGGCACCGGCCCAGCCCTCGGTGCGCAGCGGCACCTCGTGGACGGGCACACCGGGCTGCTGCGCCTCGACCATCCGGCCGTGGCCGGTGTAGATGGCGACGTGGGTGATCGGGGCGCCGTAGAAGACGAGGTCGCCGGGCTCGAGCTGCGACCGTGTGACGCCGCGGTGGCGGTCTGCGAGCCACTGCCACTGCCCCGCCGCCGTCATGTCCGGCCACTGCAGGCCCGCGTGGCGCCATGCGGCCCCGGTGAGGCCGGAGCAGTCCCAGGCGTCCGGGCCGTCTGCGCCCCACACGTACGGGTCGCCGAGCTGCGCACGCGCGTAGGCGACCGCCCGGGCGGCCATCGGCGAGGCGGCCGGCACCGCGGGACGACTCTCGGTGACGGCATCTCCCGCCCGGCGGACGGCATCGGCGGCCCGGGTCGGGTCGAGGTGGGAGGCGAGCAGCAGCGCGCCGATCGCCACCGCCCACACCAGGCCGTTGCCGCGCCCGCGCGGTCGCATCGGCACCTACCGCTTCGCCCGGTCGGCGGACTTGCCGGCGGGCTTGCCGCCCTTGGCGGAATCCGAGCCGAGCCGCTTGTCGTACCAGTCGAGCAGGTCACGGCAGGGCTGGATCTTGCGGCAGTAGTTGGCGGCGCTCTTCTGGAGCGTCGCGGGCGAGGGCTGCTCACGGGCCGTCGTCTGCTTGCCGGCCTTGTCGTGCGGGGCAGGCTTGCCGGGGTGGGCACCGGTCGTGCCGAGCAGCGCGACCGCCAGCGCGAACGGCAGCGCCCACTCGATCGCCACCACGACCAGCCGGCGGCCGTCGCGGCGGTGCTTACCGGCCCACACCAGCAGGGCCACGACCAGCAGGCCGAGGGTGAACAGCCGCAGCTGCGACATGTGCTGGTGCCGCAGCCACCACGCCACCACCACGCCGACCGCGATGACAGCAACGAGGATGAGGAGCGGCCGGAGCCAGGACGTGGAGCGGGTCGCGCCCTCGGTCCAGGGGATCGGCATCGGCATGCCGGAACGGCGGGCCATCAGGCGGGCCATCAGCAGTCCCTCCAGTCGCCGCCGGCCGGGACCGGGACGTACTCGCCCGGCTGGCGCGGCGGGTTGAGCGTGGTCGTGGTGGTGGTGGTGGTGACGCAGACGCCGGGCGACGTGGGGACCGCGCCAGCCGGGCGCAGGACGAAGGTGAGGGCGATCGCGAGGCCGAGCAGCGCCGTCGTGATCGCCAGCAGGCCAGCGAGCAGGCGGAACGTGATGCGGTAGGCGCGGCCGGGGCGGCGCGCGTGCCTGCCGACGCCGATGCGGTCAAGCGCCTGCTCACGCTGCCGCTGGTACTGGCGAATGGTCTTGGAGTCCATGGTGCGGGTCCTTTCACCTGCGGACGGTGCTTGTGGTGGTGGTCGGGGAGGGCTGGTGGGCGGTGAGGTAGAGGCCGAGGCCGAGCAGGAGCGCGGCCCAGACCGCGACGACGAGGAGGGCGACGAGGACGCGGCGCCAGCTCATGCGGCCGGGTCCTGGTCCTGCGTGTCGTCGGGGCTGGCGACGGTGGCCTCCTCCTGCTCGGGCCATTCCTGGTCGACGAGGCGCTTTGCGTAGGTGCGCTCGAGGCCGAGCGCGTCCCGGAGCTGCAGGTGAAGGTTCGTGGGGCGCACTCCCCCACCGGCCCGCCGCTGCCGGATCCACTCGCGGGCCCGGTCGGTGCGCTCGCCGCGTGCACCGTTGCCACCGTTGGCGGCGGGCCTGGGCCGCGTGGCAGGACGGGGTCGGGCTGGAGCCGAGGCAGGCGTCGGGCGACCGAGGGAGGCGACCGCGAACGTGCGGGCCAGGTGGGCCGGGATCGGGGTGGCCGGCTCGGCCGGGCGAACCGCCGGGACGACCTCTCGGTTGTCCGTGAGCCCGAACCGCACGGCGTAGCGGTCCAAGATCGGCGCCTTCCAGCGCCACAGAAGGCCGTGCTCGTGTCGCAGGCTGGCGATGGTCAGCAGGCGCTGCCGCTCGAGCACGAGCGCGTCGGCGTAGCTGGTGATGTGCCAGAGCTGTTGGCGTCGCCACAGCCGCGCCGTGGCGGCGGGCGCCAGCAGCCAGCGCCCGAGCGGGCTGCCCTCGATGTGGCGGCGGCGGGTGCTGGCCATGCGCGCCCGGGTGCGGGTCGCGTGGCGCACACCCTCGACCCAGGTGACGAGCAGCGTCGGCGCGGCGGCGTGCATCGCTATCCCGAGCACGTCGCCCCCGGCGGCGGCCATGTTGAACCAGACGGTCGCCCCGACGAACAGCCACACGAGCCACCGCAGCGGCGGGAACGGCATGTCGAGCCAGGTGAGCAGCAGGTCCGCCAGGATCAGGCCGACGATGCCGAGGTCGACCGCGAGCGGCACCCGCCCCGGGTGGTCGGTGAACCCGTGCGCCTTGGCGACCGCGGCGACCGCGGCGAACGAGCCGACGCCACCGAGCGCGGCCAGCGCGGTCGACACCAGCCCGGTGGCGACGGCGAGCCAGCGCTGCGTGGTGGTCAGCGGCGCGACGGTGGCCCGCCCGCCCGGCACGGGCTCGACGGCACCACCGTGCCGGGCGGGCGTTGGGACCTCGCGGGCCTGCATGGTCAGCCCCGCCCCTTGTCGATGGCCTCGTCAGCGGCAAGCTGATCGGCGAGCTGCAGGTAGCGGGCGGTGGCCTCGTCGGAAGTGACGTGGCCGCCTCGGTGGCCAGCGTCGAGCGCGTCGGCCTCGCTGAAGATGCGGAGGGTATTGGTCACGACGCCCGACCCCCCACCAGCGTGAGCGCGGGTCGGCGCGGTGCTGGGTCGGTCTCGGCGGTCTCGGCCGAGGCCTCGTGGGCGTGCTCGACCACGACGCGGAGCCGGTCCAGGAGGGCCTGCGCCTCGGCCAGCGCCTCGGCGCAGGGGCAGGACGCGGTGGCGGCCGGGGTCATGCGGCCTCGCCTCTTCCCCGTCCGGCCAGGGCGGCGCGGTAGACGCCGACCTGTGCCGAGAGCAGCGCGTCGATGGCGACCTCGAGATCCCGCGTGAGCAGCTCGCCGGCGTAGGCGTGGGCCTGCTCGAGGAGGCCGTCGAGGTGGGCGCGGGGGGCGGCGGTCGCCTCCTCGAGCGCCTCGGTGATGTCCGGGTCCGCCGCGCCAACGGTCCGCTCGAACAGCAGGTCCCACTCGGGGTCGCCCGGCTCCACGTAGCCGCCGAACCGCAGGGCCGCCGACGCGGCATCGGGGTCGGGGGCGAAGTCAGCGTGCAGCTCAGCGATCTGGTCGGCAATGCTCAAGGTCGTAGCCTCCTCGGAAAGTGCGAGAGGACTCCCGGGCGGTGGCAGGCCAGGAGCCCTCTCAACCTTGTCGATCCGTCAGCGAGCCACCGCTGTTCTGGTGTCGTCTAGTGCCTTGCTAGACGTACAGTACCCCACTAGACGCCATGTGTCTAGTGGGGTGGTAGATGCCTGCTGTATCCTCAGCGCTATGGCAGAGACGACCCGAACCGAGGCAGAGCGGACAATCGCTCGCGCGCTCGACAAGCTGAGCAGGGTCTACGAGGAGGTGTACGCAGAGGCACGGAACGCCATTGAGGCGATCAGCGACACACGCCAAGCGTTCGAGGTCGCCAACAGCCTCGTCACCAGGGTCAACGACCTGTACAACGCCAAGTCCGCCAACTTCCGCCAGCTGCGAGGCCAGCAGGCCAAACGCCGCAAGGACGCACTGGAGACATCAGTTGCCGGGCTGGCGAAGGACCGCAAGGTGTCGAAGGCCAGAGCTGGCCAGTGGGTCAAGGACGCCGAGGGGGAGTAGCGCTATGTCCGAGTGGGAACAGGCAATGTCCGACTGGGAACCCGGACCACCGACCGTCGTCACCGTCGAGGTCTGGCCCGTCGCGGCCGATGAAGAGACCGGGGTATGGCTACTCGACCCCGGCGGGGCCTGGCCGAGCCTGCCGGTGACCCAGAACAGCGACCCGCACGAGGCGGCCGAACTGGAGCTCATCCAGCACCAGATCCCCCTCGGGGATGTGACGCTGCTGCACTCGACCTCATGGCGGGCTGAGGGCACCGCCGTGGTGCTCACCTACCTCGCGGTCATCAAATGCCCCGGGCTCGTGCTGGAGACCTGGCCGGATGCTCTCCCCGTGACCCCGAAGGCAGCCAAGAAGGCCGGGCCTCCGCCGACGCACGCGCCAACCCAGCCGCCGACACCGCGCGACTTCGACGTGTTCCTCCACTCCCTGCGCCATGCCCGGTTCCTGCTCGACCACGACGCCACCATCGCTGCCGCCCTCGGCGAGGTGTGGCGGCAAGCACTCGCCCCGCTTGAGGGGGACATCGCCCGCATGTACAGCCGCATCCACAACGCGGCATAGTCCCAGAAGCGCCCCGCCCCCCCGGTTTCGAGGGGCGGGGCGCTTCGTTGTCACACCCTCATGTCAGGGGCTCCCCCTCCCCAAACCGTGTAGTATCCGCGAACCACCTGCTCTCCGCGAAGGGAACCGCCAGGCATGCCACCCGCCGAGCCTCCGCAGCCTTGGGGCGTGCCCTCATCGGGCTCTCATACTGGTAGAGACCTGTGATTGAGTGTCGTGTATTCCCCCGCAGAGATCCTCCAGCCGGTCACTGACCGTGGCCACCAGGACGGTGGCCGGGTTCGGGTTCGGAGGCGCGCTGCGCGTGGCTGCAGGTGAGAGCCGAGTG
>JBKPDO010000310.1:0-3558 GCA_046727955.1 bacterium | reverse complement strand
GCGTGCCGCCGCGGCGAGCGACGCTGCACCCGAGGCCACCCCAGCCCCCGCCTCCCAAGCCTCCAAGGTGCCCGGCCGGCGCCGGCAGCGCGGCCCCGCGGCTCCTCCCCCGGCGCCCGCTCCCGCCACGCCAGCGGTCGCCACACCAGCGGCAGCCGAGGCAGCGACCGAGCAGGCGGCCCCGACCAGGACCAGGGGCCGTGGCCGGCGGCGCCTCACCAGGACGCGAGCTCCGGCCGAGGCTGGCGCTCGCACCGGCGTGGCCGAGCCGGCGCCCTCTGGCGACGCCGCCGGGGAGCGCTCCACCAGGCTCGAGGCGGCCACCCGAGCCCGCGGCGTGCGCCAGGACGATCGCGGCCGCCGGCGCCGCACCCGTGGCCTCACCGAGGAGCAGAAGCGCTCCCTGCGCGACGGCCTCGAGCGGCGCATGCTCGTCACCGAGGGCCTGGAGCGGACCCAGATCGGCGTGCTCGAGGGGGGCACCCTGGTCGAGCACTACGTCACCCGCAAGAGTGGCCGCTCCCTGGTTGGCAACATCTACCTCGGCCGGGTCCAGAACGTCCTGCCAGGCATGGAGGCGGCCTTCGTCGACATCGGCAGGGGCCGCAACGCCGTGCTGTACGCGGGCGAGGTCAACTACTCCGAGGAGGACCTCGACGGCGAGGCGCCCCGCATCGAGAAGGCGCTCAAGCCCGGGCAGGCGATCCTGGTGCAGGTCACCAAGGACCCGATCGGCGCCAAGGGCGCTCGCCTCACCAACCAGGTGTCGCTGGCCGGTCGCTACCTGGTGCTGCAGCCGGAGGACTCGACCTTCGGCATCTCCCGGCGGCTGCCCGAGTCCGAGCGCGTGCGCCTGCGTGAGATCCTCAAGGAGGTGCGGCCCAAGGGCCTCGGCCTCATCGTCCGCACCGCCGCGGAGGGAGCGAGCGCCGACGACCTGCGCGCCGACCTGGCGCGCCTGCAGGCACGCTGGGAGGCGATCGAGCGCAAGGCCAAGAAGGCCTCGCCGCCGGTGGCGATCTACCAGGAGCCCGAGCTGGTCGTCCGGGTCATCCGCGACATCTTCTCGCCGGACTTCGTCGAGCTGGTGGTCGACGCCCCCGGGCTGTACGAGCGGGTCAAGGCCTACCTCGAGGAGGTCGCGCCCGACCTGCTGCCGAAGGTGCGCGCCTACGACGGCAGGCTGCCGCTGTTCGAGCACTACCGCGTGTCGGAGCAGATCCACAAGGCGCTGGAGCGCAAGGTCTGGCTGCCCTCCGGGGGCTCGCTGGTCATCGACCAGACCGAGGCGATGACCGTGATCGACGTCAACACCGGCAAGTACGTCGGTAAGTCGAACCTCGAGGAGACGGTCGTCGCCACCAACCTGGAGGCGGCCGAGGAGATCGTGCGGCAGCTGCGCCTGCGTGACATCGGCGGGATCATCATCATCGATTTCATCGACATGCTGTTCGAGAAGAACCAGCAGGCCGTGGTCGACCGGCTCCGCGCCGCGCTGGCCAAGGACAAGACCAAGAGCCAGGTGATGGAGGTCTCCTCGCTCGGCCTGGTGCAGATGACCCGCAAGCGTGTCTCCGGGGGACTGCTGGACAGCTTCTCCGAGACGTGCCCCACCTGCGAAGGCCGCGGCGTAGTCATAACCCACGAGATCTGAGGAAACGGCGCTTTACGCCATGAAAGGCAAACGGCGCTTTGCACCATGAAAGGCAAACGGCGCTTTGCACCATGAAAGGCGTGGTGTCCGCCTGTGGCGGACGATTCTGTAAGATGGCGGCGGCCAGATTCGGCCGCCGCGCCGCGACACCATTTGAGAGAAGGGGAACCGTCCATCGTGTATGCCGTGATCCGGACTGGCGGGAAGCAGTACAAGGTCGCGCCTGGGGACGTCATCGACGTCGAGCGGCTCGCCGGGGACGACGGCGCGAGCCTGGAGTTCAAGCCTCTGCTCGTGGTCGACGACGCGGGCAAGGTCACCACCGCGCCTGCCGAGCTTGCCAAGGCGACCGTGACCGCCAGCGTGGTAGCTCAGCACCGCGGCAAGAAGATCCTGGTGTTCACCTACAAGAACAAGACGCGCCAGCAGCGTCACCAGGGCCACCGCCAGTCCTTGACCAGGCTCAAGGTCGAGGAGATCGAGCTCGGCGCCAGGCGGCGGGCGGCCAGGGCGAAGCCGGCCAAGGAAGAGAAAGAAGAGCAGGAGAGCTGATCGAACATGGCCCACAAGAAAGGCGCATCCTCCAGCCGTAACGGCCGCGACTCCGAGTCCAAGCGGCTCGGCGTGAAGCGGTTCGGCGGTGAGGTCGTCAACGCTGGCACGATCCTGGTCCGCCAGCGCGGCACCCGCATCCATCCCGGCGCAAACGTCGGCCGGGGCGGCGACGACACGCTGTTCGCCAAGGCCGCCGGCCGCGTCATCTACCACCAGGTCGGCGGCCGCAAGCTCGCCAGCATTGACGTAAGCGCGAGCGAGTAGCGGAGGCTTCGCGCGATCCCGTGTTCGTCGACGAGACCACCATCGAAGTGGCCGGCGGGCGCGGGGGGGACGGCGTCACCTCGTTCCACCGGGAGAAGTACCGGCCGCGTGGCGGCCCCGACGGCGGCGACGGCGGCCGCGGCGGGGACGTGATCCTGGTCGCCGACCCGAACGTCGCCACCCTGATCGAGTACCACTTCCATCCCCACCAGCGCGCCCGCAAGGGCGGCCACGGGCAGGGCAGCAACCGCAAGGGCGCCGACGGCGAGGACCGCGTCCTGCCGGTGCCCGTCGGCACGCTCGTCCGCGACGAGCAGGGGAGCCTGCTGGCCGACCTTGCCACCCCCGGCGCCCGTTTCGTCGCGGCCAGGGGAGGCCGGGGCGGGCGCGGGAACGCCGCCCTCTCCGCCGGCCGCCGCGTGGCCCACTTCCACGAGAAGGGCGAGCCGAGCCAGCAGCGCCGCCTCTCCCTCGAGCTCCGCCTGCTGGCCGACGCCGGCCTGGTCGGCTTCCCCAACGCCGGTAAGTCGAGCATCGTCGCCAGAGCCTCGGCCGCCCGGCCGAAGATCGCCGACTACCCGTTCACCACGCTGGAGCCGGTGCTCGGGGTGGTCCGCGCCGGCGAGCGCGACTTCGTGCTCGCGGACGTGCCCGGCCTGATCCCGGGCGCCGCCCAGGGCAAGGGGCTCGGCCACCGCTTCCTCCGGCATCTCGCCCGCGCGGCCGTGCTGGTGCACGTCATCGACCTGCTGCCGATGGAGCAGGGGCGCGCGCCAGAGACCGACCTGGCCGCGCTCGAGGCCGAGCTCGCCGCCTACGACCCTGAGCTGGCCAAGCGCCCGGCGCTGGTGGTCGCCAACAAGATCGACCTGCCGGAGGGCCGCGCCCGCCTGCCCGAGGCCGAGGCCGCCGCCGCCCGGCGCGAGCTGCCGTGCTTCCCGGTCTCGGCCGCCACCGGCGAGGGCATGTCGGCCTTCCTGTACGCGCTCGCCGAGCAGGTGGCGCAGGCGCGCGCGGCGCAGCGCGCCGCGGCGCAGGAGGCCGCCTGGGACGCTGCTGCCGCCCCTCGCGGGGCGGCGCGGGGG
>JBKPDO010000309.1:0-13073 GCA_046727955.1 bacterium | reverse complement strand
CCCCGCGGCCATGCGCCTGCTCGGCAGGTGGAACTGGTACCTGCCGAGCTGGCTTGGCTGGCTGCCCAAGCTGCGCATCGAGGGGGCCGCCCCAACCCCAGCCCCAGTCCCGGCCGAGCCGGAGCGCGAGCCGCAGCCGGTACGGTAGCGGTAGCGCGAAACCTGCGAGGTTCCGGGGGGAGCATGCTCGCTCCCCCCGGAACCTCCTGCTCGCTGCCTCGATCCGGCGGCTACGCGCCGCCCGCGGCCAGCGCGGTGGGGAGCCGCCATCGAGGTCCCCTGCACCCACGCGTAGACCGCGTCGCCGGCGTCCTTGACGTCACGCCCGGGGAGGCCGATGGGTGGTGCGGTGGACGACCACGCGACCAGCACCCGCCCGAAGGGGTTGGGGGTCTGTGCCGGTCGCTCTTGCGCGCCGAGAGCGACGCTAGTGTCCGGTACGCCCTCGCCCGCTGCAGCCTCACGCTACGGGCGACGATGCACGATCCAGTCGTTGCCGTCCCTGGAATCCGCGCCTGACACCGCGCTGGCGGCAGCCACCACGATCAGGACCATCACGACCACGAGCAGCTCCACTGGGTCCCCCTTCCTCAGCTGTGCTTGACACCTCGTGATGACAGGACCAAACTGTCCTTTGACCCTTACAATAACATCGCGAAGGATAAGGGGTCCAGTGGAATTTGCTCATTACCTCGATTCGCCGATCGCTCTGGCGGTCGACCTAGTCAACTCCTACAGCCCGGTCTCTGGGCGGGAGGATCTCGCCGACCCGGACCAGCTTGCGTCCTTCCTCGAAGCGCACCAGGTCAGATGGGACCGCCGGGTCAGCGCGGAGGACCCCGAGCAGGTCCGCCAGGTCCGGGCACGCCTGCGGAAGGTGTTCGAGGCCCCCGACCACGAGACCGCTGCCGAGCTCCTGAACCGCCTGCTCACCAGCTCCAGGGCCAACCCCCAGCTCACCAACCACGACGGCAACCCGTGGCACCTGCACTACACGCCACCGCGGACGCCCCTGGGACCGCGGCTTGCCGCCGACACCGCCATGGCCCTTGCGGTGGTCATCGCCGAGGAGGGCTTCGACCGCCTGCGCGTCTGCGAGGGGAAGGGCTGCAAGGACGTGTTCGTGGACCGCTCGCGCAACCGCTCGCGGCGCTACTGCAGCCCGGAGGTCTGTGGGAACCGCGCCAGCGTCGCCGCCTACCGGGCACGCCAGCGAGCGACGCGATGAGGTCGTGGCTCAGCTCGAGCTCGCGCCGGCCGCAGGGGCGGGCGGGTCGGGGAGCAGGACCTTGAATGACGAGCCGCCGCCGGCACGCTCCTCGACCCAGGCCCGCCCGCCGTGCAGCTCGGCGAAGCGGGCTACGAGCGTGAGGCCGATGCCGACCCCCGGCGCGTGGGCAGGGGCCTCCGGTCCTTGACGGAACGGCTCGAACAGTGCCGCCCGCAGCTCGGGCGGCACCCCGGCGCCAGCGTCCTCCACCGCGATCAGCACGCCCTGGTCCTGGCGCGTGAGCCTGACCCAGACCGGCGTGTCCGGCGTCGTGTGCCGGTTCGCGTTGACCAGCAGGTTCTCCACGATCCGCTCGACCTTGGCGGGATCCACCTGAGCGACGACCGGCTCCAGCACCAGCTCCAGCCGCCGCCCCGTCTGCTGCCATTCCCGGGCGATGCGGCCCACCAGCGGGGCCAGATCGGTCCGGCGCAGCTGGGGCGTCACGATCCCGCGGCTCAGCCGGTCTAAGTCCAGCAGATCGTTGAGCAGCCGGTCCAGCTTGCCCGCGTTGGCCGCCAGCCGGTCGACCAGGTCAGCGGCGTCCTCCTCGGCCAGCGTCGACCTCGCCCGCCGCAACGTCAGGGCGATGCCGACAACCGCCGCAAGCGGGGTGCGCAGCTCATGGGAGACGGCGTTGAGGAAGACGTTCTTCATTTCGTCGAGCGCCCGCAGCCGCCGGGTGGCCTGCCGCTCGCGCTCGAGGGCCTGCCGCTCGCGCTCGAGGGCCTGCCGCTCGCGCTCGAGCGCCTCGCCGGTCGCCTGCTCGGCTAGCTTCTGGTCGGTGATGTCGATGATGAACCCGTGCCAGTAGCTCGGCTCACCCGCCACCCCACGCACCAGCACAGCATGGTCGCGGACCCACACCACGTGGCCGTCCTTGGCGATCTTCCGGTACTCCATGCACCATGGCTCTCCGGTGCGGTCGCAGCGCTCGTCCTCGGCCAGCACCCGCTCACGGTCCTCGGGATGCACGACCGTCTTCCAGAACCCAGGCTGTCCCGCCTCCTCCGGTGTGTAGCCGAAGATCTCCTCGACCCGCGGGCTCTCGTAGACCCAGCCGCCGCCGGGGGCGTGGATCTCGGTGTAGACGAGCGCTGGGAGCTGCTCGAACACCTCCCGGTAGCGCGCATCGGATCGGTGGAGCCGCTCTTGGGCCCAGATTTGCTCGACCAGCTCCCGCCGGACGGCCTCATGGCGCCCGGCATTGTCTATCGCGGCCCTGGCCAGCTCACCGAGCCCACGCAGCCGCTCGATGTCGGCTTCGTCGAACACCCGGCCCGGCTCGTCGGAGGTCACGCCCAGCACCCCGACCACGTCCTCGCCGGAGACCAGCGGCAGGCACAGCGCGGCTTGCACTGCGTCCTGTCCAGGATCCTCCGGCAGCCCGCGAGGCCAGGGGTGGCGATGATCCCCCACGGCCAGCGGCGCGCGGGCCCGCCACACCTCGCCCGCCAGACCCTCCCCCTTGCGGAGGCTGCGGCCGGCACTGGCGGAGAACCGCCCAGTCCCACACCGCACCACCAGCCGCTGGTCTGCCTCTTCGACCAGCCAGAGCAGGGCGTCCCTGGTGCCGGTCAGCCGCGCGGCCCAGGTCACCGCCAGCTCGGGCAGCTCGCCCAGCTCCGGCCTTCCGGCGAGGTCGGGCGACATCCCTGGCGGGGGCCCCTGGGCTTCACCCGCCCACCTGGACCAGGCATCGCCCTTCAAGGCCGGCATACTCCCCTCCCGCTCGGTCGACCACGACCAGTCCACCCGCCCGGCGGGGTCGGTGGCTGCACCCTTGAGCGGTGAGGCTGGGAGTGAACACGGTACTGCGAGAGCTGGCGCAAAGCGACCGGTGATCGGGCCGCCCGCCCAGAGCAAGAGGGGAGCGGTGGCTTCCCCCTTGCTTCAGCGAACCAGGCTTCGTTCAGTCCCCCTCACCGTCGCCCTACGGCGCTTCACCTGGACACCCGCCACCGCAGTCACCTGAACCCGGCGTGAGCGCGGCCCTCGAGCCAGCCCGAGCATGGAACTGAGGTCTTCTAGGTCCACCTGCATCTACCGGGCGTGGCCAAATCTTCGGTCGGGTGCCGGCCTGCTAGCTCACGGCTTGACGGCCCGCGGGCACAGGGCGGTGGTGGGCAACGGGAGCGAACCGTCCTCGTCGACATACTTCCCGACGGCCAACGCGACGGCCTCCCAGGTCTCGGGGTCGTCCTGGGAACCGAAGCGATCCCGGACCATCTGCAGCATCTGTGGCGGCAAGACCGCCTTGTTGAATCGCACGTAGTCGTCGACGGAGTGGAATCGGAAGGGCACCACGTGCTCGACCACCGAGACGTCGACGAAGCCGGCCGCCGTCAGCTCCTCGGTGAGCTGCCGCGGGTCGGACATGCTGAACGGGCCGGGCAGGCCGGGTGGGGGTGGCGGCAGCTTGAGGCGCTCGCTGAGCACGACAGGACCGGTTGCCAGCAGGTGCGAAGCCGGCGGGCCCCAGACGGCGGCGGCCAGCACGCCGCCGGGTATCAGGACTCCAGCCAGCGTGCGGAACGCGGCGACGTGGTCGACGGTGAGCATCAGGCCGAACCTGGACAGCACCACGTCGAAGGGGCCTGCCAGACGATCCGGCGACTCCATGTCCGCCTCGAGGAACTCGACGTTGTCCAGCCCCGCCGCGCGGCGGCGGGCAACCTCCAGCATCGCCGGGGCGATGTCGACCCCGACCACGCGGCCGGTGGGGCCGACAACCCGGGCGGCGCTGAGTGCGGGCTCGCCATGGCCAGTGGCGACGTCGAACACCGCCTGCCCCGGCCGTACTCCGCTCAGCTCTAGCAGCCGGGCGGTGACCGAAGCGGCGCCCCGCTCGAACTCGTTCTGCCACGCTTCCCAGCCGGCGCTGATGGCGTTCCAGTGCGTGCGTTGCTCTGTCTTGAACTCGGTCGGGTCGAATTGGTCGGGTGTCATCGGGGCAGCTCGAACTCGATACGCCGCCAGGCGGGGCCGAGTTCGTGCATGCGCTTGAGCTCGGCGAGGAACGCCAGCCAGCCGGCCTGGGTCTGGTCGGCGTCGCCGGGCCGCTCATCCGACCAGCCGCTGTGAACGAGGGTCAGGTGGGTCTTGCCGCCGGACCCCTCCAGCTCCCAGCGCACCACCGTCTCGTAGCCGCCGAAGCCCCAGCTGTGGGCCAGCGTGCGGCCGGGCTCCAGCTCCAGGATCTTCAGCGGGTCGCCGCCCTCGTAGTAGCTGATGTGGCCGCCGACGCGCGGGTCGACCTCGGCATCGCTGGCGATCCAGCGGTTGAGCTGCTCGGGCTCGATGAGGGAGGCGTAGACCCGCTCTGGTGGGGCGTCGATGGTGAGCTCGCCGCGGGCCTCCGTGCGCCTGGTACTGCTGAAGTCGTGCCTGGGTGCCAGCTCGCGTCCCTCCACGTGGTTGGCGAGGTTGGCGACCGCCAGCCGCCAGAAGTCGTGGAGCGGCGCCCGCTGGTCGAGCCCGGCCAGCAGCTCCTCGAACGTCTGCGCGCCGGTCTGGGCGAGGGACAGCACGGTGTCGTTGGAGTCGTCTGGTTCGAGCTGGATCTCGGTGGTGGTCTCCTCGCCGTCCACCAGCCACGCAAAGCGCAGCAGCCGGTCGGGCTCGGCGGCGAGCAGCCGCTGGCGGCCACGCTCGCCCCCCGGGATGGAGTGGCCCCAGAACTCGAAGCGCCTGTCCGGGAGCGAGACCGCGGCGTGCTCGGCCAGCCACGTCTCCAGCGCGGCCGGACTGGTCAGGGCACGGTAGACCGCGGCGGGAGGCGCGGCCAGTCGCGCGCGGAGGGTGAAGACATCACTCATGGGGTTCTCCCTTCAGGTAGCAGGCCACCGCGAGGCGGAAGGCGTCGCCCTCCGCCCCGCCGTAGCGGGCCAGCAGGTCCTGCAGCGTGGTTCGGAGGTCGTCGAGGAACGCCTGCCGCTGCTCAGGAGGCAGGTGGATCTCGCCGGAGATGCCCAGCGACGGCAGCTCCGTGGCGGTCCGATCGAGTCGGGCCAGGTCGGCCTGCACCTCTTCGACCAGGTTGAGCAGGTAGCCAAGGCTCAGCTCGTCCTGGGCGCGGCGGCGACCGATGGTGCCCACCAGCTTGGGCGACAGCCAGTAAGAGCGGGCGCTGGCCTGGTAGATGCCTTCGTGGATGCCGCGGACGCGGCGTTCGGACACCTGGGTGACCAGGCCGGCGTCCACTAGGCGCCTGACGTGGTAGTAGACCCGCTGCGGTGTCTGGCCGAGCCGCGCGCCGACCTCTGTGCACGAGCGTGGCTCGGCGAGTTGCCGCAGCACCTCGATGCGCTGCGGCTTGAGCAGCGCCTCAGCCTGTTCGAATCGGTCCAGGTACAGCAGCTCGCGCATTGCACAAGAAAGTTTGAATGTAAACCAAGCCCTTGTCAATGACTCCGGCCTCGCAGCCGGGGTGCCTTTGGATCGCCGGGTGGTCAGCCGTGGCAGCGCGACGGTCGTTGGGACCGCGCCTGAAAGGTCAACATCTGGTCGACTGGATGCAGCAGGTCGACCGCGACGGCTCAACTGCACTGCGGTCCTTTGCCCCCGGACTGCGAGCAGATCTCGCCGCCGTCACGCCGGTCTGACCTGCCGTCGACATGCTCGAGGACTCAGGAATCACTACAGGAACTCGAACAGCTCGGCGACCTCGAAGTCGTCCACCCTGGTGGTCCAGTCGTCGGCGGTGTAGTCGCGGGCGTGCTCGGTGGCCTTGGCGATCTCGTGGCGCTTGACCGCCAGGAACAGGTGGATCAGCTCCTCGCCCATGAGCCCCCGCAGCACCGCGTCCTTCTCCAGCTCGTCAAGGGCCGCCTCAAGCCGCGTCGGGATCGGCGTGGGCCCGTCCATGCCGTAGGCCAGCCCCTCGGTCGCCGGCGGCGGCTCGATGCGGTTGCGGATGCCGTCCAGCCCCGCGGCGATGGCGGCGGCGCCGACCAGGTACGGATTCGACGCGCCGCAGGGCCCGCGGTTCTCGGTGTGCAGCCCGGCGCCCGCCAGGCCCTTGACGCGGATGGCGACCGACCGGTTCTCCAGACCCCACGTCGAGTTGACCGGCGCGAACGACCATTGCTTGTAGCGCTTGCCGCAGTTGACGGTCGGGGCGAAGAAGGCGGTCAGGGCGGGCAGGTGGGCGAGCTGGCCGCCGACCCACCAGCGGCCCAGGTCCGAGAGCTTGCCGGGGGTGGTGTCGTCGGTGGCGAAGGCGTTGCGGCCGGTCTCAAGGTCGAGCAAGCTCTCGTGCAGATGGCAGCCGCAGGCGCTCTGGTCGGCGTACGGCTTGGTCATGAACGAGGCCATGTAGCCGTAGCGGCGGGCGATCTCCTTGATGCCGTTCTTGAAGGTGAAGGCCTGGTCGGCCGCTGCCACCCCGATGGCGGGGGCGAAGTTGATCTCCATCTGGCCGGGGCCGTACTCGGCGTTGGCGGTGATGACGTCCACGCCGACCTGGGGCAGAGCGCGCAGCACCTCGCCCATGAACGCCTCGTCGAAGTTGTTGCGCAGGGTGGCGAAGATCTGGATGCCAGAAAACGGCGGCTGGCGGTCCTCGGCGCGCACCAGGTACAGCTCGTACTCGTAGCCGGACAGGTGCTGGTAGCCCTCGTCGGCCAGCGCCTTGGTGAGCCGCTGCACGGCCAGGCGGGGCGAGGCGCCGGCTGGGGTGCCGTCGAAGAAGTGGGGGTTGCAGAGCAGGCGGGCGGTGGCGTCGGCCCAGGGCAGCACCGCGTAGGTTTCCAGGTCGGGGAACAGCTTGGAGTCGGGGAAGCCGCGCTCCTCGAGGTAGCCGGTGCCGGGGGCGACGCCACCCTGGGCGTCGAGGCCGAGCTGGCCGAGCAGGAAGTTGAGCCCGTTCTGGGCGAACGCGGCGACGTGCTTGCTGGGGATCGTCTTGGAGCGTGAGATGCCGTGCAGGTCGGTCTGCTCGAAGCGCACGAACTCGACGCCGTCGGCGGCGATCCGCGAGAGAATTTCCTCCAGCTCCATCGCTGCTGCCCTCCGGGACGCTATCGGGCGGCGCGGCGCCTGCCCACTGCGCGAGGCATAGCACAGTCCCAAGCCGCAGGTACAGCGCCGCGGATGGGCTGTCGGGCGCTCCGGGTGTGGACATCCGGCGAATTCGCCAACAGCAGGCCCCGCGCGCGAAACTTCTAATTGTCCCCAGTCCGTCGGCGAGAGTTCAGCAAAGGTCACACGGCGCGCCACCCGCGTGCCAGCCAGGTGCCAGCTTCATGGGAGAGCGTCTGGGGCGGTCTGCGCGGCGAGGTGGCCGCGCCCGATGCAGAGAGGAATCCCCCTTTGAAGAAACGACTCGCGGCGCTCGTCGCGGCCTTCAGTGCTGTCGCGCTCATCGGCGGCATGGCGATGGCCGGGACGGACTTCGGCCAGTTCGTCCAGGATCGCCTGGGGTCCGAATCGAACCGGCTATTCGGCGTTTCCGGCCCCCTCGATCGGTCGTCCACCGCCTCGATCAGCGCTGCTGAGGCACAGGCCGACGGACGGCGGCTGGCCACACTGGCCAAGAGCCTCAAGGCGCGGGTGGTGACCCAGGGCGTCGCTCCCCCGAACCTCGACATGTCGGCCCTGTGGCCTGACGACAAGCAGCCCCAGTGGCTGATCACCTGCAACGAGGAAGGCACGGCGGCCCCGGGCCTGGTGCGCATCAACATTCAAACCGGCGCGGTGGCAACGATCGTGACCGGGACGACCTCCTGTGACCCGGCACGGCGCACCCCCTGGGGCACGATCCTGTTCGCCGAGGAGGCGGGCGGCGGTCCCAACGGCGGCCGGGTGTACGAGCTGATCGATCCGCTGAGCACCACCGGGGTTACGCTCAACCGGGCGACCGGCACGTTCAGCGGCGGCACCGGCGCGGCCAACCTGACTCCTCGGCCGGCGCTCGGGCGGCTCTCCTTCGAGGGCCAGGCCATCTACCCGAACGGGGTCGTCTACTACGGTGACGAGCTGGCGCCGATCAACGGAGCCGCAGGCGGCTCGATTTACAAGTTCGTCCCGAGCCAGCTTCGCGACCCCGCCGCCGGCCCGATCAGCAATCTCGGGCAGTCGCCGCTGGTCGCCGGCAGCATCTTCGGCCTGCGGGTCGGCGGCAACACGCATGAGGGTCAGGGCAGCGAGTTCGCGCAGGGCCGCTGGATCCCGGTCCCGGCTGCGCCCGACCCCGACCTCCGCGCTCAGGCGGGCCCGCTACGGCTGACCGGCTACTACCGTCCCGAGGACATCGACATCGACCCCGACGCGGCGGCCGCCTCGCGCGTGCGCTTCTGCGGCTCCAACACTGGCGACGAGGGCGCGCAGAACTGGGGCGAGATCACCTGCGTCACCGACGGCTCACTGCAGCAGGCCGCGGCCGGCAGCGCCGTCCCCGAGGTACAGCTGTTCGTCCCGGGCAGCCCGGCCTTCGCCATGCCCGACAACGTCGCCTTCCAGCCCGAGGGCGGCAACGTGATCATCCACGAGGACGCCGATACCAACACCGCGCTGCAGGGCCCGCACAACAATGACCTGTGGGACTGCCTGCCCGATGGCAGCGACGCGAACCTGCAGAGTGATGGCTGCATCCGGATCGCGTCGCTGAACGACCTCACCGCCGAATGGACCGGCGGGATCTTCGACGCCAGCGGAGAGCACTTCTACGTCAGCGTCCAGCACAACATTAGCGGCAAGGGAGTCATCCTCGACATCACCGGTTGGAAGTAGGCCGCCGAGACCCTTCCCTGAGCCGCCTGGGACCAGGTACACCTGGTCCCAGGCGGCTTCCTGGTTGATGCCGCCGACTATGGCAGCGCGGGGATGGTGGAGCCCGAGCGCTCGGTGGTCAAGGACGCGCGGCCGTGTCGAGGACCCGGAGCGCCCGATCAGCCGGAGCGCTGGTCGGCCGAGAGCAGCGCCGGCAGCACGTCGCGAACGGACAGGACCCCGAGGAGCTGGCCGCCGTCGTAGACCACGAGGTGGCGGATGCGCCGCCGGGCCATCTCGCCGGCGGCCTCCACCAGGTCCCAGTCAGGCCCGACGGTGACCACGTCAGAGGTCATGATCTCCTGCACCGCAACGTCCTCGGGCTCCGCCCCGGTGGCGACCGCGTTGAGCACGTCGCGCTCAGTCAGGATGCCGACGAGGTGCTCGGCGTCCTGTACCACCGCTGACCCCACCCGGTGCGTGGCCATCAGCTGCGCCGCCTGGCGCATTGACTGCATCGGCCCCACCGTTACCACCGCGCTGCTCGCCACCTGCCGGACCTTCATGGCAATCGCCTCCTTTGGGGCAGCGGGCGCCGGTGTCTTGGCGCCTACCTTAGTTCGCGGCGAGGGCTTGGTCGAGTAGGTCCTCCTGCTGCCGTTGGTGGATCGAGGGGCTGCCGGTCGCGGGCGCGGCCGCCTCCGGCCGGCTGACCACGGCCAGGTCGAGCCCGAGGGTGCGCTCGAAGGCGAGCCGCAGGTAGCGCCCGGCCCCCATGTTGTCGGGCTCCTCCTGGACCCACAGCGGCGGCCCGGCCTCGGGGTAGGCGTCGAGTTGCTGGCGGATCTCGAGCGCCGGGAAGGGATAGAGCTGTTCGAGCCGCACGATGGCGACGCCGTCAAGGCTGGCGTCCCGGCGCCGCTTGTCGAGGTCGTAGAAGACCTTGCCGCTGGCCAGAAGCAACCGCCGCACCTTGCCGGGGTCCGGCTGGGCCGGGTCGGGCAGGACCTCGTTGAAGCGGCCGGCGCTGAGCTCGTCCACTCTCGAGCGGGCCGCCGGCAGCCGCAGCAGCGATTTCGGCGTCAGCACGACCAGCGGCTTGCGCGCCGCGCGCAGCGCCTGCCGGCGCAGGAGATGGAAGTACTGGGCGGCGGTCGTCGGCCACGTCACCTGGATGTTGTCCTCGGCCGCAAGCTGCAGGAAGCGCTCGATCCGCGCGCTTGAGTGCTCCGGTCCCTGCCCCTCGAAGCCGTGGGGGAGCAGCAACCCTAGGCCGGACTTCTGCGCCCACTTCTCCTCGGCGGCGACGATGAACTGGTCCACGACGATCTGCGCGCCGTTGATGAAGTCGCCGTACTGCGCCTCCCAGAGCACCAGCGCATCGGGGTTGGCCACCGAATAGCCGTATTCGAAGCCGAGCGCGGCGAACTCGCTCAGAAGGCTGTCGTAGACGAAGAAGCGTCCCTGGCCCGGCCCCAGGTTGGCCAGCGGCGTGTACTGCTCGCCGTTTTGCTGGTCAACCAGGACCGAATGGCGCTGGCTGAAGGTGCCGCGGCGGGTGTCCTGCCCGGTCAGCCGAACCATGCGGCCCTCTTCGAGCAGCGAGCCGAAGGCCAGCGCCTCGGCCAGCGACCAGTCGACCGCGTTCGTCTCGAGCGCCCGGCGGCGGTCGTCGAGCCACCTGGTCAGCTTGGGATGGACGTGGAAGCCGTCAGGAACGGTCGTGAGGCGCTCCACGATCTGGTCGAGGCGGCCACGCTCGACGGCCGTGGCCACGGCCGGGTCGGCCGCCATCGGCGCTGGCCGCTCCAGCTCGACCTCGGGTGCCTTGCCGCCGCCGTCCTCGCGGAAGTCGTCGAACGCCTGCTGCAGGCGGTGGCGGAACGCCTCCAGCCACTTCTCCGCGTCCTCGAGCGAGAGGTCGCCGCGGTTGACCAGCGCCTCGGTGTAGAGCTTGCGGACGCTCGGGCGGCCCTTGATACGGTCGTACATCAGCGGCTGGGTGAAGGCGGGCTCGTCGCCCTCGTTGTGCCCGAAGCGGCGGTAGCACCACATGTCGATGACGACGTCCTTCTTGAACGCCTGCCGGTAGTCGAAGGCGAGCCGGGCGACCCGCACGCAGGCCTCGGGATCGTCGCCGTTCACGTGGAAGATCGGCGCCTGGATCATCTTCGCGACGTCGCTCGCGTAGGTCGACGAACGCCCGTAGTCCGGGCTGGTGGTGAAGCCGAGCTGATTGTTCACGATCACGTGCACGGTCCCGCCGGTGCGGTAGCCGCGCAGCTGCGACAGGTTGAGCGTCTCGGCCACCACGCCCTGGCCGGCGAAGGCGGCGTCGCCGTGGATCAGCAGCGGCAGCACCGGCGCTTCCTCGCCCCGGTCCAGCAGGTCCTGCTTGGCCCGAACCAGCCCCTCGACCACCGGGTTGACCGCCTCGAGGTGGCTTGGGTTGGAGGCCACCTCGACCCGGACCTCGCGGCCGGAGCGGGCGGTGTGCTTGCCGCTCGCGCCCAGGTGGTACTTCACGTCCCCGGAGCCTTGCGACAGTGCCGGGTCCAGGTGCCCCTCGAACTCGTAGAAGATCTCGCTGTAGCTCTTGCCCACGGTGTTGGCAAGCACGTTGAGCCGCCCTCGGTGGGCCATGCCGATGACCACGCTCTCCATGCCGGCGTCGGCCGCCCGGTCCAGTGTCCCGTCCAGCATGGGGACGAGGCTCTCGGCGCCCTCCAGGCTGAAGCGCTTCTGTCCCACGTACTTGTTGTGCAGGAAGCGCTCGAATACCTCCGCCTCGATGAGCTTGTGAAGGATCTGGCGCTGGTCCTCCTCGGGTAGGTTGGCCGGCGCGACCTCGACGCGCTGCTGGATCCAGGACTTCTCGTCAGGCTGCGAGATGTGCATGTACTCGAAGCTGGCCGTGCGGCAGTAGGCGTCGCGCAGGATGCGCAGGATCTCCCGCAGCGGGAGCTCCCGCTCGGGCGAGACGCCGCCGGTGAGGAACGGGCGCTCCAGGTCCCAGATGGTGAGGCCGTAGGAGGCGGGGTCCAGCTCGGGATGCATCGTGGGCGACTTGGTCCCGAGCGGGTCGAGGTTGGCGATCAGGTGCCCACGCACCCGGTAAATGTTGATGAGCTGGTAGACGCGGGCCTGCTTCTCGGATGTCTCGAGCGCGTCCTGACCGGCGCGCCGGTCCTGGTGCCAGCGCACCGCCACGTACGGCACGCCCACGCTGCGGAAGACCTCGTCGTAGAAGCTGTCCTCGCCGAGCAGCAGCCGGTGCACCGTGGCGAGGAACTCGCCGCTCTCGGCGCCCTGGATCACGCGGTGGTCGTAGGTGGAGGTCAGCGTCACCGTCTTGCCGATGCCGAGCTCGTTGAGGGTCTCGGGGTCGGCTCCCTGGTACTCGGCGGGATAGCCGATGGCGCCTACCCCGACGATGGCCGCCTGACCCGCCATCAGCCGCGGTACCGACATCACTGTTCCGACGGTGCCGGGGTTGGTGATGGTGACCGTGGTGCCGGCTAAGTCGTCGACGGTGAGCTTGTTGCTCCTGACCTTGCTGATCAGCTCCTCGTAGGCGCGCACGAAGGCGGCGAAGTCCAGGGTGTCGGCGGCCTTGACGTTGGGCACCAGCAGGGTGCGCGAGCCGTCGGGGCGCTTGACGTCCACGGCCAGGCCGAGATTGACGTGCTCGGGCCGCCGGACGCTCGGCTTGCCGTCGCGCTCGACGTAGATGGAGCTCATGGCGGGCATGGCCTTGACGGCCTTGACGACGGCGTAGCCGATGAGATGGGTGAAACTGACCTTGCCGCCGCGGCGGCGGCGCAGGTGCCCGTTGAGGACGTCGCGGTTGACCTCGAGCAGCCGGGCGGGCACGACCCGGAAGGAGGTGGCGGTGGGCACCTCACGGCTCGCCTCCATTGCCCTGACGATCGTGGCCGCCGCCCCCCGCAGCGGCACCGCCCCGTCGGGGCGCTCCGGCTCGGCGGGCACCCCACGGTCCGCTGCGCCGCCGGGTCGCTCGGCGGGTCGCTGGGCGGGTCGCTCGGCGGGTCGCTGGGCGGGTCGCTCGGCGGGTCGCTCCGGCGCCGCGGGC
>JBKPDO010000308.1:0-5027 GCA_046727955.1 bacterium | reverse complement strand
GCCAAGGCGGCCAGCTCGTCGGTGGCCGCCGCCCGCAGCCGCGTCACCTCGGGCTTCAACGCCATGACACCGGACGTGGGCGGCTCGCCGGCGCCCGACCACGCAGTGACCAGGCCGCTGCCGGCAGTGCCGGTGGCACCGGCGGCCAGCTCTCCGGGATCGAACGGGTCGGGCGGCGCCGGGTCGGGCGGCGCCGGCTCGGGCGGCTCCGGCGGGGCGAGCGCCGGCGGCAGCGGCGTGCCGCGTCCGCTGAAGCCGGGCCTGTCGCCGGCGCCGGATGGCTCTGATGCGTAGCTACAGCGAGATCCGCTACCGTTTCGGGCCGCTGGAGCGGCGCGGCCTGATCGGCACGATGCGGCCGGGGCAGCTGCTGGTGCTCGGCATGTCGGTGCTGATCACCATCATCGTGGTGGAGACGCTGCGCAACGGCGCGGGGCTCGCCCTCGGCGCGTTGCTGCTGTCGGTTGGCGGGCTGGCGAGCTTTGTTCCCTTTGGAGGTAGAACCCTGAACGAGTGGGTCCCGGTCGTGACCGCGTTCTTCGGCCGCAAGCTGCTCGGACGTGACCGCTGGCGCTCTGGCGCGCCGGAGGCCGGCACCCGCTTCAAAGGGGGTGAGATCCCTGTGCGCCCGCCCGACTCGATTGGCAGGGTGGAGCTGCTCGCCTTCCCGTTCCGGGGAGTCGAGCTGGGCGTCCTGGCCGACCGCTCCAACGGCACCTACACGGCGGTGATCCAGGCGCGCGCCCGCTCCTTCGTCCTGCTGGATCCCGAAGACAAGGCCCAGCGGCTGGCCGGCTGGGCCATGGTCGTGTCCGGCCTGGCCCGCGAGGGCAGCCCGATCTCGCGCATCCAGTGGCTGGAGCGCACCGTGCCCGACGACCGGAACGCGCTCAACCGCTACCTGCGCGACGCGCTGGACCCCAGCATCGGGCTGGACGCGCTGCCGCTGCAGAGCTACCTGCGGCTGACGCAGGCCGCCGGCCCGGTAACCGAGCAGCACGAGCTGTACATCGCGCTGCAGCTGTCGGCCAGCAAGGCCGCCAAGGCCATCAAGCAGGCCGGCGGCAAGGACACCGGCGCCTGCATGGTGCTGGCACGGGAGCTGGACACGATGGCCCGGCGGCTGGAGCAGGCCGAGGTGGAGGTGCTCCACGCGCTCGGCCCGCGCCGGCTTGCGGCCACCATCCGGCTGGCCTACGACCCGCACGCGCGGACCAACCTGGCGCGGCTGGCCACCGTGGACCCCAGCCGCGAGGACGGCGTCAGCGCCCGCAACGCCTGGCCGCAGCGCACCTCGACGCACTGGAGCTACTACCGCACCAATGACGTGGTGCACGCCACCTTCTGGGTCGCGGAGTGGCCGCGCATCGAGGTCGGCCCGGACTTCCTGGCGCCGCTTTTGGTGCAGACGCGCTGCATGCGCACGGTCTCGGTGACGATGGAGCCGGTGCCGCCGCTGAAGGCGATGCGCGCGGTCGGGTTCGCCAAGACCGCCGACGTGGCCGACGAGGAGCTGCGCCAGAAGCTGGGCTTCATCGGCACGGCCAAGCGCCGCAACCAGGCGGAGGCGGTCGCCCGCCGCGAGCAGGAGCTGGCCGACGGCCACGCCGACGTGCGCTTCTCCGGCTACATCACCGTCACGGCCGACAATACCGAGGAGCTGGCCGCCGCCTGCGGCGAGGTCGAGCACGCCGCCGGCCAGTCCCGCCTCGAAATCCAGCGCTGCGACGGCGAGCAGGACATCAGCTTTTCTTACACCCTCCCAATGTGCCGTGGGTTGAAATGAGGATCAAGCCGCGCCGACCGGCCCACCGCGTAACGACGGCACACCTCCAGGCCGCCTATCCATTTGTGTCTGAAGGTGGGCTCGGCAGCGATGGCGTCTATATTGGTCGAGATGTCTTCGGTGGCTCATTTTGCTACGATTGCTGGTCTTTGTACGGACGTGAGATCACCGGGCCCAATATGCTCGTTATCGGGCAGATCGGTTATGCGAAGAGTAGTCTTGTTAAGACGTTTTTATGGAGACAAATGCTCTTTGGGAGAACTGCGTGGATTATCGATCCAAAGGGTGAGTACGAGCGGCTGGCGCGCTTCTGTGGGGTCGAGCCGATCCGGTTCAAGAGTGGGGGGACGCTCCGGCTGAACCCGCTCGACCCGATGATCGCGGGCGACGCGCAGCTCGCGCTGCTGCGGTCGATCGCCGGGGTGATGCTGGGGCGGAACCTGCGGCCGGAAGAGGAGGCGTGCCTGGAGCGGGCGCACCACGAGGCGGTGGTGGAGGCGGGCAACCACCGGGCGCAGCCGACCGTCCCGCAGGTCGTCAACCGGCTGCTGGAGCCCTCGGACGCGACCGCGCACGAGCTGCGCACCTCGACCGCTCGCCTGGCCGAGGACGGGCGCCAGCTCGCCCTCAGCCTGCGGCGCATGGGCTCCGGCGACCTGCGCGGCATGTTCGACGGCCCCACCTCCACCGACTTCGACCTGTCCGGCCGCCTGGTGGTGTTCAACCTGCGGGAGGTCAAGGACGAGGCGCGGCCCATCCTGATGGCCTGCACGGCGGCGTGGCTGCAGGGGTCGTGGGCGCGCGACGACGGCGTGCGGCGCATCGTGGTGCTCGACGAGGCCTGGGTGGTGCTGCGGCACCTGGCGATCGCGCGCTGGCTGCGCGAGAGCTGGAAGCTGGCGCGCCAGTACGGCGTGCAGAACATCGCCGTCATGCACCGCCTGTCCGACCTCACCGCCGCCGGCGACGCCGGCAGCGAGCAGGTCCAGCTCGCCAAGGGGCTGCTGGAGGACTCCGAGACGCGGGTCATCTACCGGCAGTCGCCGGGCGAGGTCGAGCAGGCCCGCGAGCTGCTCGGCCTGACCCAGACCGAGTGCGACCAGATCCCCATGCTGGAGCGGGGGGAGGCGCTGTGGCGGGTCGGGCGGCGGTCCTTCATCGTGCAGCACCGCATCGAGGGCGTGATCGAACGGGAGATCGTCGACACCGACGCCAACATGGACCCGCGCTCGGCGCCCTGGGCGGCGCAGCAGGGCGCTCCCGAGGCCGCCGAAGGCGCCTCGTAACCGGGATGGTGGACTGACATGGCCAGCAAGCCACCGGTCAAACGCCAGAGCAGCGCCGAGCAGATGCTGCTCATCGGGGTCTCGGTGCTGCTCGGGGCCACCTTCCTGCTGTGGGGGGTCGGCGAGGTGGCCGGCTTCCTCCACTCCGGCGGCACCTGGCCGCGAGTCTCCCTCACTGACATGGGCGCGGTGGTGGTGCGGGTCTTCCGCACGCCGGCCAACCCGGCCGCCGCCTGGCCGGCGGGCGTGCGCGGACTGCTGCCGGGCCCGGTCAGCTTCTACCTGATCCTGGCGATCCTGTTGCTGCTGTGCACCGTCGCCTACATGTACCTCATGCAGCTGTTCCGCATCCTGCGCCGGCGGCTGAGCACGACCGTGACGGTGCAGCACCCCGCCGCCCCGGCCGGCGGCTCGACCGCGCCGGGGGGCTGGGCGCGGCCGCAGCTGTTCCGCGACCTGTACGTGCGCGGCGCGCAGCCCGGCCGGGTGGTGCTCGGCCGTATCAGCGGGCGCCTGGTCGCCGCCGAGCGGCTGCAGTCGGTGATCGCCATCGGCCCGGCGCAGAGCCAGAAGACCAGCGGCCTGGCAGTGCCGGCGGTGCTCGAGTGGGAGGGCCCGGTGCTGGCCGCCTGCATGAAGGCGGACCTGATCCGGCACACCATGACCCAGCGCTGGCACAAGGGCGAGGTGTACCTGTATGACCCGGCCGGGGTCACCGGGCTGGACGCCTCTACCTGGTCGCCGCTGAGCCGCTGCTTCAACTGGGAGGGCGCCTACCGCATGGGCCGCTCGCTGGTGGACGCCGGCCGCGGCGCGGGGCAGGGCACGCCCGACGCCGACTTCGTCCACAACGCGGCCGCGACCCTGCTGGCCGCCCTGCTGCTGGCGGCGGCGACCTCGGACCGGTCCATGGGTGACGTGGTCCGCTGGGTGCAGCGGCAGGAGCGGGCGGAGGTGTCGGCGGCGCTCAGCGTCGCCGGCGAGCCCGCGGCCAGCGACGCCATGCAGCTCATCTCGAGCCTGACCGAGCAGCACCGCAGCCAGGCGTATGCCGCGGTGCTCACGGTGATCTCCGCCTACACCGACCCGGCGGTCCGCGAGGGCGTGCTGACCACTCAGCTCTCCGCCGAGCGCCTGCTGGACGGGCGCGCCAACACCGCCTACGTCTGCGCGCCCGCGCACGAGCAGCGCCGGCTCGGGCCGGTATTCGTGGCGCTGGTGCAGGACGTGATCGAGTTGGCCTACGAGCGCTCCAGCCAGCTCGGGCGGCCGCTGGACCCGCCGCTGCTGGTGGTGCTGGACGACGCGGCGACCTCGGCCGCGCTGCCACAGCTCGACGTGTACGCCTCGACCGCGGCCAACCGCGGGGTGCAGCTGGTCACCATCTTCCGGCACGTGAGCCAGATGCAGACGCGCTACGGCGACCGGGCCGAGGTGCTCCTCAACAACCACCGGGCCAAGATCATCCTGTCGGGCATCACCGACCAGGCCACCCTGGCCCTGCTGTCGCACCTGCTCGAGGACGACACCGTCCGCACGCTCGCCGCCCCGCGCGCAGCCCCGGAGAAGGAGGGTGAGCCGCTGCGCACCCGCTACCCCTCGCCGGCGGAGACGCTGCGCCGCATCGCGCCAGGCCAGGGCGTGCTGCTGTACCGGCACCTGCCTCCGGCTCATCTGAGCCTGCGCCCCTGGTTCCGCGACCGCCGCCTGGTCGGCATGGTCGCCGAAGAGGGCACGAGCCTGGCAGAGCCGTTGGGATAGGCACTACTGGACCCGTATCTAGATGGGCCACTCGCTGGGGTCATCGATCCATGTGGGGGGGAGCTCGCTCCCCCCCACGCCCCCCAAGAGCGCCTGTGCCATGGGAACCGTGAGGAGGCGGCTTGCCGGGACGGACTCACCGCTAACTGGCCACGGCCCCGATCCATGTGGGGGGAGCTCGCTCCCCCCACGCC